>JABDFE010000001.1 GCA_013286675.1 Chlamydiota bacterium
AAAGGATGCTCTTCCGAGATATATGAAAGCATTGGAAATAGCTAGAGCAAAATATGGAGAAAATCACCCCGATGTCGCCACATGTTACAATCATATTGGCGTTGTCTATAAAAACCTTGGAGAATATGAAAAAGCCCTCGAGTATTTTCAAAAGGCTTTGCAAATTAGGCTACAAGTCTCGGGCGAAAATCATCCCGATGTCGCCACAAGTTACAACAATATTGGCGAACTCTATAGACACCTTGGGGAGTATGAAAAAGCCCTTGAGTATTGTCAAAAGGATTTGAAAATTTCGCTACAACTCTTGGGCAAAAATCATCCCGATATTGCCAAAAGTTACAACAATATTGGCACTGTCTATCAAAGACTTGGGGGGTATGAAAAAGCACTCGGGTATTGTCAAAAAGCTTTGAACATTAAGCTACAAGAACTAGGGGAAAATCATCCCGATGTTGCCACAAGCTACAACAGTATTGGCATGGTCTATTATCGACTTGGAGAGTATGAAAAAGCCCTAGAGTGTTATCTAAAGTCTTTGAAAATTAGGCTCCAAGTCTTGGGCGAACATCATCCCGATGTCACCTTCAGCTACAACAACATGGGCGAAGTCTATAGTAGACTTGGAGAGTATGAAAAAGCCCTAGAGTATTATCAAAAGTCTTTGAAAATTAGTCTACAAGTCTTGAGCGAAAATCATCCCCTTGTCGCCGCAACCTACAACAATATTGGCGAAGTCTATCAAAGCCTTGGGGAGTATGAAAAAGCCCTAGAGTATTATCAAAAGTCTTTGAAAATTAGTCCACAAGTCTTGGGCGAAAATAATCCCTTAGTTACCGCAAGCTACAACAATATTGGCGAAGTCTATAATAGCCTTGGGGAGTATGAAAAAGCACTCGAGTATCATCAAAAAGCTTTGAAAGTTAGTCTACAAGTCTTGGGCGAAAATCATCCCGATGTCGCCCGAAGCTACAACAATATTGGCAAAGTTTATAAAGGCCTTGAAAACTCTGAAAAAGCTCTGTATTACTTTAAATTATCATTGGAAATGCGATGCAAAATACACATGAAATCCCATCCAGATATTTTGAAGTCACTATGTTCGGTAATTATTGTTACTAAAAAACTTCCTGTATCCCAGCTCCTGTCCTTACAACCGACTTACGATCTTTGTGTGCAGACATTGGGTGCAGAACACGAAAATGTGAAAGAACTTGGGCAGCTGATCTCGTCAGTACAATAATGACCAGTCTGACCTTGGTTTAAGTAACCCGCAAAGGAGAAAATTTTATGTCCACTCCCCCTATTGCTGAAAATGCTTCCTCCCCCCACAAAAAACCACTCCCTACTCCTCCCTCTAAGATTAAACCCAAGGAAGATCCATCGCCAGACATCATTGCTAAAGCAAAAATCGCTTTTCCAACTGCACAAACCGAACCTAATAGGGCTTGGCAGCCAAGTCAAGAAAAAACCGAGAGAGTGGCCTGATCCTGACTCACCTGCGATTTTTTAAAAAAATGTAACACTTTGCTTTTTAGCCTGTTACATCTAATTATTGAAAGAAAGATATCAAAATGCTATCATAGTGATAGATGAGGTGGTTATGAAGCGAAAGCAGACCCGTGATTTTTTGATCAGAAATATACCTATTGAGATCTTTAAGCTCCTAGAGGAATCAGCTAATGAGCATAATCGTAGCAAAACACAAGAGGCAATTGTAGCTCTTGCAACTGGATTATCCATACAGAGTAATCGAATAAGACAGCCCAAACCCTTTAAATGGAGGGAAAAAATTTCTGATCAGTTTATTGAAAGAGCCATCGATGAAGGCCATGAATGATTGTTGCTGATACTTGTCTTGTCGTACATCTTTTTAACGAAACCCTTCTAACCGACATAGCGCAAAAAGTTCGACAAAAAGATGCCGCCTGGATACTTCCTCCCTTATGGCAGGAAGAGTATGCAAATGTTATATCCAAGTTAGCAAGAAAAGAATCCAGAGACGTGCACGAAGTGATTCAGCATTTCAACTATGTATTGAATGAATTGCAAGGCTCTGAAATCGTTGTAGATAGTAGAAAGGCTTTAAAATTCTCAATCGAGCATAAAATCAGTGTATATGATGCTCATTTTGTCGGACTTGCATTGGATTTCGATGTGATATTGGTGACTGAAGACAAAGAAGTATTGAAAAATTGTAAGCCAATAGCACGCAGCATGCATGACTTTCTTAAAAAGGAATCTTAGGTTGAGCGGAAAATTTTCGAAGTGGTGATTTTTTGCTATGAACCTATCCGCAAAGTCTAAGTCATGGATTTTTGATGGATTTTTTTCTCTGTTTTTATGCCCCTTTGCAGGACATACTTGATTAAGTAGGCCAAGAAGGGGCGTAAGAACAGAGGAGAAAAGACGCAAAAAGCCATACTTAGACTTTGCGGATAGGTTCATTGGTCCCATTGCTCTCATGATGATTCTCACTCCATATTTTCAAAGGAAATCTAATTTCAGGGTCTTTGCTCGCTCCTCTTTTGAACCTAAAAGCAACTCATTATTCTAGAAAAATGGACTTGCAAAGTCCAAAAATTGTGTGGAAATGGACTTTCCAAGTCCATTTTTGAGATCTTTGTATAACCTTTTCGCAACGGATTTTACGGCTCACTGACACAAGCCATTTTAATCACCTTGAGGGGAAACCCCTCGTAGAGCCGCTGGCAGCAGGCGCGCAGTGTGGCTCCTGTTCCGATGATGTCATCGACGAGTAGGATTGTTTTCTCGGCAATTGGAATGCTTTTTTTCCAATGAAAATTCTCTGCCGATAAAAGGTAACGCCGTTCACGGTCGACTTTCATTTGGCAGTAAAGCTGCCGCTTTCGTTTGAGAAGTTGCACAACGGGTATGTCGAGCGTTTTACCCAGATGCTGGGCTAGGAGAAGACTTGGATTGTAGCCGACTTGTAAGGACCGATGAAGCGATTGTGGGACAGGCACAATGAAATCTGGCAGAGGAAGATCGCTTTTAAGATATTGCAGAGCCATATAGCCGGCAAGACCTTCCGCCAGGCGCGGAGCTTTTCCACTTTTAAGCGCTTTGATCAGCGTCCAGGCAGGGCCTTGTCCCTCAAAGGTCACGAAAGGCTCTGCAGGAGGCAAGATATCTAAGAGCTTAACACAGCTCGGGCATAGAGGCTGCGACAAAGCCGCAGGCTCATCACAATGCCAGCAAAAAGGTGGAAAGACTACCTCTAGCAACTTGGTTATTGGAGCGAGTAGTTCGGTTTTTCCCATGTTCCACGGACAGTCATCGTAAAATCAGGGTTTTCCGACCGGTTTTATATTAGGACCTCCAACCAGATTAGGGCTATCTTGGTTGATAGGCAATATGGATGCCATAAGCCTTGCTCCACCCCCCTCAGAGACAATTGAGTTTGGGCAGCAGTTGTCAAGACAATTCGTAGGGTTATTGCACACGCACATTTCAGGACATAGGATCGCTCCCCCATCAGAAGGCATGAACAAAATATTCCTGGGGCGACCAATGATAATATCTCCTGTAGTTGTAGTGATAGAAGCACCTTCAAGCACTTGAAAGACACAGCTTTTTTGCCGACGAAACTGCTTAACTGCGCCTTTCGTGTTCACAGAGGCTATTAAAGTGGCAGGACCGAGTTTAACGGTGACATTCGGTTCAACGATGATGGAATTTCCAGCTGCAAGTATTAGAGTCTTGTTTGCAGTTGGTTTGACCGTGTTGGAAGATTGAAAGTAGATGTCACTGTTTGCCTGAATGCTGACATCAGATGTAGAGAGGTTACCCATGAGACTATTGATATCTATATAAAATAAACCATTAGGTTGATTTGTAAAAGATACGTTAGGAGGAAGATTGGTGAATGGAGAACCTACTCCAAAAAAGACAAATTGTGGATCCATGAGTAGCTGGCCTGTTTGACCTTTTGGGGCCTCTGTTGAGACGGTTCCATTAAATCCTAGCTGGTTTTTTCCGGATACTTCTACTAACCCGCCATTGCCTCCTTCCATTCCACCTCTGGCATTGATATGACCATAAAAGAGAGTATTTTCATCCGACCAGATAATAGCGCGGCCTCCATTGCCAAATTCATGAGCATCGACAGAAATTTGAGCGCCTGATTGGACAATCGTTTGTTTAGAATGGGGAATCGATCTGTTCTCTCCTTGGAAGCTTCCACCGATCAGAACCTCTCCTTCTCCTATAGCTCCAGAAGCATCGATGACGGCGGTTTTTTCGATCAATATCTCTTGCCCCAGAATATGAATCTTGCCTCCCTGTCCCGTTGGAGTATTTGCTGTAAGGTGGCCGCTCACTTCGGTTTTCCCCAGCTCTGACACTAGAAAGATATTGGGAGCTGTTAAAATGGCTTCAGAACCGACGAAAATTACGCTGGGATGCGCAAGGTAGAC
This sequence comes from Chlamydiota bacterium, assembly GCA_013286675.1. Lineage (GTDB taxonomy): Bacteria > Chlamydiota > Chlamydiia > Chlamydiales > Rhabdochlamydiaceae > PALSA-1444. Next base: position 4,437 of record JABDFE010000001.1, read on the forward strand.
TTTGCCATTGGATTGAAGATTTCCAAGAATGGCACTCATGGACTCTTCCTCTGCGAAATTGATGACCGAGGATTCAGAATCCTCCTGCTCAAATCGGAAAGTCTCGTTTTCATTGATCGAGAAGCTGTCCCAGTGGATGATCGCATGCTTGCCGACTTTGACGACTAGGCAGCCTGCTGAGTCCTCAAAAGGAGCTGAGGCATCTCCCTCAACCAAGTGAAAACCTTCAGGTTGTGCATGAAGCCCTGAAACCAAAGCAAGCCCTAAGACAAAAGCTAAATACCCTTTAGACATGAGATGCTCCTATGGATTAAAATTCGTATTTCGTTTTAAAAGTAAGACCCTGAAGCGTCATGTTTCCTCCTGGAATGCTTCCATTGAAACCGATCCACATTTGTTCTTCCCAACCCGCAGAGAAAGTAAGGGCACGAGCATCGTGATGGAAAAAGATCAAATAAGTCAGACCAAGACCTAGCTCTACCACAGGCGTGATCGTCTGAAATGAGCGTCCAATATTTGCCGTCACACCAGAAAAGTTCCCTGGTGGAGGATTGACAGAAAATCCCTTAAAGGAGGTTCGTGCGACATTTTTGTAATAGGTCCACATGCCGGAAAGCGCAATGTTTCCATAGAGACCAAAATTTTCCATAAAGTACCAAGTAGGAGTAATTCCGCCCCGAAGCCCCACTCCCCAGGATTTTATATTCTGCTTTTGAAACAGCTGCGTGATGGTATTGCCCCCAATGATGATTGAACTGTTTACACCTAGACCATTGGTGTCATTATTAAAAACGGTGAGCACATTCGATATATGTTGGTTGATCCACGAAAATTTAAATCCAAAATAGGGTCTTAAGGTCAGAAACTTGCTTAAGAAGAAATTTCTTCCCAATTCCAGATCAAGAACGTTGAAGCTTTGTTTAAAATGGTCTCTGACTTTGGAAAGTTTCGGCGCTCCATAATAAGGATCTGCAGGGCCAACCATATCTCCGGTTGGGCGTTTCTGCGTTGATGAGACCTTAGCGGGATTGAGCCATGTGTAGTTCGCATAAAGATCAAAGCCATCATGAGCAAACCTAACTCCTGCTCCCAACTTAAATCCAGGCTCGAAGTCAAATCCTGGACTCTTGGATTGTCCACGGGTTGGAGGAGGAACAGGCGAGACTCCATCACTTCCCACAATGGCGATGCCGCTGGCTGCATACTGAAGATTATCCGCTCCCGCTCTCCAATAAATAAAGTCTGCGGTGAAAAAAACGTTGGTGCCACTGGAAACTTGAGGAGCTTGCGGAGGAGTGATCACTTGACACGGCTGCCTTGTGACTCCCTCAGGTTCTGGGGCACATTGTTTCCACTGTGCAGAAAGAGTTGTCATCGACAACATCAAAAGACAAAAAGCGTATCTGAATCTCATTCTTTACCACCTTAGGTTTAGCCGAGCTTCAAGAAAGTATTATTTATTTGAATAAATATTGCAAACTATTGGAGAGAGTATTTTGGCTTTTCCCATGTTCCACGGACAGCAATCATAAACGGCTGAGCAAATTTTAAAGCGACATTTTGATGCATGCGAAGATTCAGAGAGAGTCCTCCATTCAGATCGATATAGGAAGGCTCTGAGGCTAAATAAAATTCAGAGCGGCTTCCTTCACTGAAGGCATTTTGCAAGTTGGTGAAAAAGAGTTTGCTGTCTTTGAGCTGGAGCTCGACTTCTCCCATCACAGGAGAGAACATATCGAGATCGAGTCCCAAATCCTTGAGAAGCGCTAAAGGAATATCAAAAATCGAAGGCTCTTTTTTAACACGCTGGGTGAAATTAAACTTTCCAAGCCCTCTAAATGAGTTTAGGTCTCCGAGCTGCCCTAGGACATCAGTCATTACAAAATAACGCACTAGAAGCGGTTTAATCTCTTTTTGAGGGGCTCCTATCTTGCGGATAGCACTGGGTTTGATCTCTTGCCCCTTAATCAGTGGAATAGTGACATTCCACTTGCCTGCGGACAGCAGCCCATTGCATTCTTTAATGGTTAAAGAGCCAGCAGAATCTTGGAAGGTCAGATTTTTTAATTTGAAACGCGTCGGTGAATAATCGACAGAAGCATGAAGCTCTTGTACGAGATAATCTTTAAGACGTGCCTCTTGACCTTTGAGCTCTCCTTTGAATGTCTCTTTGGTGAACAGGCCTGTCAACTGCAGACCAGAGAGATCTTTTAAGCTATCAATGCCCGTCCAGTCAGAGATTTTTGAAGTCTCTTTGAAAATGACAGTTCCTTGATAGCCTTGAGCCTGCCGCTGGAGGTTGACATTGAGGCCAAAAAATTCCCCTTCGGCTCTTTGGCAGGTTGTCAGATCCAAAAGAGCGAGTTTGAGGACTTCATTGCCATGTTGGATGTTGAGTCCTCCATTAAATTTCTGATCTAACTTGGCAACGCATTGAAGAGGTTCATGATCAAGAGTCGCTGTGCATTTGAGATTTAAGTAAGGCGCTTCATAGAGTCCGTAAATTTGGTTGATCTTCAGAGAGCCTTTCCCAAGTTTATATTCTCCTTGCGAGGCAATCCCTTGGAAAGTTGCTCTCTTAGAGTCGATGCTCAGTTGTAATTTCGCACAGAAAGGTAGTTCTTTGGAAAGAAACGTCAGGTCTGACGCAGGAGATTCCCATTTGCCGTTGTTGTAGGCGAGCTTATCACAGACGATTGAACCTACTTGCTCTGTCAAATCAAAGACTTTAAGCGAGAGGTTTTGGAAGTTTGGATTCTTGGAGAAGAAAATCCCATTTCCTTTCAGAGAAAAGCGGGACTTAAGCTGTCCATCCACTTTGAAATCGAATCTTTCTTTTTCGTAGATTCCGGCGGTATGGATTTTACAATCTTTCCAATCGATATCACAAGAAGAGACCACCCACTTATCACTTTGGGAAGACGCCACTGCTTTGATTTGAACATCATCAAAAATACAGCGCTTCAACGCCCACTCATTTCCTTGACGCACAAGATGAGCTTCAACAGTATCAAACAAGGTAGCAGCATACTGGACCAAAGAGCCTTGGACTTCGTATTCTGACTGCTCGGCGTCGGTGATCAGTTTCAGCGTTAGGCTTCCGTGAATTTGCCCTAGAATCTCTTTAACACCTGGAGTAGCAGTGTATAATCCGAGCCGATCTAAGAGCTCGAGTTGCTCCATGAGATTTCTGGTATCGATGTAGACAAGCCCACGCACCTCTTCAAATTGAGAAGAAGGAGACCAATGGAATGTCAGAGGGCTTTTCAAATAACATTCGGAAGCCTTTGCTTCTTGGAGCGTCACTTGATATCCTTGAGAAGTTTCTACGGCTTTTCCTTGGCAAGATAATAGGACTTTGTCATTTTCCAGTGCAGCATCAAAATCCCACACCCCATTTTTGCAGCGAATCTCCTGAGCAAAGAAAGTAAGGTCGTCCAAAACTGCTGCTTCGATGTTCTGCAAGACAAGTTGATTCTCTAAAGAATCATAGGCAAGTCCAAAGGCGCCTTTTTGAACGTAGAGTTTTGAAGACACCGCTCCTTCGACGTCTTCAAAAAGCGTGTTGAAGCGGTAATTGTATTTTCCATTGGCATAATGAATTTGCACTCCTTCGGGAGGACAAGTAAAGCGACCTTTTAATGGGACCGGGAATTTATGAAAGGCCCTCAGATCCTCAATCGATCCTTCGAGCTTTTGAGATAAGAAACTCGCTTCAAGCTTGTCTTCCCAGCTAGCCGATAAGTTTCCTTGGACATCTATGCTGCCGATCTGCCCTACGAAAGACTTACAAGAAAGAGCTGAGTTGTCAAAAGTGAAATCTCCGCTTGTGATCGAGATCTCTTGAGCCAGTTGAGGAGTGCTCCAGAGAATAGGAGAGAGTTTGCCTTTCCCAATTCCCTTTTTCTCAAGAAAATCGAAATGATAGAGAAGTTCTCGACTTTGACCTAGAATAGAGAGTTGAAATTCAGGCGATGAAACGATGACATCTTCTCCAATAGCCAAGATATCGATGGTTTTTTCAGTAAACTGCCCCCGAAGAGCAAGATCTCCTTGCATCGCTAGAGTCGGAGTAAGGTTTTTCAGGAACGGTCTATAGAAAGACGATTGGATACGAGGGGTTTGAAAGACACCTTTTAAATCAGCTTTTGAGAGATTGGTCTGGGCATTAATCTGGACAATATCTTCTAAACACTCAAGGGTCCCGACGATTTGAAGCTCCTGCTGCTTCCGGTCAAAAACAAGATTTAACGAAACGGGCGGCTCCTGAAAATTCTGGGAAAGCTTCATCCATTCGGAAGCGCCGGCTGAAAACTTTGCAGAAGCGTGGAAGGTATCAAGAGGTCCCTGGAGTTGAAGAGCAAATGCAGCACCCTCAAATTTTCCAAAAGCTGAACTTGGCTGAAAAATATTATTCTGGATGGAGACGGTAGCTTCAGTCGAGGAAATTTTCCATCCTTGGATCTGGCCTTGTGCATCATGGGCCTCTACTAAAAGCTCTTCGATATCTTCCGTCAGTAAATTGTAAGATCCCTTAGCTTCTGTCTCTTGAATAGAAAAGTTATCGATAGCGAGCTCATGAATTTTAATGTTGTCAAGCTGAAGGTGGTGGAAAATTCCTTGCTTCGCATAGGCCGTCGCTTGACCACTCAGACTCCCCTGCGTGATCTTCCAAGGGAAAAGGCTCAAAATTTCTTTGCCAAGATTATGGATTTGCGTTTGGAGCACTTGAGCTTTTCCATCATCGACCCATGAAAGCTCAACCCTTAAAGGATTATTAGCCGTAACATAGTCGAGCACTGCTTCTAGCCATAAAGAGTGGTTTTCTTGGATTTCTCCTTTTCCAACGAGATCTGCTCGCCCTTCTAACTCTCCAATATGAACAGCAGCATGCGCTTCAAAGACTGGAGTCTCTTTAGGCTTAAAGACGATCGATCCTTGTCCACGGACCACTTCAAGATCCTTCCAGAAGAGATCAATTCCAGTAAAATCAGTATCTAAGAATAGATTTTCGATTTCTCCTTGAAAATCGATGGTGCTGGCGGCTTTGTCAGCTGCAAAGATCAAATCGTCCGACTCTAACCGGACATCTTGCAGAGAAAGCCGTCCTTGTAAAAAAGCGACTTGATCGATATCGATGCTTCCTTGGATGACAGCAGACGCTGTGCCTTCAACCACCTTCCAAGATGGCAGCGGATAAAAAAGTGAAGCAAGCGGTAGTGTTTTTTCTAACGGAGCCTCATCCATTTTAAAGTCAGCAGCCAGGCTTCCTGCTCGAAAGTTAAAACCGCAAGTAAATAAAGGAGCGCCTTCTTCTTGAAAGATGGAGAGTTTTCCAATCTCTTCTTTTCCTTTTCCGCTGGCAAACTCAAAAAGACAGAGATTTTTTTCACCCCAAAGAAAAGTTCCCTTCTGTACATCGAGCTTGACCGTCCAGAATTTGGAAGGAAGTAAAAAAGCTAAATTAGCCTCTGAATTATAGAAATGGATCGTTGGATACTCTAAATGGACAGCCGCATCGATTGAAAGCGGAAATAGATGAACGTCAACATCGAATGAAGCTTTTTGTGCAATAACTTGCTTACCAAGAAAAAAACCGTCATAAAAAAATGTGCCGTCTTTACAAGTGCGGCTCTGATACTTGACAGTATGCCCAGTTAGCCGCTTGATTGAAAATTCGAGGGCTGCCCCAACTAGAAAATGACGGAAAGAGAAAAAAAGAACGGTGAGAATAAAAAATCCGAGAACAAACTTCTTCACGAATCAACCAGTTGTTGGTAGGAAGATCTATTCATCAGCGCTCGTAGCTCTTCAGGATTAGAAAGCCTGATCTTAAAAAGCCAGCCGAACTCTTCAGGAGATTGATTCAAAAGCTCAGGAGATGCATTATTAACCGCTACGATCTCTCCTGAGACTGGTGCATAGATGTCGGCAGCGGCTTTCGTTGATTCTAAGATTACAACTTCTTCACCTGCTTTAACTTGCCTGCCGATTTCAGGAAGTTGAATATAAACAATCTCTCCCAGTTCATTTTTAGCATGTGTCGTGACACCTACAGTGCCAAGACCATCTTCGACTTTTATCCATTCATGCGAATCTGTGAAATACATCATCATCTCCCTAGTTTACACGTTGCCCAAAGAGACGGATGCTGTGCAACTTGAACCAACTTCGATGACACAGCAAAATGTTGCGACTCTTTTTTAGGCCGATGAATGCAATACGTAAAACCCATTTTATCAAAAGCTTTCGGATCAAAGCCATGGAGAATCTCGGCTGGCAAGCTGATCTTGAGAGTATAGGCTTTGGTGGTCATCTCAGCCTCGACATGGATCAATTCTGGCTCACAGAGAGGATGGCTATCTTCATTCCGGAAACGTGTGAGCTCTAAAGCACGAACACCTTGAACCTCTTGAGGAAGGATAAGAAAATGGTGGCAAAACTTATGTGGAAATCCTGCTTCTTTTAGATCGCGCGTGTCGATAAAAAGTTCAATGGCATCTCCCTCATCGAATTTAGGATAAGAAGCCCCTTCGAATTTTTGATGGACTTGGACCTGCACTTCGAGTCCTCCTTCATGCCAACTAGCTCCGACATCAGCAAAATGCTCCTCTCCTAGAAACGAGGACGTATCAGGGAGCTGATATCCTTTGCCAAACAGCTTCCGTGTGATTTCTTTCCCATACTTGATATCCGTACTGATCCGGAAAAAATGAATCGGCGCTATAGGGGGAAACTTTTCACCGAGAATCATGCTGATCCATTTGTGAAAGAATCTGATGCATCATCGTACGTTTGGCATCCATCCCAAGTAGTTTCTGTCCTTCAATGACTTTTTCTCGCACTGCAGCCTCAGTCACACCTTTTTTAACTAGCTTGTAAAAAGCAACATCTCCATTTTGGGGAGTGGAAACTTTCGACCATTTTCCTTCCCCTGCTTTAAACATCTCAGTTTTCGAAAGAGTCGTAGAATCGCTCCGTTTAATGTCTTTGATCTGTTGCAAGAGCATCCACTGATCGTAAAGCGGTTGGCCTGTCGTTTTCAAGAAGGGAGATTCTTTTCCTTTTGTCTTGATGGTTTTCTTAGCATTTTGCATCCATAGGGCAAATCGGTGAGCCGGATACTGATCTAAAGAGAGCTCTTCATCGGAGATCTGTGCAAGAAGATCTGCATAGACTAAAGCACCAACACGGTCACGCACATCTGAGAAAGGCTTCCAAGCTCCGTTGTCCAGCTTGAAAGTCCCAGGATTATTCTTCCTGACATCGGAATAGGCAGCTTGCAGTTTGTCATCGAGAAGCTGGCCTATCCAATCGCCTTCTAAAGCTTCCTGGAGCGTCATGACTTCTTTTGACTCTGGTTTATTCCAGACAACAATGCGGTAATAGGTCTGTCCATTCGGCGTGAAGAAAGGCCCTGACTCTCCAATTTGTGCTTTTTCCAAATAGGCGCGCAGCTCTGTCGTATCTTCAATCTCATCAAAAGGCGCAACATGACCACGGGAGCGGAGTGCAATCTGCTGTTTTTGACTGGTAGATTTTAAAAGAGCTTCTTCGATCCACTCTGGATGTTGATCGACTAAACAGCCCCTAGCAAAACGATCGATCTTCAGGCGCACGTTAGGTTCAAGAGCATCTAAAGCTAAATGCCGCTGAGCGTGAGTTTCACCTAAAGTTCTGCCTAAGATAGGATATTCTGTTATCAGTTGGTTCCAGCCTGCGTCACTGACCTCAAAGTCCCACGTCTCTTTCAGAGTGAGCCTACTGCCAATTTCTTCTTTGGTTACTTTGGCAACATCGAGTTCATAGCGGCTAACAACGAGCTGCGGAACTTTTTTCTCGACTTCTTCTGGAGATAAAAATTGACACGGAAGATCAGCAAGCTTCTTCGATTTAGGAGAGACGGCTTCGATGTAGTATTGGAGCTTCAGGAGAGCTCTGAAATCTCTAAGCCTTAAAACATCTGGGAGCTGATAGACTTCGACAGTCGCACTCTCTTCTGCAAAAGCAGCAAACTGCTGGTAGCTGATCGGATCGACAAAAATTCCTTGTCCAACTTCGTTGAAAAGACGGTGCACCAGCATGACCTTTCTCCAAACCTTTACCGCCAAAGACTCATCAATGCCCGCCATTTGAATGTGCTGCCTTAAAAGCTCGCTCGCATCAGCAAATGTTGCTTGATCGTTGGATGCCTTCAGTGTCTGGAGACAGGTTTGAAGAAGATTCGCACGTGCTTCATTGGTAGAGACTTTATATCCCTTCTTTTCAGCGATTGCCGCAGCATTAAAAAGAAACTTGCCGAGCACTTCTGTAAACTTAGGTCCGAACCACTCTTCAAAAGAGTGATGACCAAATAAAGCTAAATGCCGAGGATCGTAAAGCTCCCTATCTGGAGAAATCCAAGTAAAGTGTTGTTGCTGCATGAGCAGTATACGCCGCAAGAGTTCAGGAGGAAAAGCAACTTGGTCGATATAAAGATCGGAATAGGCAGCAAATGTTTTCGGAGAAATATCCCCTGTTTGCACAGCCGCAAGGTGGTACGGAATTTGTGGAGCATAGATGTTCCAAGCCTGCTGGGCGCTTAAAAAAGGAGCCTGAGGATGGGCATAGGGAGTAAATCGTCTTGCCTTTTCGAGTTTTTCTTCAAATTCGCCTTTGAGTTCATCAAAATACCGTTCAGCTAAAATCGTTGTCAGTCCCGTTGCCATTAGGTCGTCTTTGAGCATTTCATGCGAACCCATGGCCATAAACCGGATCATGGCCTGTAGCTCCCGCTCCAGGATCGGAGATCCATCAAAGGTAGCAGCAACTTTTTTATCAGGAATATCCCTGCTGTTTAATGTCGAAGCAGTGCCAAAAAAAGTAAACGAAGCAATGATCATCACCGTGACGATGATCAACATTTTCTTTTGATGCTTTCGCAGGAAACTCATCATAAAAAGCCTATATTAATACGATTTTGCATAGATTACACGCTCGGCGCTTTTTTTGCCTGTGAAAGGACAAATGCCTTCTTCGGCCTCGCCATCGATGGGGATGCAGCGGATCGTCACGCTTAAATCGTTTTTAATTTGTTCTTCTACTGCAGGATCTCCACACCAATGAGCCAAAGCAAAGCCGCCATGGATTTCTGGCTGATCTTTATTGGCTGGTGTAAAGTAAGCGTAGAAATCTTCTTTCCTGTCGATCTTTTTGGTGTGCGCCTGACGATAGGCGAGTGCTTTTTGGTACAGGCTGTTTTGAATATCTTCCAAAATGTCACCGATGCGCGCAACTAAATGTCCGCGAGAAAGCGGCGAGGTCTCTTTATGCGGCTTGTCACGGCGGCTAACCGGGAAGGAATCACCTGCGATATCACGAGGTCCGACTTCGATCCGGACAGGAACGCCCTTCTTGATCCAGCCCCAGGTTTTTTCTCCACTGCGGATATCCCGCTCATCGACGATCACAACTAACGGCTTGCCATCAAAAAGCACATGGCGCAGCTCTCCGGCTAAACTGTGGCAGCATCCCATCACTTCCGCACGCGACTCCTCTTTATGGATAATCGGAATGATCACGATATGTGCAGAAGCAATCTTTGGAGGAAGCACTAGCCCATCATCATCGCTATGGGTCATGATTAACGCTCCGATCATCCGCGTTGTCATACCCCAAGAGGTTGTCCAAGCATAGGCCATTTCACCACTTTGATCTTGAAACTTAATTTCAGAAGACTTAGCAAAGTTTTGCCCTAAGAAGTGAGAAGTTCCCATTTGAAGGGCTTTTCTATCTTGCATCATCCCTTCGATGGAGTAAGTAGAGACAGCCCCTGGGAATCTCTCCGATGGTGTTTTTTCTCCTCGGATCACAGGGATCGCAAGTGTTTTTCTTGCAAACTCTTCATAGACACCCAGCATTCTCATTGTCTCTTCTAAAGCTTCGTCAGCTGTCGCATGAGCTGTATGACCTTCTTGCCATAGGAACTCTGTCGTTCTCAAAAAGAGCCTCGTTCTCATCTCCCAGCGGACAACGTTACACCACTGATTGAGCAAAAGAGGAAGATCGCGGTACGATGTGATCCATCTGGAGAACGACTCTCCGATAATTGTTTCAGAAGTTGGACGAACAATGAGCGGTTCATCTAAAGGGCCAGCAGGAACAAGCTTGCCGTCTTTGGTTTCTAATCGATGATGCGTAACAACAGCGCATTCTTTAGCAAAACCCTCGACGTGCTCGGCTTCTTTTTGCAGATAGCTTAAGGGAATAAACAGCGGAAAGTAAGCATTTTGGTGGCCGGTCTCTTTGAATTTGTGATCGAGAACCCTCTGCATGTTCTCCCAGATCGAATATCCCCACGGTTTGATCACCATGCAGCCGCGGACAGCTGAATGCTCCGCAAGGTCAGCAGCCTTCATCACCTCTTGGTACCACTCTGGATAATTTTCATGTCGTTTTGGATTGATCGCTGTCTTTTGATTCATAATTTTATAAATTCACTCTTTAATTTTTCACAAAGCTCTCTGCGCCCTTCTTTCAACTCTTTCGGATCCGACAGCAGAGCAAAAGTCGTTTGCATCATCGCCTCTCTCACCGCCACAGACGGAAGCACAGCACCTAATAAGTCTAGATCAGGGCAAAGGAGCGCAATCGTCCCCTGATGTAAAAATCCGTCTTTGGTTTTGCGCTGGGCAGCTCCGGCGATTTTCTTGCCCTGCAGCATCACATCATACTTGGTCGGCCGCGCCATGCAAAAATGGGTACATGTCTGATCCTGAAATGGCGCATCATCCGGTATCAGGCCTATCTCATCTTTATCGAGGCAATTGCAAAACTGCTGCGCCCCATAAAATCGCCCTTTTGTCGCCATTTTTCGCTGCGCTTCCTCGCCTGCCCATCCGGGCATGGTTTCGTCTGCGCGCCACGGGCCAGCTTGCTGGCCCTGAAAACTGGCGTCAAAATCATCGATTTTCTGGGGCGCAGCAGTTTTGCAATTGCCTCTGCCGATAAATTTTTTAACAACGTCCTTAACGACCTGATTGATCAAATTATAATTATCTAAAGTGTTAGTTGAAAACAACTTTGATTTTGCTGGCACGAGGACTGAAAAAGCCAAATCCCACAAGTGGAAGACAACTCCTCCGCCAGTTGGACGACGCGCTAAGTCCAATCCCCGCTTTTTAGCTTCTGCCAGATCCAAAAGGTCTTCAGGCTTAACAAAATATCCAAATGTAGCGCTTTGTTTCTCCCACTCATAAAGATGAAGAATCGGCCGCTCCCCTCCCTCTAAATTTGCCAATAATTTGGCATCCAGCTGCATGTTTTCTTCAGCAGGCGCCGCCTTTGTCTCCAGAATATTCCAAGCCATCCGAACCATTCTACAGCGAGTTCTTTTTATACACAAACGACTTGAATAATAAGCTGTTTTGCGTTAAATTTTTTTTCAAAAAAAGTGAGGAATATTATGGTTACTAAAGTCTTACATCAATGCACAGCGAATATTTACAGAAATTTCTTTAATCAATCCCTCTCTCAACAAATTTTAAGGGTAGCTTTTCCTCTGATCGCTGTCGGCATTGCTTTACACGTCTACTGGAGATGGACAGCGACAACAGGTCCCATCACTAAAAATCGTGAACCCACCGATATAAAATCATTAGATAAATTTAGATCGACTGAGTTCCAATATATTCGAAGTCTTAATGCTATTCCTTGTACAGCAGCACCTAACTCCAAAGAAGCAACTGATTCCCTCAATGAAGCTTCCAATTTTTTTGATCGAGCTTGTGATAACAATGGCCATATCCGATTGTGGGATAATGATGATCCTCGAAAATTGGACAGAGGGGCTTTTAGACTCCTGGCTGTAGAATGGGATTTTAGGAAAGGAAAATTCTTTTTCCCTCAAGAGGGCAAGCCCGTAGTTGTCGACTGCGATACCGTATGCTCACCTTGGTGCCATGAAGGAATGAACCGCTCGGCTCTAGTTTTTGACTATTTGATGAGAGCCGGCCATCCTGAGACATTGCTCCCTGAAGGAGCAAAAAATGGACATTTGTGTCCAGATGTAGCGAATGTCGAAGATGCTGAAGATGCCCGATATCGAGTTCTAGAAAGTACAACTGGATTTCAGCAGAAAAATTTTAGACTTGGCAATAAACTCAGGTCTGAACACATCGATCTTCAACAAGGTTTTACTACTCTTTTCAAGCAATTGGCAACGTTGAATAAACCCGTGATGATTTTTGCTTTCGTCTCCGCAGTCCCCATTTTGATGAGAGAAATCATGAAAAGAACTGAGGACGAAAATTTGAGCAATATAACCATCGTTGGTTTTCATCATGACGATCCGATGGCTGTTCCAAACCCTATCCATTCAAACCTAGCAACAGCGGATGAGGACTGGGTTGTGGAAAATGACTTGCAAGATAAGCTTGTCAAAGCTCAACAGCTCTGCACAGAGTGGGAAAGCGTAGTGAAGAAGAAGTCAACAGCTTTAAAAGATGATGGAAAAGACGAAAACGATGCTGACATAAAAGCTCTGGCAGTTCGTTGCAAAGAACTTTCAGAACAGATGGCCCCTCTTGAACAGGAACTCCTGTTTCATCGTCGTAGGCATGCTGTCATACGTTTTCAAAATGAAGAACTCGCAAAGTTAATTGTCGTGGAAAAAGCAAAAGATCTTGAAATCTAACCAGGGAAAGTCATTTTGGCCTGCGCTTGGATATTTTAGAGTGGCTTTCAAGAGGAACGTTTTCAGAAAGCTCATGCACGCAATCGAGATGATCATGTTCAACTGCACACCTTAGCGCATCTTTCCAAGCATCAGGCGCGATCATAGCTTTGTTTTTCAGCAGTTCATGGATCACATGGTGGTGGCCTTCCAATGCCGCGTTGATCACAGCTTGTCCCCTATACTCCTGAGAAATCGTGGCGCCGTTTTTTAATAGTTCTTGAATGATCTCAAGATGTCCTGCTTCAGCTGCATATGCAACCGCCTGTCCCCGAAGGTCCTCGGAGTTGTTATACTGGAGGATCTCGCATATAAGAGACAGCTCTCCATTTAAAGCTGCACGTTTAACTAAAAATGAAAGTTCATCAAATGTGAGTTGCGCGAATTGGATATCAGACATTGTGATTATTCGATTAACAATTAGGTTCGGGCTTGGTTTTCATTGTTTTCTCGAACTCATCAATGCTTTGCCTGAATTTTGTGAAATCCAATTTGGCTTTGTGTTTTAACAACTCTTCAGCAAGTTTTTCGAGGAAGGCAGGTAAATGCGGATAGATTTTCAGCCGCGTTGACGCAGTTGTTTCAACAAGCGGCCGCTTCTCAACTAGTTTCAAATTATCTAGAGAATGGATCTGATTGGCGTCTTCACATTTGTTTGCATTAGGCAAAAGATGCGCTTCACATTTTTTATAAAAAATGCGAAATGACGATTTTTTCTGTTTCTCATTGATTGCCCAAGAGACAAACTCATATAAATGATGTTCCAAGCTTGTATCCTGATCCGCTTTAAATTCATGAGCAAAGAGAAAATGGAAAGGAGTATTCAAGGCGTAATTTTTAAGGATTAACTCCAATAGTCTAATGTCTTTTGAAACTTGACTGATATCTTGGGTAAAACCCTCAAGGGTTTCTTTAGATTTATCGAAGGCGTCTCTGAGATTTTTTGACTTAAACATGGTTTGTTTATCTCTCTTAATTGCAAGTAATTTACTGAAGGACCAGCCTTCGAACTTGCCTCAATCAAGAGCCAAAACCCAACTTAAGGGATAAGAAACCAGCGAACTTATCGCTGCTACCAGAGGACATAACTTAATATGTTAAGCACTATTAAACCCTCCTTAGCCTTTTTTCTCAACTTTTTTGAGCGAGTGCCCTATAAACTTAATTTTTGCAGTCATTTCTAGCGTGAAAGCTCGCTCAAATTGACGACCAACAGGCTTCACAAGTTATTACGTATTCAGTCAATACGTCACAACTTGTGATCGTCGATTTCAGCGGCTTTGACGCCGAAACTTCAATAAAAATTAAGTTTACAGAGCACTATTTAGACCCCAAATTACCTCAAGTTAAAGATTTTTCTTGATATTCAACCCCTAAATTTGCAAATAAAAGAACAAAGCACCTACAATAATCAACGGGGTTGCCCCTTAAAACGCCCTTAAAAGGCATAGGTAGTTATGTTCGACAAGTTCACCAATCGCGCAAAACAAGTCATCAAGCTGGCCAAAAAAGAAGCCCAGCGTATGAACCACAACTACTTAGGGACAGAACACGTCCTCCTTGGACTGCTTAAACTCGGCCAAGGAATCGCTGTCAATGTCCTTAGAAATTTCAACCTGGACTATGAAACTGTACGCCAAGAAGTCGAAAGGCTCGTCGGCTTTGGTCCCGAAATCCAAGTCTATGGCGACCCAGCTCTCACTGCTAAAGTGAAAAAAGTTTTCGAATTTGCCAATGAAGAAGCCGCAAGCCTTAACCATAATTATGTCGGCACCGAACACCTTCTCTTAGCTCTTCTCAGACAAACGGATGGCGTTGCAGCTCAAGTCCTTGAGAACCTCAATGTCAGCTTAAAAGACATCCGTAGAGAAGTCTTAAAAGAGCTCGAAACCTTCAATCTCCAACTTCCTCCGATGGGCATGGGTGGTAACGGTCCAGCGACGCCTCCTCCTGGCGGCACTCCTGCTAAACCTCAAGAAAAAGGACAAATCCCAGATAAGATGCCGGCTCTAAAAGCTTACGGCCACGACTTGACTGAACTCTATAGAGAAGGAAAGCTCGATCCTGTGATCGGCCGTAAAGAAGAGGTGGAAAGATTGATCCTCATTCTTTGCAGACGCCGCAAAAACAACCCTGTCCTTATTGGAGAGGCAGGTGTTGGAAAAACTGCGATTGTTGAAGGGCTTGCTCAAGCGATCGTCCGCGGAGAAGTCCCTGACAATTTAGCGAAGAAAAAACTGATTGCTCTCGATTTAACCCTGATGATTGCCGGAACGAAATACCGCGGCCAGTTCGAAGAGCGGATTAAAGCCGTCATGGACGAGATCAAAAAGAACGGCAATATCCTCCTCTTTATCGACGAACTCCATACCATTGTCGGAGCTGGTGCTGCTGAAGGCGCAATCGACGCCTCCAACATCTTAAAACCCGCTCTTTCCCGCGGGGAGATCCAGTGTATTGGTGCGACAACCATCGACGAATACCGCAAAAAAATTGAAAAAGACGCAGCATTAGAGCGCCGTTTCCAAAAGATCTTGGTTGCTCCTCCCTCTATTGACGACAGCATCCAGATCCTCCACGGTTTGCAAGCCAAATACGAAGAGCATCACCACTGTAAATATACCGAGGCTGCCATCGAAAATGCCGTCAAGCTTTCCGATCGCTACATCGCAGGAAGATTTCTGCCGGATAAGGCGATCGATCTCATGGACGAAGCCGGTGCAAAAGCCCGTATTGCCTCCATGCATGAACCTCAAAATCTTTCCAAATTCGAAGCTGAAATCGAAGAGGTCAGGCTGGCTAAAGAAGATGCGATTTCTCAGCAAGAGTACGAAAAGGCTGCAAAACTGCGTGATAATGAGAAAACTCTCCGTGAACAGTTACAAACCATGGTCTCTCAATGGGAAAGCTCGAAAGAAGAACATCAAGTCATCGTCGACGAAGAAGAGATTGCCGCCATTATCTCTAAACAGACCGGCATCCCACTTACCCGTTTAACGGAAGGTGAAACCGCCAAAGTCCTGAAAATGGAAGAAATCCTCAAGAAAAATGTGATCGGTCAAGACGATGCCGTCAGCATTGTTTGCAGAGCAATACGCCGCAGCCGTGCCGATATCAAAGATCCGAACCGTCCAATTGGAGCTTTCTTATTCTTAGGACCGACAGGCGTTGGTAAAACACTTCTCGCAAAACAGCTTGCGATCAACCTATTTGGCGGTGAAGACGCCCTCATCCAAGTCGACATGTCAGAATACATGGAAAAATTTGCTGTCAGCCGTATGACAGGATCGCCTCCAGGCTATGTCGGGTATGAAGAAGGTGGTCAGCTCACGGAGCAAGTCCGACAAAGACCTTATTGCGTCGTGCTCTTTGATGAGATCGAAAAAGCTCATCCCGATGTGATGAACCTCCTGCTCCAAGTTCTAGAAGAAGGGCGGCTCACCGATTCCTTCGGACGTAAGATCGACTTCCGCAATACGATCATCATCATGACTTCAAACCTCGGCGCTGATTTAATCCGCCGTCAGACAGAAGTTGGATTTGCCGCTCAAGAAGCGATCATGGACTATAAAAAGATGCAAGAAGCGATCGAAGGCGCCATCAAGAAACACTTCAAACCAGAATTCCTCAATCGCCTTGATGGCATCGTGATCTTCAGAGCTCTTGATCGCGCGCACCATCTTCCGCAGATCATCGATCTCGAAGTGCAAAAGGTCAGAGCGCGTCTGGCTCGCAAGCACATCATCCTTAATCTTGACCAAAAAGCCAAAGACTTCTTGGCTGATAAGGGATACGATCCAACCCTGGGCGCACGGCCGATCCGCCGCGTGATCGAGACTTACCTCGAAGATCCGCTGGCAGAAAAGCTTCTGCTCAATCCAGATAAAGCTGCCGCTTACCTTGCAACCCTTGAAGACAATAAGATTGTCTTCATCGAGCAAGAAGTGCAAGCTCCGGAAGCAAAGCCCAATTTAGCGATTTCAGCGCCGGATAAAAAGTCTTGATTTTTCGTTGAATTATTAATGTTTCTTGATAATAAGTTATTGCTTAAAGATAATTCATATTTCTCGTGCTCTGAGAAAAGCTTATCTTTTTGATGTGGATAAGCTCCTATTCCTTAGGAGAAAATGTGGACAATAGTTATAAGATTCGTAAGTTAAGTCGTCTTCTAAGATACAGCTGTATTCTTGGAATGATAGCAGGCCTTCTCTTAAATGCTTTTTATTGGATTCACGACGGTTTCCGGATTTTTTATTTCGAAAAAACCAAGTGGATCGTGAAATTCGCAGACACTCCTTATCTCTCTATTGAAGAGCTCTCTCCGTGGCAAAAATTTGAAGGCTTCCTCACAGATCTAATCCCTTATTTCTTTTTTCTGATTACCATGTTAATTATGACCAGATTGTTCATACGCTTTGAAAAGTTGGATTTTTTCTCCGTTAACACGATCAAGTATATCCGCCAGATTGGATTAGTTCTTGTTGTTAGTCTTATCGTCAATCCTTTCTATGTAGCTTTGCATAGCTATGTTGTATCCCTGCCCAATTCTCTAGGCCAAAGAGCCGTGGTTTTTGCCTATGGACCCAATGAAATTAAAATATTATTTTTAGCATTGATTGCCTTTTTAGCCGCCCGCATCATGGAAGAGGGACGCCTTATTTACGAGGAAAACTCTAAGACCATTTGAGAAAAAACATCTCTTAAGAACACCGCTATAAATTTCTTTCCGAAGCCCTTAGAGCTCAATGAGGTATTGAGCTTCGGAAAATGGGGTGAACTCATTCGAATTGTTCCTGAATGGTATTTGTATCATAAATAGAGACGGTCATTTAAACTCGAAGAGTTCGATACAGAATATTGATATTAAGAGTAGCGGCAACTCTTGAGTCTTTTGTGCCTATCCGCTGTTTTTCTAAACGAAATATAGACGGAAAAGACATGCCCATCGTGATAAATTTAGATATTGTCCTCGCCAAAAAAAAAATACGTTCGAAAGCACTAGCAGAAGCTATTGGCATCACCGAACAAAATTTATCGATCTTAAAGACTGGAAAGGCCCGCGCTCTTCGTTTCACTACCCTAGAGGCCATTTGCAAGGCTCTAAGCTGCCAGCCCGGCGATATCCTCGAATATCGTAAAGCCTAAATTTCTTTTGCGAGCTCCTGTTCAAAACAAGAATGCAGCTCAGGATATTTCTTACCAATCCACCGGCCCAGAGCGCGAGTCACATGCTTGACTTCTCGTTTGATTTGCTCGGGCGTCATCTCTGAAGTATCTTTTCTGAGCGATCCAACATCAAACATAATCACTTTATCTCCGCAGAACCCAATATTTCTCTTCAGCGCCGGATTCTCAATATGCACTCCCCTTTTGCTCCAGTCTTCAATGGCAGCAAAAAGCGCTTGGATGGTTGCCTTAGCTCCTTCCACATCTTTGCTTTTCATCTGGGCAGCAATTCTTCCGGTTGCCAGCTGACAATAATCTTGAACCATGAACTCCATTTGATCGAGCTCTACCGTGTGAGAAACGCCACTATGATCGACTAAAACAACCGGTTTGAATAGATTCCTAGTTTTATTGATATGGAGGTAAGAAATAGCCGTTTGATCTTGTAAATCGACATACGCCAGCCTGCAGCTATCAAAAACTCCCCTTGGATCGAATTTCGTTGTGAGATGCCAGAGCCATTTTTCTGGTGAGAACTTCTTTAAAATCTTCATCAAACTCAAATCGTTATGCCGGAAAAATTTTAAGACGGTCTTTCCATCCTCTCCTAAGAAAGCATGTGATTGATTGCCCGACCCCAAATACCGAAATTTTTGACTTAAGTTATCAACCACTTCTCTTTGCTGCTCTATCGAGAGTGGATCGACATCCCACGCAGGATTATTCGGAATATCGCTTAAGATCTCTTGCAGTCTAAAACCCTTGGTCTGACTTTCGCAAAAAAAGCCAAGCCCGATAAAACAAGCAGCAAACAAAGCAATTCTAATCATTATTTTTTTCATGAGGAGATGATTTTATCAGATTACAAGAAGCGAGAAAACCATTTTTCTGCAAAATTTGCCACGTCTTCCAAAGCTCCAGTCTCCTCAAAAAGATGAGTTGCTCCCGGAATCACCATCAAATCTTTTGTTGTTTTGATGAGATCGAGCGCCTCTTGATTGAGTTCTAAAACCTCTGGGTCATCTCCTCCGACAATCAGCAGTGTGGGCGCTACGACCTTAACGAGCGACTCTCCTGCGAGATCAGGCCTGCCTCCTCGGCTTACCACAGCATCGATGTCTCTTCTTTCGGCTGCAGCTACGAGTGCTGCGGCAGCCCCCGTACTTGCTCCAAAATATCCAATACTTAAGTCTTTGGTTTTAGGCTCTTTTCGCACCCAATCGGTGATCTGACTAAGTCTTTGAGCTAAAAAAGGAATTTTAAATCGCAACTCTCTTGTTTGATCATCGAGCGCTTCTTCCTCTTTCGTCAGAAGATCGATGAGAAGCGTCCCAAGACCACCCTCATCACGTAAATACTGTGCGACAGCTTTGTTACGACGACTCAGCCGGCTGCTTCCGCTCCCATGCGCAAAAATCACCAGGCCTGTGGCATCCTTCGGGATCACGAGATTCCCTGTTAAAGTAGCGTCCTTTAAAGGAATTTTTACCAAACCTTCATCCATATCCTCATCCTATCAGAATTTCTCCTTTTCAGGTAAAATATTGGCATGCAAAAAAAGAAAAAAGTTGTCATTGGGATGTCCGGAGGAGTCGACTCTTCGGTCTCTGCCCTCCTACTCAAACAGCAAGGCTATGAGGTGATCGGGCTGTTCATGCGAAATTGGGAAGATAAAGACGGCACCTGCACAGCCTCTCAAGATTACGACGATGTCGTCCGCGTCTGCAACACCATCGGCATTCCTTACTATACAATTAATTTTGCTGGGGAGTACATGGACACGGTCTTTTCTCATTTTATCCGAGAACTCAAACTCGGCTACACCCCTAATCCCGACATCCTCTGCAATCGTGAAATCAAATTTAAAGTCTTCTTTCAAAAAGCAATGGAGCTCGGAGCTGACTATCTCGCAACCGGCCATTATGCTCAAACCCAAGACGGCCAGCTTCTCAGGAGCGTCGACCAAGACAAAGATCAAACCTATTTCCTCTACACCCTCAAAAAAGAAATCTTAGAAAAAGTCCTCTTCCCCATCGGACATCTCAAAAAGACAGAGGTCCGCCAAATTGCCAAAGAACATGGCCTTTCCACTGCTGAGAAAAAAGATAGCACTGGTATCTGCTTCATCGGTGAAAGAAAGTTCCGAGACTTTATCAGCGAATATATCCCCTACCAAGAAGGCCGTTTTGAAACGCTTGCCGGCCAAGCTGTCGGCACCCACCAAGGAGCCGCTTTCTTCACCATCGGCCAACGCAAGGGACTTAAGATCGGAGGGCCAGGCGAGGCATGGTTTGTCGTCGATAAAGACATCAGCCGCAACGTCGTCTTTGTCGAACAAGGCGATGACCATCCCGCGCTCTATAAAACAACCCTAACCGCAACAGAAATCAGCTGGGTCAGCGGAGTCGCCCCACAAGCTCCCTTCCACTGCACATCTAAAATCCGTTACCGCCAAGTCGATCAAGAGTGCCTCATTGAAAAAATCGAAGATGACAAACTCTTTGTCTCCTTTCCTCTGCCTCAACGCGCGATCACCCCGCGCCAAGCCATCGTCTTCTACGACGGCGAAATCTGCCTCGGCGGCGCCCTCATCAGTCCTAGATAACATTTTTTAATATCCCATTTACACATAACGTGAAGTATATTTGTCGATTAACACCCTAATCATTGTCTGATAATTCGTGTGATATTTCGCAGCTTCGCTTTTAAAAAAATCAATGCTCGCCTTAGTTAAAGATATGGTGATTTTCTTTGTCTCTTCTTTTAAAACTAAGTCTTTTGGTTTGGGTAAAAAATCATCGACTATTTTAATTTTCCCAATAGGTCCCTTTGTATACTTAACTTTGTGCTTTTTCATAAATTTTCCTCCCTTTTCTCCAATAACCTGCACCAAAAATGCGTATTGTCCGACCTTTGTAGGTAAAACGAACCGTTATCACAGCTTCATCAACCTTGCCAAAACAATAGTAGCGCTTTTCGGTCTTTGAATGCTCAAGATCTTCGGCAATAATACGTTTCGGATCCAAAAATGCCTGCTGAGCAGTAAAAAATGAGATCCCATGTTTTGCTATGTTTATTTCATTTTTTCTAGGATCCCACTCAAAAACCGCTAAGTCCATGCGGCAATTTTATCAAAGATCCATATTTATCGCCATATATTCATACATATAAGCTTACATCATTTTTAGCTAGTTTATCCTCAAGCGCAGAAAAACCCGGTCATTTATGCTCGGGGTTTTCTGCGCTTGAGGATAAAACCCTTCCACATCTACAATTTCAACATGGATTTACAAGAACTGAGTCAAATCGTCTCCCGAGGTGAAGATGGCTCTCATCAATTTAAGGAAGATATTCACAATGTAGATTCTCTTGCTGCAGAGATGGTCGCCTTTTCAAACTACCGCGGCGGACAAATTTTTATAGGTGTCACCGACCTAAAAATTTTGAAGGGTCTTTCAAGTGACGATGTACAAAGAATTAATCAACTGATTAGCAATGCAGCAAGTCAACATGTTCGAAGCCCCATTATCGTGCAGACAGAAAATATTTCCGTAGGAACACGCCGTATTGTGATCGTACTTACAATTTCTGAGGGTTCTGATAAACCGTATTTCGATCAAAATGGAGTGATTTGGCTCAAAAGCGGAGCTGATAAAAGGCGCATTAAATCCAAAGAAGAGCTTCGCCGTATATTCCAAGAAAATGGCGATTTGTACGCTGATGAAGCTCGCGTACGTGTTGGCATTGAAGCTTTAGATTTAGGTCTATTTTCGGGTTTTTTTAAGAAGTTCTACAATTCTGCCCTCCCTGAATCGATACCTGCCCAACTTCAACTCCTTGAGAACATGAATTTAGCAAAAGGAGACCGACTGACCCTTGCTGGACTTCTTCTTTTTGGAAAGGAGCCTCAACTGCATAAACCGCTTTTCATCATTAAGGCAATCTCTTTTGCGGGCCATAAAATTGCAAACACTTATCTCGATAGCGAAGATTTTGAAGGACCGATCGTCAAGGTTTTTCAGGGAGCGCTTGCTTTTATCATGCGCAATCTCAGAAAAGTGCAAAACCAGAAAAGCGTCAACAGTATAGGAGACCCTGAAATCCCCTCTCTTGTCTTTGAAGAGCTCTTAGTCAATGCTCTCATCCATCGTGATTATCATATCATGGCCTCTATTCGGCTTTTTGTTTTTTCCGATCGGATTGAGATCATCAGTCCTGGACATCTTCCAAATCATCTGACCGTTGAGAAAATCCTCTCCGGAACCTCGATTGCACGTAACCCCATTCTAATCTCCTTTATTGCCAAAGGAATTCTACCCTACCGCGGGCTCGGCAGTGGCATACGAAGAGCTTTAGAGGGTTGGCCTCAGATTCAATTTGTCGATGATCGTGATGGATGCACTTTCAAAACTATTATCCAAAGAGTTGACGTTGAAAACGCTGTCTCAAAATTACTGCAACAGCACTCACATGACCCTGTAAATGACCCTGTAAATGACCCTGTAAATGACCTCTTATCAGAGATTGAAATCCAGATTCTCAAGCTGATAGTCAAAAATCCTAAACTTTCCTATGAGAACATTGCTATCAATTTAGAAAAAAGCCGAGCAACAATAAGAAGACATATTCAGCAACTGAAATTTCGAAAAATCCTCCAAAGAATAGGATCCGATAAAAAGGGTTATTGGGAAGTCAAAGTGGAATAGCTAAGCGCTTGCTTTTCTGGCAATCGATAATTTGTGGTTTTTTACCAAAGAAAAAGAACTCGCGTTAGAGATCTAACGCGAGTTGGCAAAGCTTAACCGTTTCTCAGTTTGCTATGCTTACTTCCGTATCCGAAGTAGAAGAGACAGCCGAGTCCGATAAAGAAAATAAAGAGCAGCCAGGTCACGCCGGGCATCAAGAACATTTGGAATAAACACGCTAGGGTTCCAACGAGTGGAATCCAAGGTGTAAATGGTGTCTTGAAAGGTCTATGCAGTGTTGGCTGAGTAAATCTCAGGACCAGCACTCCAAAGCAGACCATGCCGAACACAAAGAGCGCTCCCATAGACGTTAGCGGTCCTAGGATATTGAGCGGGAAGAATCCTGCTAATAACATACCAACGGCTGCCAAGATCCAGGTTGTATTGAACGGTGTCCGGTAGACAGGATGGGTTTTGCCAAAGACAGCAGGAACCAATCCATCGTGAGCCATCGTATAGAAAATTCTTGCTTGACCAGTCATCATGACGAGAATCACGGAAGTGAGTCCTGCTAAGATGGCAAACTTAACGATATAGCGGAGCCAGGCAAAGCTAGGTCCGAAGGCATTAATCGCAACCCCGACGGGATCCGGAACACCCAAGGTGCTATAGGGGGTTACACCTGTCATGACGAAAGCAAAAGCAATGTAGACAATCGTACAGATCACGAGCGATCCGATCATACCGACTGGCATATCCCTTTGGGGATTTTTAGCTTCTTGGGCTAGTGTTGCAACAGCATCGAAGCCAAGGAAGGCAAAGAAGGCTATGCCTGATCCTCGGAGAACACCGCTCCAGCCAAACTCGCCAAAAGCACCGAGATTGGTCGGAATAAACGGGGTGAGGTTTTCAGCTTTGATATAAGCAATTCCAAAACCGATGAACAAGACAATCACGCCAAGCTTCATGATCACAAGAAGATCGTTCAAGAAAGCAGCTGTTTGGATGCCTCGGCTGATGAGCCAAGCAAGCAGAGCAATGATCACCATCGCAGGGAGGTTGAAATAAGCTCCTGTCGCTGCCCAACCCGTTTCAGGGGTATAGACAAAGGGAGAATTTGAAAATGCCGCTGAGAGAGGTATACCAAAATCGGTCAACAAGCTATTGAGATAGCCTGACCATCCGGCCGAGACCGTACAAAATGAAAACATGTACTCGATCGTCAGAGCGGTCCCCATGATCCAGGCAAAGAACTCCCCGATAGCTACGAAGGCATACGTATAGGCTGATCCAGCGATAGGGATCAGAGAAGCGAACTCAGCATAGCAAAGCGCTGCAAACGTACAGATGACGGCAGCGATAATAAACGAAATGATGATGGCAGGTCCGGAATAGTGAGCTGCGACATCTCCCGTAATAATAAACAGTCCAGCTCCAATAATAGCGCCAATTCCCATAGCGATCAGGTTCATGGGACCCAAAGTCCTTTTTAAACCGTGTTTGTTATCGGCTGCTTCCTTGAGAAGACCGCCGATTGATTTTTTTGCAAATAGTCCTTTTTTCATTTTAACTCTACTTTAGGTTTGATGACGGATTTTAGCTTCCCATTCCTTGATGTAGGCCAAGAGTGCATCGGTGCTTGGCTTAACTGCGAGGAATTCGAGAGATTCAGGCTGGCTTGTTAGATGTGCCAGCTTGGAGAGGAGATGCAGATGGGTCTTGTCGGACGCCGAGAATAGGAAAAAGAGCGTGTGGACAGGCTGACCATCTAAAGCATCATAATCGATAGGCTTTTCTGGAAACACTGTGATGATCGCATCAGAACCTGGATGTTCTAAAACAATATCTCGAGGATGCGGTACGGCTATCCCTGAATTCAAAGCTGTTGACATGAGTTCTTCTCTATCGATGAGAAGCTCTGACATCAGATCGGCATCGAGTCCTAAACGGGGTGCAGCTTTTTGCATCACAGTTTTGATCAATTGAATTTTATTTTTAGCGGGGATACCGCCTAGAACTCCCCCTTTATGCATCGCCCGGTAGAGACTAAATTGTTGTGTTCCTCCACGCTGCGGTTGAGGCTGCTCTTCAACAACAGGATAGATCTGTTTTTCTTCAAAAGGAGAAAAACCGTCTTTGCCTAAATTGAGCTTGCATTTCATCATCCAATCTTCGATCTCACCTCGGCTAAAGCGGTATTGGTGGTTGAGTTGATAGGCAGGAATTTTCCCATCTTTTAACCAACGGCGAACCGTCGTTTCGGAGACATTGAGAAGTTCAGCAACATCTTTAATTTTCAAATCCATAGATTAACATCCTTTGAATAGATCAATGACTTGTTTTGCCGATGTCGCTTTTAATAGCGCTTTTCGACGTTCGTGTTCTTTAATGGCCATCGTCAATCTAGACAAAATTTTTAAATACTCTGTTTGTCTATTATCAGGCCCCCCGATCATAAAAATCAAATGAACTTGTGAGCCATCGAGAGAATTCCACTCGATACCGCGGCCGCCTTGGATCCCAATGGCAATGAAAAACTCTTCATATCCCCCGAGTTTTGCATGGGGAATTGCAACACCCAGACCAATCCCGGTCGAGACAATTTTTTCCCTGTCCAATATAGCTTTATGAAAAGCTGGCTTGTCTTTTAATTTATGCGCAACATCGAGCGCTTCGATCAGAGAGTCTATGGCGTCCGCTTGAGTCTGAACGTCTAAAAAGACTACCAACCTATCATCTAAATATTCAGTGAGGGACATAGGCCCGTCCTTTTTGAAAAATTGACGTAGGAATCGAAGAAGATTCTTAGGATCGAAAAGTCCCTTGAATCCCCTTTTTCGACCATTGAAGTTCCAGCTTTCTTGGACGACAGTCATGGCTATTCCTTTTGGGTCTACCTTTTAAAATAGACCCTTCTTTTCGCAAGTCTATCCAAAACTAGCCATTTTTAGCATCTAAGAAATTTTTTATGATAAGAGAAGATCAGGAAAATAGGTTTCCATGACCCATTTTTTTAGAGTGTAGCTCTTTTTGAAGTAATCAGTCCGCGCTGTCAGCCCATCAAGGATCTGGTTCGTACCCGTTTTAGAAAGCATTTGCTCAAGAACTGTCTTTTTTTCTGCCAATGACTCTTTCTTTTCCCAACGGCCTTTCTCTATCAGTGAAGCAATCTGAGTATGGAAGGTAAAGCCCAAGTTCTCGATTTCGGACTGAACTTCCTCTTTTTTGAAGAGAGCTTGATTTAGCACCTTGCCAATCTCATAATAGTGGTTTTTACTGAAGATGCAGCTAACAGAGTCTTTCTCTTCATACAAATACCTAGCATTATTCGCATAGGTTTCCCATGAAGGCCCAAATCCTAAAAGATAAGACAAGAATTGATCCGCATCCCTTTGACCTTGTGCAGAAAAACAATCTGCGACGGCTTGCGTTAACGTGACTTCACGAGAAAGATTCAAAAATTCACGAGGATCAAAAGAAGGACAAGGGCTCTCGTTGACGAAATAGACTGGACCTTCAGTTACCCTAAAACCAAAACCGAACTCATCAGCTAAATCTTTCAGAATGGAAAACAATTCGTCTTCTGGCTTTGTCTCTATAGCTAAAGCTGGTTTAATCCCCAGAAGAACAAAAAGCGCTCCCATCGCATAAATCGTTGATTTCTTCTGGCGAATATACTCTACTAACCGCTGAGTATTGGAACTCTTCAACTCGATCAGCAACTTGATTCTTTCTTTTTCTAATGTAAGATCTCCAGCATAGATACACTCTTCTTCTCGTAGATTTTCTACATCGCAAAGATCCAAAATCTTGTCCTTGGGCAAGGAGATCTTTTGGTCATGCTTATGAAGCACAGCATCCTTTTTGTTGATTGGCGCGCATAGATGCACGAGACTTTTTTGGTTAGCTAATTGAGCCTGCATCAGTCGCCTAAGATTTTCTTTGTCCTGATCCTCAGGTTTTGTCCCTTTTGGAGGCTGAGTTCCACGCCAGCATCTGGAAAAAAGAGTCTTGATTAAAAAATATCCCAATAAAAAGACCGTCGCAATAATAATGACCCGCCCGACTAAATCTCTGACACCTTCTACTGGAGCTAGAGGATTCCAAAGCGATCTGCTCGCAATAGCAGGATACTGCGAGGAAAAAATCAGTGGGGTTTCTGGTACAGAAACTTTTGATGTAGCGCTCTCTATAGCTGTCATAGACAGCTATTATAACCAATTAATTATATCTTAACACTAATTAAAATATTTACTTAATGGGTTCCTGTATGTCCAAAACCACCCTCGCCTCGAGCTGTCGTAGCTAGGGTTTCTTCAGGTAGAAACTCGGCCCGATGGACGGGAGCGATGACGATCTGAGCGATCCGCATCCCATCTGAAACAGTAAACGGCTGCTGACTATGATTAATAAGAATGACGCCCAGTTCCCCTCGATAGTCAGAATCGATGGTTCCAGGTGAATTTAGAACTGTGATCCCATTTTTAAAGGCAAGGCCGCTTCTAGGCCGGACTTGGATTTCAAATCCTTCCGGAATGGCAAATTTCAATCCTGTCGGAATTAAAGCGCTCCCCCCCGGCTGTAAAATCACATCTTGGGTCAAATGAGCGCGCACATCTGCACCGGCTGCTTGGTCTGAGGCATAAAGAGGCAAATGAGCCCCTTCAGCAATAATCGTGGGAACGGGAATATTTTTTGACATAGCCTATCCTTTTTAGGATAGGTATAGCAAATTACTTAATTGTTTCGGAAACGAGTTCTTGTTCAGAGAGAGCTAAAAGCTGCTTTAATTTCTGAGGAAGCTTGCCCATCGATTTTGCATCAAGGGAAAGCGAATAATTTCTCTTATTTCCAACGAAGAAGCTGATCAACGAACTCAGCTTGTCTTTGAGGTCGTGACGTTTAACGATGCAATCTACCATCCCTTTTTCAACAAGGAATTCAGATTTTTGAGCTTTAGGAGGAAGTTTTTGACCGATGGTTTGTTCGACAACTCTAGGTCCTGCAAAACCAATCAGAGCATCAGGCTCTGCGATGATGACATCTCCTAAAGAAGCAAAAGAAGCGGTGACTCCACCTGTGGTAGGATTGGTCAGAACTGAAATATAAGGAAGACCTTTTTCGCTGAGCTTTGCAAGTGCTGCAGATGTTTTGGCCATTTGCATGAGAGAGAGAACCGATTCTTGCATTCTAGCACCGCCAGACGCTGAAACAATCACTACAGGAAGAGAATGTTCAATCGCATACTCGATCATGGAAGTGAGTCTTTCACCAACAACAGAACCCATCGATCCTGCCATAAAGCTAAAATCTAATACGCAAAGAGCAACGGTCACGTTGTTAATCTCGCAGCTGCCAACGATAGCCGCTTCATCGCGCCCTGATTTTTCAGCTTTTTTGATCCGGTCTTTATAGGCTTCCGTATCGACGAAATTTAAAGGGTCTGATGGTTTAAACTGAGTAAACATCTCGATAAAGGAATCTTTATCGGCCAATAGCTGGACTCTCTGAAGACCTGTTAAACGGTAGTGGTGATCGCACTTAGGACAGCAGTGTTTATTTTCCTGCAGCTCATTGGCATGGATCATCTCGTTGCACTGGGTGCATTTAACCCATCCGCTAAAACCGTCCTTTTTTGAGCTTTGGACGCTGATCTTAGGCTTCTGTCTTGAAAAAAGTCCCATGTGGCCCTATGTTAAAATTGTTATAAGTATATCAGATTAAGCAATAAATCTCTACCTATCGGGCTTTTAAAAATCTTTCTTCTACATTATGCCAATTAACTATTTTCCAGATATTTTTTACATAGTCTGCACGGACATTCTTATATTGCAGATAATAGGCATGCTCCCAAACATCGATTCCAAGGAGTGGAACATATCCTTGTGTGCTTAAAGGATCTTGATTTGAGCAAGTCGCGATGACAAGTTCTGATTTGGATTTGTCATACCCCAGCCAGCCCCACCCAGAACCTTGAATTCCGACTGCTTTAGCACTCAATTTTTCAATTAATGTTTCTATAGATCCAAAATTTTTATTGATAGCAGCCGCGAGTTCTCCTTTAGGAGCCTCTCCCCCGCCCTTGCTTGTAGGAGCTAGATTGGTCCAGAAAATCGAGTGGTTGACATGCCCTCCGCCATTGAATTTGATCGCTGATTCGAGAGCGATCATCTCGGCGATGTCGTTTTTCTGCTCAGCCGCATGGTATTTTTCTAAGGCTGCATTGAGGTTATTAACGTATGCCTGATGGTGCTTCGTATAGTGGAGCTCCATGATCTGCCCTGAAATCACAGGTTCTAAAGCACTAAAATCGTAAGGCATTGGGGGCAATTCGTACTTGGTCATGAGTTAACTCCTTTTTGCCTAGATCATACAAACCCATAGCTTAAGAGACCATTAAAAATTTATGAACTCACAGCCTTTTGGGTCAGCATTTTTAAATGCCTAACCTTTTCAAAACTCTCGTTAAATTAATTTTACACATATTCAGCAATCGGTGTTGAATATATAATGTGTTTTCCGACGGAGATTGATGATGTCATTATACATTAAAAATGTCCTTGACGCACCTTACGAAAGCCCCAAGACATATAGAAACTTGCTCGACTTTTTAAACCAAGCAACTACTGATATTTCTTTTTGGGGAACTCGTCACATAGCTGTTCCTTCTTATCTAGGAGCATATTCTATTGACGATCTTATGGAACGTGTAGACAGACTCGTCACAGAAAATCGTGAATTTAATTTAGAAGAACGATCAATAGGCATTGAATTAGTTAATCGAATAAACTCATTAGATAATGAAAGCTTGCAGAAATTATCTTCTAAATGGGTTTGGACAAGACTGTTTGTTTATTTTAGAGAAAAAGGATTATCCTGCGTAAGAGATATCGGTGAGTATTACAATGCAAATTTTGCTGAATATTACACTCGCGATCAGTACAAAAATTCTTTTGGAAAATACCCAGACACAGAACCTTATTTGAAAGCTTCTTTGCCTGGGATAGCTATAAGCACAGATTGTTTTGGAATATTCCAAGCAATAAAAAATTATTCGGGAACTCCTTCGCTTTGGAAAGCGCCCAGAAAAACTTAGACAAAGGACATTAAATGAGCATTAAACCTCTTACAAATAACTCTTCTAATCAACCGTATTCTTCAACAAACCTTAAAGACAACCCTAATGATGAAGTTGCTCTTCAAACAGGTTTGGTTTTTGAAATGAATATTAAGAGCAAATTTAACTCAGAAATCGAAGTGAATCAAAAAATGTGGGCTGTCACTCTAGTTGTTGACAACACTAATTCTTATATCACAACCTTTCATACGAGAATAGTCTTCGAAGGAATCAAAGAAGACATAGGGCCATTTTTTCAGATTGCTCACCTTCAAGGCCCAAAAACATGGAGAAATCCTCAGGAAATCTCCAATTGTTGGTTTGGGTGGAGCAAATCTGGGAAAGTGCAGCCTGGAAGAATGATCCCCTTATCAGAAAAGACCTTGGATATCAGTGCTTATAGAAGCAAAACAAATACATGGTTAAAGTCGCGAAAAAAAAGTTGAATTGATGATACAAAGCATTATAAAAGAATCAGAAGACAAACAACCTGTTCCATTTAGCTTTTTTGGTAAAAATTCAATGCTTACAAAAGAAATGGAATTTTTTACTACCGATCACCCAGAATTATTGAAAATGCAGGAGGAAAGCCCTGCGCATTTTGTAGATCTTTGTCAATTGCATGACAACCAACACCGTGCAATTAATTCCCTTTACATGCATTATACTTCCTGCTGGAATAATCGATATCACAACAATCCATTAGAATTCAGTTCTCTTGATTTCAGTTCTCTTTTCTCCTCCAAATGGGGCCTAAATGATGTTCATTTCATATGTCATCAAGTTGATTCTGACATAAATTCTTATCCCAGCCTTTCCCTGATACCCATGCGAAGATTTTTTATGTCCCAAACATATGATTGGATGTGTAATAAAATTAGATTAGTTGCGGGACGTTTACCAGTTGGAGAATGTTTTTTACCGGATATAGGAAGCGTCATATTATCTACTGCTTTAGTGCCTCTTGACATTGCTTCACATTTTATTGACAAATCACGCGAAGATAAAGAGCTACTTCAAATCAGGGATTATAAAGTGGAGCTTTTATTAATCCACATGCACGTTAAAAAAATAACCAAAATTGCTAATAGTTGTTTTACTTGGGCAAAAGAAAAACTCGAGCTTATTGATGTTGAAATGCCTGAATGCGGTTTAGATAAATTTATTTCTGTTTCAACTTTATATGCTAATCAGCTAATAAGCCCTTCCGATAAGTTGGAAGAATTAGATGAGTTTCACTCGCATTTGCAGTAACAGATAGTTCAGAGATAATTTCTAATTTAGAGATGACCTCTCAGCTCTTCTTCGGTGATAGGGCCAATGCAGGTTAGCTTTTTATTGGAAGGGATTGAGCCGAAAGCGGCAATGAAACCTTTGACGGTGGAAGGGCTAGTGAAAATGATCTCATCGATCTTAGAAAAGTCTGGAGAAGGTTCCGGTTTTTGAAAGACAGTTTCATAAAGATCGCAGATCTGATGTCGGACTCCCCTACCGATCATATAGTTTTCTAGTTTTTTACGAGCTAGCGTAGATCTGGGATAAAAAATATACGCATCGTGAAGGTCTTGTGTTTTCAGCAGTTCAATGATCCCTTCTTGTGATTCATCTTGTGCAATCAGGTGAGGAGCAAATCCTTCTTGAGCAAGCTTTGCGGCTGTGCTTTTTCCGATAGCAATGATCTGCTTGTCCTTCAATAACGCTTTGTCTTTGAGCTGAGATAAAAAGATCTGAGCTGCATTTTTGCTGGTGATCAGAATATGGGTGAAATCAGCAAAATCTTCCCAGATGTGAGAAGGAATTTCCATAGGAATCGCTTTGATGATGGGATAATGGACGAGATCTTTCATACACAAACAACTTGAAGCATCGATTTTTGACTGCGTCGGGTTTGTCTCATAATTTTTGCTCTCACTCGCGCCTTGTCTATCGACAATGGTCGCTCGCTCCGAACAACAATTCTGAGGACCCTCCTTGTCAAATTCCCGATTCTTCAAGTTGCTTGTGTATAACTCGCAATTTTCAGGATCTGTTCCAAGGTATAGCTTCATCCCTTTTATATAATCAAACAGAGTGATGAATGCATCCAAAAAATCTTAAGCAAACATTGAACCAATTGACTCTAAATCAGTTAAGACTTAACCCCCCTTAGGGATCTAGCATGGGTTGCAAAGTAAATCAATAATAGGATATCATGAACTTTAACCGCTCGAATCGAGCATTTTAATCTCTCGTTCCAAGGAGTAAAAAAATGGATATTAACTTATTAAGTTTAGAAGAAGCTTTGCAGATTCTCGGCCAATTATTGGCAGATCGGGATCATCATTATGAAATTGTCGCAATTGGAGGTGGGAGTTTGCTTCTTCTCGGGCAGATCGAACGACCTACTCGTGATTTAGATCTGGTGGCACTCGTAGAAAAAGGCCAACTTGTCTCAGCGAATCCCTTACCGAAAGCCTTAATTCAGGCTGCAAAAGAAGTTGGGAAAGCCCTCGAATTAGACACCGATTGGCTGAATATTGGCCCTGCCTCCCTTTTAGAAATGGGATTACCTCTCGGTTTTATGGATCGCATGCATACGCGTAGCTACAAGGGTCTGACTATCCACCTGGCTGATCGATTTGACCAAATTTGCTTTAAACTCTATGCAAGTGTTGATCAGGGACCAGAGAGCAAACATTTTGCTGATCTTATCCATTTAAAACCTTCAGCTGATGAGCTTAAGAAAGCCAAAAGCTGGTGCATCACTCATGATGTATCAGAAGCTTTTGAAGCAGAAATAAATCGTGTGCTGGAGACTATCAATGTCTCCTCTTAAAGAGTTGGACAAGTTCCTTCTTGATCTTGCTTGGAGTCTATGGACAGAATTGGGGGTAGCAGGAGTTATACGCAAACACCAAAGGTGTTTGATCACGCTCGAAGAACTCATCGTGCTGACTGTTGCTATGGACAAAATCGATCCCCGTCTCCGCGATGAATCGTTGGATTGGTGCATGCAATACCATCATTTCATTTCCATCAGCCGTTTAAAGTTAATCATAAAAAGTTTTGGAAGCTCCATTGAAGAACATTTTTCAAGCTATGCTGCCACACTGAATGCAGTCGCTAACACGCACTGGCCGCTTTTTACAGATTCATCCCCCCTTAAATTTGCTGCCAGTCGTAAATCTTGTTTACGTCCTCTTGAATCTCCTGCTTTGATCAATATTCGAGCTCGCTCTCTATTTGGCACAGGAGCCCGTGCAGATCTTGTCACCTTCTTCGTCACTCACGCAAAAGGGGATTTCTCTGCTTCAGACATGACTGAAATAGGATACTCGAAGAGAAATCTCGCTGAGATTCTCGAAGAGTTTGCTCTCACAGGACTTTTTGAGAAGTTTCCACTTAGAAACCAGCAGCGGTATCGGTTGGCTAAAAACGATTACCTCATCCGGGCATTAGGTCCACTTCCTGATTATGCTCCCTCATGGCGGGCAATTTTAGAAGTTGTATTGTCGCTTCGCATGTGCATCAAACGCACTGAAAATAGCTCGGAGAGTACGAAGGTTGTTGAAATCCGCAATCTCTTGCAAACCCAGGAAAAAAATCTGCAGAAATTAAACCTTAAACCTCCTCCTTTGCAAACCCATTTTCAGGCCTATTTAGATTCAGTTTATACATGGCTTCTTGAAGTAGCGCGGAAAATTTCCGAAGGCAACCTTTCAGACATTTAAACATCTGAAAAGTTGCTGCATTTCATGGTCAGTGGAAAGAGCGATCACTGCAAGCCGGCCTTGCATTGGCGCTGTATCGCCAGGAATCGGCATGCGCTTTCGGTTCATCAATCCTAAACGGATCAGAGCAGCTTCTGCCATGACGACTCCATCGACTTCTCCACGATCTAGAATTGCAAGCCTTTCTTCAATTGTTCCTCGGATGTCAGCAAAACGAAGTCCTTTTTTCCACTCCCGAAGATTTTGCTCCCGACGATGCGAGGAAGTTGCGATAATTGCATTTGGAGAAAGCTCTTGGTTGTAGATTAAAACATCGGAAGGGTCGACGCCTTTCGTAAGGGCGATGATTTTGAGGCCGGGGGCTAAAGGTTCTGGAAGGTCTTTAGCGGAATGGATCGAAATCCGGAACTCTCCCTTGAGCTGCAATTGATCGACTTCACGAGTGAAGAAATCGGTTTTATCGAGATCGCGAAGAGATGTTTTTTTGTCTTTGTCCCCCATTGTTGTGATCCAGGTGGGCTTAAATTTGACGTGCGGATGGTGCTTAAGAAGTTCCTGGTGGACTTCCCAGACCTGAGCTTGGGAAAGCTTTGATCCGCGGGCGCCAACAGCGATTTCAAAGAAGTTCGCGGATGGCATCTTCAACTCGCTCGACTCCGATCAAAGCAATACCTTTGATCGAAAGTCCTTTAAGGTTTCTTTTTGGGAGCACACACCGTGTGAATCCCATATGAATCGCTTCTTTCAAGCGCAGTTCAACGCGGCCGACGCTGCGAACTTCTCCTCCAAGGCCGACTTCTCCGATGACAGCGGTGTCAGAATCGATCGATCGGTTGGCAAAAGAAGAGGCGATTGCCATGATAATACCTAGATCGATGGCAGGCTCTAAGATTTTGATACCGCCGGTGACAGCGACATAGACATCATTGCGGTAAAGCGTGTAGCCCATCCGTTTTTCTAAGACAGCAAGGAGAAGCGCAAGACGATTCGGATCAATTCCTGTAGAGCGGCGAGCTGGCGTGACAAAAGCGGTTGCGGCAACAAGGGCTTGAATTTCGACGAGCAAAGGACGGCTGCCTTCGACAGTCGGAACGATGACAGACCCGGGAGATTCTTTCACGCGCTCTTCTAAGAAGGCTTGAGAAGGATTTTCGACTTCTTTAAGTCCTTCGTTTTGCATTTGGAAAAGAACGATATCATCCGTCGGTCCAAAACGGTTTTTCACTGCTCGTAGAATACGATAGCCGTGCTGGCGGTCTCCTTCGAATTCAAGAACTGTGTCGACGATGTGCTCTAAGACACGAGGACCTGCAATCTCACCTGATTTTGTGACATGCCCAATGAGAAAAGTAGAAATGCTGAGCTTTTTTGCCAGGTGCATGAAAGACGTGGCAAGTTCTCTGACTTGCGTGACAGAGCCTGGAGCAGAAGGAATTTCGCTTTTGTAGAGGATTTGGACAGAGTCGATGATGAGGACGTGCGGTCCCAGTTTTTCAACATGAGATTGGATCTGCTCGAAATTTGTTTCGCTGTAGAAATAGAGGCTTTGTGAAACAATTTTCAAACGTTTGGCTCGAAGCGCGGTTTGATCGACTGATTCTTCTCCGCAAACATAGAGAACAGTGAGGCCAATCTCGGCTAAATTAAAGGCAAGATGAAGCATGAGTGTCGATTTACCGATGCCGGGATCTCCTGCAATGAGACTGAGCGATCCAACGACAAGCCCTCCACCAAAAAGACGGTCGCACTGAGAAAGCCCTGTAGGATAACGTTTCGATTCTTGGCTTTGCACTTGATCAAGACGAACAGGTTGCGTTTGAGAAGGAGCGGTGTATCTTTCGACGGTTTTGATTTCGGTTTCTTGAACAAAGGTGTTCCACTTTTGGCAGGCTGAGCAGCTTCCGGCCCACTTGTTTTGCCGATGCCCGCACTCCTGGCAGTTCCAAAAAAATTTGGTTTTACCCATTCGCAAGTTTTCCTATCGAATCTTGAGCGGCGGCTTGTTCCGCCTCTTTTTTAGAAGATCCAGTTCCTCTTCCTGCTTCTTCGTCATTAAGAAAGGCAGCGACAAGAAATATCTTGCTGTGGTCGGGGCCTGTTTCACTGATCACTTTATAAACAGGAGGGGTTTGGTATTTTTTTTGAGAATAATCTTGGAGCTCGGCTTTCCAGTTGCGGGCAGGATGCTCTAAGATCGCTTGTATTTCTTTTTCAAAATGCATCCAAAATAGTCTTTTGACTTCAGCGATGCCGCCATCGAGATAAATGGCACCAAGAAGGGCTTCAAAAAGATCGGCAAGGATGGTTTCACGGCCGCGGCCTTCATTCATTCTCTCCCCTTTTCCAAGGAGGACGAAGGGACCAAGTCCTAGTTTGAATAAAAATTTTGCACAGCTGCTCGCTTCGACAAGGTGGGCTCTTAAGCGAGAAAGCTCCCCTTCAGCTTGGGTCGGTAAGTGATGGTAGAGGTAGTCAGAGATCAAAAGACCTAGGACAGAGTCTCCTAAAAACTCAAGACGTTCATTATGTTCTTGGGTCTGCCCCCGGTGCTCGTTATAATAAGATCGATGGATGAAGGCCTGTTCAAGTAATTTTTTGTTTTTAAATTGGTATCCAAGGCGGTCTTCCACCTCAGAAAGCTGGGGACTTAAATCTTTCATAGGATATGATGATATCTCAATGGTACAATTAAATACGCATTTTAAAAAGCTAAAAAGGGAGTATGTCTTTCCGATCATCGAGAAAAAACTCGCTGAGGCTCGTGAAAAACATCCCCATCTTTCCGTTGTTAATCTCGGCATCGGCGATATCGCTCTTCCGCTTGTCCCCTCTGTCGCTCAAGCGATCTTTGATGCGACTCAAGAGATGACCACAAAGCCCGGCATGCGCGGATATGGCCCAAGCGAAGGGTATTCTTTTTTAAAAGAGGCGATCTGCCAGGTCAGTTATGCAGGATTGAGTATCAGCCCGGATGAAATTTTTATCTCCGAAGGAACCAATGGCGATTCAACGAACATCCAAGAGCTTTTCAGTTCCAAATGCAAAATCGGCATTCCCGATCCAACTTACCCGGCTTATTTAGACAGCGCGATCATCGGTGGACGTCTTTCTAAAGTTGTGCTTCTTCCCTGCCTCGAGAAAAATGGATTTTGCCCAATACCGCCAGAAGAGCACCTCGATGTGATTTATCTCTGCTCGCCAAATAATCCAACAGGCGTTGCCATGACAAGGGTCCAGCTCAAAGCTTGGATAGACTATGCCAGAAAAGAAAACGCCATCATTTTGCTGGATAATGCGTATGAAGCTTTTGTCACCTCTGCAGATGTTCCACGTTCGATCTATGAAATCGAAGGAGCCAAAGAAGTTGCCATTGAGTTTAGAAGCTTTTCAAAATCTTCAGGATTTACGGGTTTGCGATGTGCGTATACGGTGGTTCCAAAAGCAATCGAAAACGGTCAGATGAATAAACTATGGCTCAAAAGACAATCAATCAAATATAACGGCGTCTCTTATCCGATCCAAAGAGCAGCAGAAGCCTCTCTTTCTCCCCAAGGATTGAAAGAAACCAAGATCCAAGTTGAGCAATATCTACAACAAGGAAAGATCTTAAGCACCGGGTTAAAT
This sequence comes from Chlamydiota bacterium, assembly GCA_013286675.1. Taxonomy (GTDB): domain Bacteria; phylum Chlamydiota; class Chlamydiia; order Chlamydiales; family Rhabdochlamydiaceae; genus PALSA-1444. Next base: position 41,451 of record JABDFE010000001.1, read on the forward strand.
AAGCTAGGATTTTCTTGCGTCGGAGGCAGTGATGCTCCCTATATCTGGTGGAAAGTTCCTTCAGGAAAAACCTCTTGGGAATTTTTTGATGAAATCCTAGAAAAATGCCATCTGATCTCGATTCCAGGAAGAGGGTTCGGTCACCATGGTGAAGGCTACATTCGCCTTTCGACTTTTACAACACAAGCTGAGTTAGCACTGGAAAGATTATGCGCTTTAAAATAACGGGAGATCACAGAAAAGTTTTAGAAAAACAGAAATTCATCGAATTCGAAGATGTCTTTACTTTGGAAGAGATTGAAAAAGTCTCCTCGCATGTCGATCAAGTTTTGGGTAAAAGAGCTAAGCAGCTGATCGATACACAGTCAGCTGAGCAGCTCTATCATGAAGGAAGAGATCTTTGGCGCGATGATCCTGTCTTAGAGAATTTCATCTGCAATCGCGGACTTGCTCAGCTCACCGCTCAGCTTTTCCAGCAAAGCACCTTATATTTGGCTTTTGATCAAGCTCTCCGAACAACACTCCGTCCGGGATACCCAGAAGCAGACACCGCTACCTTACAGGAAAAAAGCTGCATCCAGCCTTTAGTCGGAGCCGTTTTAATCAGGTTATCAGGTGAATCTAATCCGCTTTCGATGCTGCCTAAAAAAAGAGAGAATGCGGTTTTGATCGCACCTAACTTAATTATGCCTTGGGAGATTTTCTTCCAAGAACCCAAATGCAGTTTTCTCATGATCGCCTATGCTCCGGCAAAAGCTCTTTATGTTTGTGAGAAAAATGATCCCAATCTCCACTTCTTAAAGAAGTTGGGCTATGGATTTGGCGACAATTTAAACACCAACTTTCATCCTCTCCTTTACAAATAATTATTTTTCCATAAACTGATCTCCTTATTTTGAGAGGTCGTTATGGATTTTGTTTCCCCGGTGGATGGACCATATGTCACAAATCAAGGCAAAAAATGCCTCGATTTTTCCTCTTGTGATTTCTTAGGATTAGCCCAGCATCCAGAGGTCAAAAAGGCAGCCATTAAATACACCCTTAAATACGGTGTTGGCATCCCTGTTTCTCCTCTAGGATCGGCTGCTCAGCAACAACTCGAAGGCAAACTCGCTCAATTTCTTGGAACAGAAGCCGCCATTTTATTTCCTTCAGTGGATGAAGCTCAAGAAATCTTAAAAAATCTCAAAGCAACCATTATCTCGACTGAAACACACGATATCCCTAAGAAGAAACCCGCCCTTCTTTGCATGGATGACAGTTTTATGATCGGAATCACAGGAGAAAATGGTTTTGGAACAGCAGCCCATCAATCTGGCTTTGACCTCATCACCGGATCTCTTTCTAACGGCGCTGGATGCAGTGGAGCCTTTATCGCAGGATCTAAAAAGCTCTTGAGTTCAATAAAAGCATCCCAACCCCTCAGTTTTCCCGCAATTGGAGCTCTCGATAGCGCCTTTAGCTTTATCCCTGAAATGGAGCAAGAGCGTGAAGTCTTAGCTAAAAATTGTCGGTGGCTGCAAAAGCTCATGAAAGATATGCCAGCGAAAATGCTCAAATCTCCGAAGGCTCTTCTCGAATTTAAATCTGCCAAAGAGGCAAACCAAGTCAGACAATTTCTTTCCGAGGATCAGATCTATTTAGCTCCAGCGGTTGGAAATATCCTCTACATCGCGATGACAGCTCTCCATACTCCGGATGATCTCGATCAGCTGACTGTTTCACTTAAAAAAATGTCTGAGACTGATTTAGCCCTGGCAATGCAGTCATTGACTCCAACCCCATAAAAGTAATTACCCACGAGCCTTAAGTTTGGGAATTTTTCTTTTCTGACAGCTTCAACGTCGTTCAGAATTTTTTCATGCCCCAATCTCAACTGAGGAAAAACCTTAGCCGCTCTGAGCACTAAAGAGACATCGGGATGGTCTTTGATCTTTAGATGGTTTTTTAAACCTTTTAAAGCCAAATCTCTTGCTTCTGCATCAGAAACATCATCTCTTTTTAGCATCACTGTCAGGCGTGTTTCATGCTCTGAGCGATTAAATTGCGTAAAGGCATTCGAATCAAAAACCACACCGAGCACATCATCGTTTTCTTTCGATGCAACCAAATAGCCAAATCCTTCTCGATGCAGGACATTTTTGTGATAGCCGACATGCACCATCGTCGTTCCATGGAGTGGAATTTGGAGAAGCTGAGGAAACAATAACCTTCCAATAATATGAGACGGAAGCGCACTGAAGATAAAATCTGCCTCATAGGTCCCTTTGGAAGTTGTCACTGTATTTTGCCCGATTGCAGTGACCTCCTCTCCATAATGGAATTGCACCGGTGTCATCTCTTCTAATTTTTTGATAAAGCTCTTCATCCCGCGTTGAAAACTAAATATGCGAGGTCCATTAAAACGCGGCGTTTTTAAAAGCCCTTTAATCACTGAGCCATGCTTTTCTTCTAGCGCTTTGAAGAGAGGAAATCCCAGCTTCATCGATATTTCGCTTGTACTGCCGCCATAGATCCCAGTGACCATGGGATCAAAAACATCTTGGGCCACCTGGGCATTAAAACGTCTGCAGGCAAAATCCCAGACCGATTCATCCTCAACCTTGGGTTTGACATAGAGATCGCGCAACACGCCTTTAATCAGCCCCCAAGAAAGGATAGGTGCCTTGCGGAGCCTGCCCTCGCGCCACACAAAACGGGCCTTGGCATCGGGATTGCACGGGATCATTTCCTTATCCATGCCGATTTCACGAGCAAGCTCTAGGAATTCTTTTGACTTCGATCCTCGGAAAACTCTAGGTCCTTTTTCAAAGAAAAATCCTGTCGAATTATCAGAATCGATCCAACCTCCTATCCTTTCGCTTTTCTCAATGAGCTGGATATCAAAAAGATCTTTCCGTCTAGCTAAATAATAGGCCAGTGTCAGTCCTGAAATACCGCCGCCCAAGATTAATATTCTCTTTTTATGCATACTGCTAGAAATTATGAGCCAGAAAGAAGAAATAGTGCAATTCTTAAAAAACCTCCGCGAGGAGATCATCTCTGCTTTTGAAACCCTTGAGCCGTATGCCCGATTTGAAAGAACTGCCTGGGACTACAAAACAGGCGGCGGCGGTGAAATCAGTTTAGTTCGCGGTTCAGTCTTTGAAAAAGCCGCTGTGAATTGGTCAGGGATTGCAGGGCCAAAATTCCCCATGGATGACGGGAGCGGCGCTTTTTTTGCCACTGGTGTCAGCCTTATTACTCACCTACATAATCCCCATGCACCTACCGTCCATATGAATGTCCGGTACATCGAAACAGAAAAGGGGCATTGGTTTGGAGGAGGGTATGATTTGACTCCGATGGGATTTCCGTATGAGGAAGATACCCAGCACTTTCACAATACTGCTCAAGAAGCTCTTGATCAATTTGACACTGAGCTCTATCCGAAACTCTCAGCATCTGCAAAAGAGTATTTTTTTATTCCCCATCGTCAAAAAGAGCGCGGTGTCGGAGGATTATTTTTTGATCATATGAACACGGGAGATTTTGAAAAAGATTTCACCCTATGGAAAGCGATCGCTCATAGTTTCCTTCCTGCGATTCTTCCCATCTATCGCCGCCGTATCAACCAACCGTTTACCCGCACTGATAAAGATAAACAGCTCGAGACTAGAGCGCACTACGTCGAGTTCAATCTCCTCTACGATCGAGGAACAAAATTTGGATTTCTCTCCGGAGGCAATCCCGAAGCGATCCTCTGCTCAATGCCTCCTCTTGTTAAATGGTAGCTTTGACAAAGTCAATAAGCCAGCGGACGTTGTCAACGGGAGTTTGCGGGACGATGCCATGCCCCAGGTTGAAGATAAATCCCCTCTTTCCTTTCATCGAGTCGAGGATGAATTTTGTTTTTTCTTGCAAAGCATCTAGCGGCCCTTGCAGAATCTCAGGATCGAGATTTCCCTGAATCGCAATGTGTGCAGGAACTTCCTTTCTTAGCTCATGCATCTCTCTTTCCCAATCAAACGCCAGCGCTGTCGGCTCTAGAGAGACAAGCTCTTTGATATACCGTGTCGATCCTCGGCAAAAAAGTGTGATAGGGATGCCTGTAGGTTTGATTGCATCAACGATCTTCTTCAAGTAAGGGAGCGCCAGCATCTGAAAATCCAAAGGTTCTAATTTTCCTGCCCATGAATCAAAGATCTGGATCGCATCAACACCAGCTTTGATTTGCATCTGGAGATATTCAATGGTTGCTGCAGTGATTTTCTCGAGCCATTCAGGAGTTGTTCTTCTCATGTATGTGGAGACGGTGTAAGGCCCTCCGCAAAATCCGATGAGAGGAACTTTCAGATCCAAGAGTTGGATGGTCTTGGCAACATAAGAAAGTGTCTCTTGAACATCTCTCGTAATCTCTTTCTCAGGTTCCTTTAGTCGAATTCCTTTCCCATCAGAAAAATCAAAGGCAAAACCAAAAACTTCAGCGATCACTAAAATATCTGAAAATAAGATCGCCGCATCCATGCCAAGGAGATCGATGGGGAGCTTGGTGATCTGAGCAGCAATCTCTGGAGTTCCAATGAGCTCGCGGAAAGAATGCTCCGCGCGGATAGCGCGGTACTCTGGAAGAAAACGGCCGGCCTGGCGGTGGAGCCAGATCGGCGGCCGATGGAGTGATTCACATTTAAGTGCTCTTAAGAGCAAGTCGTTCATGATAATAACCTGAGTTTGGGTTGATTTTATAGAGGATTGTCCCGGATTTCGAGGTGATTTTTAAAAATTTTTCGGGGCACTTATAGCCGAAAGGTGCCTATAGTGCCCGAAAAATCTTTAAAAAGCGCCCGAAAGCTGGGGCAAGACTCCATGAAAGCAACCCAACACTCAGGTTAATAGCTTAGCTAAAATCGCATGAACAGTGAAACCAAATTCTGCAGCAAGATCTGCTTGAGGAGCAGATTCTCCAAATGTTTCAATACTAATGGCAATGCCATCATGGCCGATCCACTGATGCCACCCAAAGCTAACGGCTGCTTCGATACTGACACGCTGACCGAGATTGCCTCCGACGACGGAGTTACGATAGGTTTCGTCTTGTTTCCAGAAAAGCTCCCAGCATGGCATCGAGACAACACGGACAGATTTACCTCGCTTTTCTAAAGCAGTTGCAACATCAAATGCTAAAGAAACTTCAGAGCCCGTGGCAAAAAGAGTAAAATCCGGCTGCTTTTTCTCTTTTTTGATGATGTAAGCGCCTCTTGCCATTCCTTGTGCATACGAGATTTGCGTTCCAGGAACATCGGGCAACGACTGTCTAGAAAGCACCAGAGCTGTTGGACCTTGGTATTTTAAAGCCGCAAGCCATGCCATTTTCACTTCGGCATTATCAGCAGGACGGATCACATGAAGATTCGGAATGGCGCGTAGAGCGGCTAGATGTTCGATCGGTTGGTGGGTCGGTCCATCTTCTCCAAGGAAAATCGAATCATGCGTAAACTGGTAGATTACTTGGATATGAGATAGCGATGCGAGCCGAATAGCGTTGCGCATATAGTCAGAGAATGTCAAAAATGTTCCAACATACGGAGTGATCATCTGAGTCTGAGCAAGGCCAGTGGCTGCCGCTGCCATTGCAAATTCACGAACGCCATATTTAATATTGCGCCCTTCGAAATGGCCAGCAGCAATGAGGGGAAATTTCTTCATCATGGTCATGTCAGAACCTGAAAGATCTGCTGATCCTCCATAGAGCTGCGGAAGCGTATTTCCAAGCACATCTAAGACGATCTGGGAAGAGGTTCGACTTGCAAGCGGAGATTTCATCTCGATAGCAGCTAGTTTTTGCTCTAGATCAGCAGGAAGCTCATGCTGAAGCATTTTATTAAAATCTTTAGCGAGTTCAGGACTCTCTGCGCTCCACTTTTTAAACGTCTCTTGCCAGGCTGCTTCAAGCTTGGCTCCGTCTTCAATTTTTTCTTTGAAAAAATCATAAATTCCGGGGGCAACAAAAAAGTTTTCTTCAGGAAGCCCCAAAGCTTTTTTCGTTGCTTCGACTTCTTCTTCCCCTAAAGGACTGCCGTGAACTTTATGCGTGCCGGCTTTGTTCGGAGATCCTTTCCCAATGATCGTGTGCATCATGACAAGACACGGTCTTTTTTGATGATCCCGGATCTCTAAAAAAACCTGATTCATCTGTTCAAAGTCGTATCCATCGACATCGTAAACGTCCCAGCCGTAAGAGCGATATCTCATTTTGGTATCTTCTGAACAAGACTCCGCCAGAAAACCATCTAATGTCACTTTATTGGCGTCGTAAATGAGCACAAGGTTATCTAAGGCCAAATGCCCTGCAAATGAAGACGCTTCAGATGAGATCCCTTCCATGATGCACCCGTCTCCTGCCAAGCAGTAGACTTTGCTATCAAATAGAGTGAATTTCTCTGTGTTGAATTTGTCTCCAAGGATTTTTAAGCCCAGAGCTTGGCCAACGGCATTAGCGACGCCTTGACCTAAAGGTCCAGTTGTTGCCTCGACACCGTCAGTGATGTGGAATTCTGGATGTCCCGGAGTGAGCGACTTGAGCTGACGAAATTGCTTGATGTCGTCCATCGACAATTTAAATCCCGCAAGATGGAGACAGGAGTACAGCAGCATGGAGCCGTGGCCGGCAGATAAGACAAACCGGTCGCGATTGATCCACTTCGAATCATTAGGATTATGTCGTAACAGACAACCATAGAGATAAGCGCCAAATTCCGCACATCCCATCGGGAGGCCTGGGTGGCCAGAATTTGCCTTTTGGACTGCTTCCATGGAAAGTTCTCGGATTGTATTGGCGATCTTACTTAATTGTTTTTTTAATTCTGTGTCCATGAACCTATCCTCAATTCTTAACAAACGCTTTTTGAGTCTTTTTTTGTTTTTTTCAACTCCGCTTCTTGGTCTACTTATTCAAGTATGTCCTTCGAAGCGGAGTTGAAAATAACAGAAAAAATCCTTCAAAAATCATTTTGTTAAGAATTGAAGGATAGGTTCCTGTGCACATCCCTTTTTACATTGGATGAAACAATATATAAGAGAAGTTTCTTTTATCCTATGAGAAAAATTGACCGTTTGGGCCAAGACTGATATGCTGGACTCTTTTTAGAGGGAAATGTATGTTATCGCAAGAGATCCGCCGCAACTTCTTAAAATATTTTAAAGAGCACCACCACCGGGTGGTTCCCTCTTCTTCTGTCGTTCCGCATGACGACCCGACTCTTCTTTTTATCAATGCCGGCATGAACCAGTTCAAAGATGTTTTCCTGGGTAAAACCGTGCGCGATTATAAAACTGCGACTACCTCTCAAAAGTGTATCCGCGTTGGCGGAAAGCATAACGATCTGGATAACGTGGGCCACACCAGCCGCCACCTCACCTTCTTTGAAATGCTGGGGAATTTTTCTTTTGGAGACTACTTTAAAGAACAAGCGATCGCTTACGCCTGGGAAGTTTCCACCAAGGTTTTTCAATTCGATCCCGATAAAATCTGGATCACGGTCTTCCGCGAAGACGATGAAGCCGCTGAAATCTGGAAAAAAATCGTCCCCGCTTCCCGCATCGTCCGCATGGATGAAAAAGATAATTTTTGGGCCATGGGAGAAACCGGCCCTTGTGGTCCATGCTCTGAGCTCTATTACGATCGCGGATCTAAATACGGGAGTGCAGCCTCCATCAAAGACGACACTGCCGGAGAGCGGTACATCGAATTTTGGAATCTCGTCTTCATGCAATTTAACCGAGACGCTTCTGGCAAGATGTCTCCCCTTCCCAAACAATCGATCGATACTGGAGCAGGCTTAGAACGCGTTGTCGCTCTAAAAATGGGCGTCGATAATGTGTTTGCCACCGATATCCTGCATGGACTTATTCTTGAGATTGAAAAAGTCTCTGGCAAAAAATACGATCCAGAATTGGCGCCTGCTTTCCACGTCATTGCCGATCACATCCGCTCTCTTTCTTTTGCTATTGCTGACGGTGCTCAACCAAGCAATGTCGAACGAGGCTATGTCTTAAGAAAACTCCTCCGCCGTGCTGTCCGCTACGGAAGAATGCTCGGGATCCAAGATCCGTTTTTAGCCAAAATCCTCCCCCGTTTAGTGACTCTCATGGGAGAAGATTATCCAGAGCTCAAAGCTTCTGAAAACAGAATTGCTGAAATCCTCTCTCTCGAAGAAGAGTCATTCCTCCGCACGCTTAAGCGCGGCGGAAATATTTTAAACGCGGTCATTTCCGATGCCAAGGGCCGTCCGCAGAAAGAGATCACGGGCGAAGAAGCCTTCAAGCTCAAAGACACTTATGGACTTCCCCTTGAAGAGATCATGCTGATTGCCAAAGATTCTCACCTCAACGTCAATCTCGACGCCTACCAACTTCTTGAAGAAGAGGCTCGTGAAAAATCGAAAGCCGCCCATGTCAAAGAAGCGCAATCTGTCGAAGAGAGCGTCTATAAAGATTTTGCTGCAAAACACTCCTGCAAATTTGTCGGCTTTACCGATGAAAAGATCGAAGCCAAAGTCCAAGGAATTTTAATCGGCGGCGCTTTCGTCAAAGAAATGCATGCAGGCGATGAAGGGTTTATTCTCCTAGATCAGACTACGTTTTATGCTGAAAAAGGTGGTCAAATCGGCGACACTGGAACGCTCTCTCATGGCTCCTCCACTTTCAAAGTCACCGATTGCCAATCTCCCTACCCAGGTGTTGTTGTCCATATCGGCTCATGCCAATCCGGCACGATTCGCGTGGAAGACACGCTGACTGCTTCTGTCGAGCACGGCCGCCGTCAGATGATCCAAAACAACCACACGGCGACTCACCTCCTCCATTGGGCTCTCGTGCAAGTTTTAGGCCCTCATATCAAACAAGCAGGATCTCTTGTAGAAGCAACTCGGTTCCGCTTTGACTTTTCCCATCATAAAGCACTCTCAAAAGAAGATCTTCAAAAAGCAGAAGACCTCGTCAATGAAAAGATCCGTGAAAATAAGCCTGTCAAAGCTTACGAGCTTGCCTATGAAGAAGTTCAAAAGATGCCGGAGATCAAACAATTTTTTGGAGATAAATACGGTGCAAAAGTCCGCGTGATCGATATCGAAGAATCGAAAGAGCTCTGCGGAGGAACCCACACCTCTCGCACGGGCAACATCGGATATTTCCGTATCATCAGAGAAGGCAGCATTGCCGCCGGTGTTCGCCGCATTGAAGCAACGTCTGGAAAAACCGCTGAAGAGCTTGTCCGCGCTCATGAAAAAGAACTCGAAGCTAAAATTCAAGCTGGGATCGAAGATAAAAAACATATCGAACAGCACCTCAAAGCAGCTCGTCGAGTTGTCCTCAAAGAAATCGCTCAAAGCTTGGTCCAAAAAGCCTCTCATGTCGGATCTATCCCATTTGTGGCATCGATTGCATCGGTGGGATCAGATGAACTAGGAGCGCTAGCCGAAGAAATCGCAGGACGCTTTTCTTCTGGCGTGATTTTACTAGCTATCCGCGCTGAAGGCCGCTGCCAAGTCCTCCTACGCGTCACTGCTGATTACGTGAAGAAAGGGCTCAACGCGATGCAAATTCTCAAAGACGTAGCTCCAATTGTTGGAGGATCGGGCGGAGGCAAACCTCAAGCTGCGCAAGCTGGAGGAAAATCCCCTGAACATCTGGAAAAACTCTTTGAGAAAGTCCAGGAAATCCTGAAAAACCTGTCTCAGTAGCTTACAATCCCATAGAGACATCTAGATTTGGCTGGATATAATTTTTTATACCCAGCCAAATCTCATTTACAGAAATAGATTTGGCTGGGTATGATAATTCATAATCAGCCAAATCGGGAATTTTACAATGAGCGAAAAAATTTTAGGCCGCGAAAAAGAGATTCAAACGCTTGATCAAGTATGGGCTTCCAAAGAAGCAGAGTTTCTTGCCATTTATGGCCGTCGAAGAGTGGGAAAAACTTATTTGATTAGAGAATATTTTTCTCAAAAAAAAGCAATTTACCTTGAAATAACAGGCCAAAAAAATGGCAGTTTAAAAGATCAGCTGGAAAATTTTACTAAAATATTGTCTACGCTTTTTTTTAACGACCTGCCTCTCCGCCCACCTACTACCTGGAAGAAAGCTTTTGAGATGTTGACCAAAGAGATCGATAAATCCACAGAGCCCATTGTCCTCTTCTTTGATGAGCTCCCATGGCTTGCGGCCCCTAAATCAGGCATGCTCCAAGCATTGGATTATTACTGGAACAGATTTTGGAGTCAGCACTCAAAGCTTATTTTAGTGGTCTGTGGATCAGCAGCTTCATGGATGTTGGATCATTTGATCAATGCCAAAGGCGGCCTGCACAATCGTCTGACTAAAACTATTTTATTGAAACCTTTCAGTCTGAAAGAAGCTCAGCAGTTTTTGTCTTATCGTAATATCCACCTAAAGCCTAAACAGCTTTTAGACCTTTACATGGTCTTCGGAGGCATTCCTTACTATCTTAGACAAATCGAAAAAGGGAAGTCCGCACTACAAACGATTAATAAAATTTGCTTTCAACAGGAGGGACTGCTGTACGAAGAATTCGACCGCCTATTTCAATCCCTTTTTGAGAATGCCTCTGACAACCTTTCCATTATTAGAGCAATTGCTAAATGCCAGCTAGGAATATCCCGCGATGAACTGACAAAAGCAACAGGTATTCGTTCAGGAGGAACCCTAAATAAACGGCTACGAGAGCTTGAAAAGGCAGGATTTGTTCAAAGCTATATCCCCTATGGGCGCAAAATCAAAGATCACTATTACCGAGTCATCGACGAATATTGTTACTTTTATCTCCGTTGGATAGAGCCTCTCAAAAAAAGAGGTATTGAGGGAGGCAGAGACTATTGGCAGACGAAAGGGAAAACACCCGCTGCCCTCGCATGGTCGGGGTATGCTTTTGAAAATATCTGCTTAAAGCATATCGATCAAATCCGACATGCACTTGATCTTCAGGCCATTGCATGCGAAATCGGGAATTGGAGATTCATACCCAAGAAAAAGCAACAAGCTTCAGGCGCACAAATCGATCTATTATTCGATCGAGAAGATGGTATTATTACTCTTTGTGAGATCAAATACACTGACAGCCTGTTTGTATTAGACAAGACACAAGCTAAAATACTCATGAATAAAATCGAAGCCTTTGAGAGCTATTTCTCCCCAAAAAAGCAAGTTCTCTTCGCCTTAATCACAACACATGGTTTAAAGCAGTCCGTTTGGTCTGAAGAACTTATCCACAATGTTGTCACATTAACAGATCTTTTGAAGTTTTAAATAGAAGGACAACTACGCCATGGATTTTCATAGCCCGTCTCTTCAACACTTTCGAGATTCAGTTGCTCGAGAACCATCCCTTCTCATGGAAGGACTTTGGGATGCCCCCAAAGCCCTGCTGGTCCGTTTTTTGCAAGAAGCCACCGGCAAAAACATCGTCATCCTGACAGCTGAGAGCAAGATGAGCAAACTGCTCGATGACGCCGCTTATTTCAAAATTTCTGAGATCATGGAATTTCCCGCGTGGGAAACCCTTCCTGGTGAAGAGATCTCTCCAAGCCCTGACATCGTCGGCAAACGGCTCTCTATCTTGCACCAGCTTCTGACAAAAAAGACCCCTCAAGTTGTCGTTTGTCCACTGCAGTCAGTATTACAAAAAGTCCCGTCTCCGGGATTTTTAGAGCCTCTCTGCCGCACGCTGAACAAGGGAGAAAGCGCAGCTTTCGAAGAGCTTCCTCTCTGGCTCTCCAAAATTGGCTATCGCAGGTCATCTGTCGTTGCCGACAAAGGAGAATTCGCTGTCCGCGGAGGAATCATCGATATCTATCCGATTGGGTCTCCTGACCCTTACCGGATTGAATTCTTCGGCGATGAGATCGACAACATCCGGACGTTCGATCCCGTTGGACAAAAATCGACCTCTAAAGTTTCATCTGTCTTCATCTCTCCTGCCTATGAAGATGCTCTTTTAAAAAAAGATCCTGAACCAACTTCTTTATTTTCTTATCTTGGTCCTAATACCCTCATCATCTTTGATAATCTCCTTGCTTTAGAAGACCACTACGTCTCCTTTCAAGCCCTCCCGGGAGCGACTTCAAAATTCTTCCAAACTTTTGATTCACTCCTGACTGAAATCAAAGATCTCCAGAAAGTCTACTGGACGCAAGAATCGATGGAAGAGCTCTCTGAAGTTAAAGTCGGAAAAAAAGTCGGACGTGATTATTACACTGGAAAAAATCCGCTCCAGCCGCTCTCTTTTGAATTTTTTCACCGCCAATTGGAGACCAAACGGTGGCACCACCCATTTGTCCCTGTACAAGGATATCTTCCGACTCTCGATAGATCTCCTCAGCTCGACATCCATTTTATCTGCACCAGTGAATCGGAAGAAAAATCGATCCAAGAAAAAGTGAAAGTGGAAAAATGTCACTTTGAACGGGGCTATCTCTCCAGCGGTTTTGCGCTTTCCGATTCCAATGTCATTCTGATTCCGATGACAGAGTTTACTCACAAGTACAAAGTCCGCCGGGAAAAGTGGAGAAATACCTACCATACTCCTCCGTCTGATTTCCATGAACTTATTCCCGGTGATCTCGTTGTGCATTTCAACCACGGCATCGGAAAATACCTCGGCATCGAAAAAAAACCCAACCATCAAGGGCTTGAAACAGAATTTCTGACATTAGAGTACCATGATCGTAGTAAACTCTACGTCCCCGTCTCTCAGGCCTATCTTGTCAGCCGCTATATCGGCACATCAGAGGAAATTCCAACGCTTCATACCCTTGGGACCAAAAATTGGCAGAAAACGAAAGCAAATGCCCAAAAAGCGATCATCGGCTACGCGCAAGATCTTCTCCGCATGAGTGCAGAAAGAATCGTCCAAGGCGGTTTTACGTTTCCTCCTGATACGCACGAGATGGAAGAATTTGAGGCTGATTTTCCCTATACGGAAACAGAAGACCAGCTGCGTGCGATTAGCGATATCAAAAAAGACATGACAACCACCAAAGCGATGGACCGGCTCCTCTGCGGCGATGTCGGCTATGGGAAAACAGAAGTGGCCATGCGCGCTGCTTTTAAAGCCGTCGCTGAAGGAAAAAAACAAGTTGCTGTGCTCGTTCCCACGACGGTGCTTTGCATGCAGCACTTCGAAACTTTTAGAGATCGGATGTCAAATACTCCGGTCATCGTTAAAGCTGTCTCTCGTTTTCAATCTGCTAAAGAAGTCAAAAAAACTCTCCAAGACCTCTCTGAAGGAAAAGTCGACATCCTCATCGGCACCCATCGACTCCTAAGCAAAGACGTTAAATTCAAAGACCTCGGCCTGATCATTATTGATGAAGAGCAACGGTTTGGCGTCCGCTCTAAGGAACATCTGAAAGCTCTCAAAGCCGGCGTTGATTGCTTGACACTCACTGCCACACCGATCCCCCGCACCCTCTATCTCTCTTTAGTTGGCGCCAGGGAAATCTCCGTCATCAACACCCCTCCGCAAGATCGACTTCCGATCAAGACGATGATTGTTGAGCGCGATCCCGCCGTGGTCTCGAATGCACTCCTCCGAGAACTCTCCCGCGATGGACAAGTCTATTTCATCCATAACCGCGTTGAATCGATCTACCAAGTCTCGGATGAGCTCAAAAAACTGATGCCCCAAGCCCGCGTTGTCACCGGCCATGGACAGATGAATCCCGATGATATCGACACGGTTTTTCATACGTTTAAAAACGGAGAAGCAGACATCCTCGTTGCTACCACAATCATCGAAAACGGGATTGACATTCCCAACGCCAATACGATCCTCATCGACCGCGCCGATCAATTTGGCCTCTCTGATCTTTATCAACTCCGCGGCCGTGTGGGAAGATGGAACCGACCCGCTTATGCGTATTTTTTAGTACCGCGACTCAGAGAACTGCCTGAGATTTCCCGTAAACGGCTCTATGCCCTCATCGAAGCTCAAGGCTACGGCGGCGGCATGAAGATCGCCATGCGCGATTTAGAGATCCGCGGAGCGGGAGAAACTCTCGGTCAAAGACAATCCGGCCATGTCTCTTCAATTGGGTTCCATCTCTACTGCAAACTTTTGAAAAGAACAGTCGATGCTCTTAAAAAAAATCTCGAACCGACATTTTTTGAAACGAAGATGGAATTTCCCTATGATGCAAGGCTTCCGGAAGATTATATCCGTGAAAATTCTCTCCGCTTAGAGATCTACCATCGCCTGGGTGAAACCATTACTCTAGAAGAAGTCGATGCACTCTTTGAAGAGCTCAAAGACCGTTTTGGCAAGCCGCCTCTTCCAGCTGTCTGGCTCTATCACTTAAGCCGCATCCGGACACTCGCTGCTCAAAAACGGTATATCTCCCTGAAGTTCAACTCTCATACGCTTGACACTGAACGGCAAACTCCGAAAGGCACTGTCAAAAAGATCTTTTCCATAAAGCCTTTCAAGTCTCCTGCAGATTTAGAAAAGCAAGTCGCAGCTTCCTTGTAAATTCGAAGCAATTCTTCGAATTTACAATGCATTTTATGCAAGAACCTGTATCTAAGATACTTAAAAATATCTTTTTTATTAAACCGCACTGTGATATATTGTAGTTTCGAACCAAAGATTCGAATTTACAAGGTGTTTACATGAAAAGACCCAAGTATATCGAGGAAATAGAGTTTCAACTGCGCATCCATCCTATCTGTGCAATATTGGGACCCAGACAAGTTGGAAAAACAACACTGGCTAGAATGTTTATTGAGAAATTTGCTGATAAAAATTTTCATTTTTTTGATTTAGAAAACAACCTTGACTTAGCTAGACTCGAAAATCCTATGCTGGTTTTACCAGATCTTTCTGAAAACCTGATTGTCATCGATGAAATACAAAGACGACCTGATCTTTTTCCAGCGCTTCGTGTCCTTGTTGATGAACCTAAAAGAAAGCAAAAATATCTCATATTAGGAAGTGCATCTAGAGATTTGATCAAGCAGTCATCGGAAACTTTGGCTGGAAGAATCGGATACATCGAATTAACCCCCTTCTCTTTAGATGAAGTAGATCATGAAAATGTTTTATTTCTACGAGGCGGCTTTCCAAAATCTTATTTAGCAGAAAATGATGAAGAAAGTTACCGCTGGCGTGAATCCTATATTACAACTTTCTTAGAAAGAGATATTCCAGCCCTTGGTTTTCAAATTCCCCCTGAACAAATTCGAAGATGCTGGATGATGCTGGCGCATTATCATGGGCAAATTTTTAATGCTAGTGAGATAGGTAAATCCTTAGGTGTCTCAGATCACACAGTACGAAAATATCTAGATATTTTGATAGGCACCTTCATGATTAGATGTCTACAACCTTGGCATGAAAATTTGAAAAAACGTCAAATAAAATCACCAAAAATTTATTTCCGGGATAGCGGAATTTTACTTGCTCTTTTAGGCATCAAAGATGAAAAAAAACTCAACGTTTATCCAAAATTGGGTTCTTTTTGGGAAGGTTTTGCTTTAGAAGAAATTATTCGTCAGTCCAGAGCCAGATCCGAAGAATGTTATTTTTGGGGAACACAAAGCGGAGCAGAATTGGATTTATTCATCATCAAAGATGGCAAACGAATCGGTTTCGAATTCAAATATACTGATCGTCCTTCCATTACATCTTCGATGAAAATTGCACTCGCTGACCTAAATCTCGATCATCTATACATTGTGTATCCAGGTAAACACGTTTTTAAATTAGCAGACAAGATTACCGCCAGAGGACTCTCTCTTCCTTAAAAAGTTGGTATTACTCAGCTTCGATTTCCGACGCTTTTTTCCTAAAGACAAAGTCCTGAAGCAGCTCAATAAGATCCGTGCACTTGAACGCATACGCGTAGAAAAGAAGTCCCGCTGCAAAAGCCACAAACAGCATGACAAATGTCATGAGCTGAGCAGCAACGCTCCTCGGTAGATTCAAAGCTCCGTCGATGAGTGGAGCCAGCACCATCGGACTCGACATAAAGTAATCGACTGTAAATGCGCAGAGAAAAGCAAAACATCCAGCTAGGCAGATTTTAACAATGCGTGCTGGAGAAATCTCCGGCTTCCAGCCCATCTTGCCACCCATGTGATACAAGGAGCGATACAAAACCCAGCAATTGACAAAAGCGCTAATACTCGTTGCTAAAGCCGTGCTTATCGCTCCCATTTTATATCCAAAAACAAAGATCGCGTTTAAAGCGATATTGACAACTACAGTCAGCACGGAAATCAACATCGGCTTCCGGAAATTATTCTGTGCATAGAAAATTGCGGAAAATAAAATCACCAACGTCGTCGGAACAAGCCCCAGGCCATATGCCCATAGACAAGCGGTTGTTTTCCCGATGGCAAATTCCGTAAAATGTCCCCTTCCGTAAATCAGATTCACAGCTGCTGCTGCCAAAGCGACAATTGCAAATGTACATGGAATCATCACCGCTAAGATCCGTTTGTAGCTCAAAGAAAAGAGATTTTGAGCATCAACCATATCATTTTTCTTGATGGCCCTGGATAATCTCGGAACAACCGCGCTGATGCAGGCGATCCCAAAGATCGCGAGCGCTAGCTGCTCTAACCGAATCGAGTACCAAAGATAAGCTGGACCTCGAATATCGGCGCAGCGGGCAAATAAAGCATCGACAAACGCATTGATCTGCATTGCACCAACTCCGATTGCTCCCAACATAAAGGCTTTGGCAAGGTCTTTGACCTCTTTCGGTATATGGAACTTAAACCATTCTTTCCACCCTGCTGTGGCATATCTCAAAGTCAGTGGAAGAGTTAGCAGCCACTGGCCGATAAACCCCATCACGATCCATTTGGCAAGCGTTGGCATTGCCATTGTTGGATCTTTGTTTCTTAGATAGAAAGCAGCTGCAATCCACGTGATATTGCAAACAATGGGAGCAATACTCGGAATAAAAAACGAATCGTAGCAATTGAGCAGCGAGATATTAACGCCATAGAGACAGATGAAAAGGATTGCTGGAAACAGCCATCCCGTTAAAGCGATGATCTCATGGTTGCCCTCGGAAAGACTCCCCCACGAAAGCAGTGCGACAATCCCCCCTTCAACACAAATTGTAATCCCCACAAGCAACAAAACAATCAACAACGAGAGCTTTCTAAAGAAAAAATTTGCCTTCGCAGGATCTTGAACCCGGAGACCTTCAAAATGGGGAATAAACGCCGATTGAAAAGGGCCCTCGCCAAGGAGCCTTCTAAACAAATTTGACAACCGGAAGGCGACCATAAACGCCGCAACCGACGGATGGTCCCCAAAAGCAAACGCCATCGTCAGATCACGGCCCATCCCGCTGATGCGGCTAAGCAATGTTCCTGAGAAAAAACGCCTAACGTACGTGGTTAAAGATTTTTCTGTCATAAGCAACTACACATCTTTTTGTTCAGCTTTATCTTGCTGCTGTAACGCTTTTTCTTCACTCAGCATGGGTCGAAAAAATTGTTTCAATTCAGAAATGACTTTGTCTAAAGCAATAGGTTTTTGATTAATCCCTTTTATAAAAGCATTCCAACGCTCAATAGTTCTTGGGTTTGCATAAAATTTTTCTGAAAATGCTTTAGGCATTCCTTGTATAAGAGTTTTGCGATTTCTAAATACCCCTTTTAACACCGACTTAAATCCCATTGGATCGATTTGAAATTGATTAATGATTACCCAAATATCATAGAAATCTTTCATTCTTGTATTGGCTAGACCAAGTTTCATAATCGCATGCAATTTTTCAGCAATTGATGTCTCTGGAGTATATCCCTTGAGCTTAGGCGGAGGAAATTCCAAAAGAGAAGGATACTTTACTTCTATGGGCTGAGGGAAAATCTTGTCACTAAAACCAATATCAATTTGTATAAGCAATCTTGCAGTTGAGAGCCGCGCAAAAAATCTAGCGGAAAACCCTTTATACTCTGCATTAAGTTGAGTCTCAATAAGTCTAACATTACGAACATCGAATTCCACACCATCAGAGTCACCCTCAAGAGCGCATATTTCTTTAATTATTTGCAAAAGGGTATCTGCACTGTTTTTTACCCTAGCTAACAAATCTATATCGAGAGTGGCTCTATACGTTTGGGGATTCCAAATCATCAGCAAAAGACCACCTTTAAGAAAAAAAGATTTCTTGTACTGAGAAATACTCAGCCGATATAAAAATCGCTCGATAGCATAGTAACGCAGAATTTCTTGCATCGGACGCTTTCGTGCAATAGCGACTTTTTTAAGCCTTTGATAAACTGATTCGGAAAGGTTATTTTTCTTAATTCTCATTGGCTGACGATAGTTTCTATAATGGGTTTTAGAACATTTTCTACTCGGCAAATCTTTGCAAATTCAAAAAGCTTATCAAGATCTGTTTTGCCTTTTCTCCAGTATTCCTTTAAGGCTTCAATAACAATATCCATACCGATTTTCTGCCGAAATTTTAAGCAGTCTGCTAAGGTTTTTTCTACTCCATAAATTTTTACAGAGACACCATTAACTGAAATAATCTCAATTCCCTTTTTATAAGATTCGGCAGAGAAAAAAAAGCATCGAATTGGTGGGTAATGAAGTTGAGGAATTCTAGACAGCCGTGGTAAAGCTATATAAACTGAATGAGGAATTTGGGTAGTGAGTTCATAATAAGCTAGCGCTGATATTAAACAAATGACGCCCTTTGGAATTCTTTTTGCCGCTACGACAAAATCAGGTTCAGAAAATTCTGGCGATGAAACAAGACGATATATGCCTCTACTCAGAGATTCAAGTATTCCCTGATCTCTAAGTTTATAAAGATCAACGGGGTGCACTCCAAGTCGCAAAGCCTCAGATGTCCTTAAAATCCCGTTGTGCTTCCGAAAAACACTTACAGCATCTATTTTTTTCTTCTTTTTCATCTGATAAAAATGTTAACACTTATCTATATCTGATTACGTTTTTATCAATATCCCCATTCGTTGTCAATATTAATTTATTGGAAGATTAGTAGAGACTTGACCTTAAGAGGCAAAATCTGTCATTCTATCTAGATTATGTCACAAGTTAGCACAAATGAATTTAAAGCCGGATTAAAAGTTGAAGTTGATGGTGAACCATACACCATGGTCTCCAATGAGTTTGTCAAGCCGGGAAAAGGCCAGCCTTTTAACCGTGTAAAGCTCAAACACCTTAGAACTAGCCGTACGATTGAACGGACCTTCAAGTCAGGTGAAAAACTTGAACTTGCAGATGTCGTTGAATCCAAAATGCGTCTTCTCTACACAGATACCGATAATGCTGTGTTCATGGACGACTCGTCGTTTGAACAAACCGAAGTTCCTTTGAAAATGATCGGTGATGGCAAACAATGGCTCATGGAGGAAATCGTCTACTCCATCATCTATTATAAAGGCGAACCGATCGAAGTTGTCCCTCCGACCTTCATGGAAATGAAGATCACTGAGACAGCTCCAGGTCTTCGCGGCGACACTTCTGGACGCGTACTCAAACCCGCGATCGTAGAAACAGGCGCTAAAATCCAAGTCCCCATCTTCGTTGAAGAAGGCGACAAAATCAAAATCGATACGCGAACCAGTGAATACGTCTCTCGCGTCTAGAACTGAAATCTTAAAGCAGCGCGCACACATGCTTGCAGAGGTGCGCGCTTTTTTTTCTCATAAAAAAATCTTAGAAGTCGACACTCCGATTTTATCCCATGCAGCTCCCATCGATACCCATATTGAAGTCATGGCCATTCCTTCAGTGAAAGGCTTTCTCCACACCTCCCCTGAATATGCCATGAAGCGGCTGATTGCCGAAGGAAGCGGAGATATTTATCAACTCAGCCACGTCTTCCGAGCGGAAGAAGCCGGACGGCTGCACAATCCCGAATTTACCATGATCGAGTGGTACCGCATCGGCGTTTCATTTCAGTTTCTAATCGATGAAACCCTTGAACTTATCCGGCTCTTCTTAGGAAATATCCCCGTTCATATCTACACCTATTCACAAGCTTTTCAGAAATTCGTTGGCATCGATCACCTAGCAGCTTCCCCTTCCGACCTTAAAAAAATCGCAGAGGAAAATAATCTCCCCCTAACCTCGGATGCAGACTCCTGGGATAAAGACACTTTTCTCCATTTTTTGATGGCCTTTTTGATCGAACCACAATTTGCCGGCCTCAATATCATCCGAGATTTCCCCTCCACACAAGCCGCTCTTGCTCAAGTGTACCAAGATGTCGCAGAGCGTTTTGAAGTCTATTTCAACGGCATTGAACTAGCTAACGGCTTCCATGAACTGACAGATCCCGTCGAACAACGCCGTCGGTTTGTCCAGGCCAATTGTGAACGCGAAAAACTCGGCAAAGAAACTTTGCCACTAGATGAAAACTTTCTCTCCGCTCTAGAAGACCTTCCTGACTCATGCGGAGTCGCTGTCGGATTCGACAGACTTCTCATGCTCCAATTGAACAAAGAAAGCCTCAAAGAAATCCTTCCTTTTGCTTGGGACAATATTTAAGTACCTGCAAGTCAGTAAGTTGCATTTTCTACTCCGGAATTGCCTGACATTTTCGGAGTATACTCCGAAAATGTCAGAGACTACATCCATTTCTGGACGATCGGATAGCGCCGACCGACTCTAAAGGCCTTTTTGGTGACACGGATGCCCGGAGCTGATTGACGCCGCTTATATTCTGATGCATGGATCCGATGGATCAAATCTAAAACAAGCTCTAAGGGAAAACTGTATTTATTCACAATCTCTTCAGGCGTCATCAGATCTTCGACATACGCTTGCAGGACTGCATCGACAATCGCGTAATCTGGCAGCGTATCGGTGTCTCGTTGGTCAGGCCTTAATTCTGCAGAGGGCGGCTTATCGATCGTTGACTGAGGGATTATCTCTTTTTCCCGATTGATCCACCGAGATAGCATATAAACCTGTGTCTTGCTGACATCCGCAATCACACCAAGGCCTCCTGCCATATCTCCATAGAGCGTACAGTAGCCCATCGCCAGTTCGCTTTTATTGCCTGTGCTGATGAGGAGATATCCCAGCTTATTTGAAAGAGCCATGAGGATCATTCCCCGGATGCGCGATTGGATATTTTCTTCGGTGATATCGAGCGGCTTGCCTTGGAAAAATGGGGTTAGCGTTTTAAGATAGGTCTCATAGATCCCATCGATATGGACCACATCCAATTCAATCCCAAGATTTTTAACCAAAACTTGAGCATCTTTTAAGCTCGAGGGAGAATTAAATTTTGATGGCATCGCTAAAGCATAGACGTTTTCTTTTCCTAAAGCCTCGACAGCAATACACGCTGTCAAAGCTGAATCGATCCCTCCGGAAACACCTAAAATCGCTTTCGTGAAATTCTGTTTCTGAAAATAGTCCCGCGTCCCTAAAACTAGCGCGTGGTACAAATCTCCGATCGCATCGTACTTGAAAGATAACATGCAGGATTTAGAGTTCAGATCGACCATCATCAGATCTGCTTCAAACCCTTTGGCTAGCTGACACAGCTCTGCTTTTTCATTGATGTATACACTATACCCATCGAAAACCAGCTGATCATTAGCGCCAACTTGTGCGCAGAGAATCACAGGACATTTTAGAGTTTTGGCAGCTTTTTGGCAGACTTTCACCCGGATATCGGACTTTTGATACTGGTAAGGTGAAGCTGATAAATTGAGCAAAAGATCAATCTTGAGTTTTTGATACTCCAGCACAGGGTCGCAGGCATATCTCGTGTCGCCAACATAGCCGGCATGCTGCCAAATATCTTCGCAGATCAACACTCCGATCTTTTTTCCTTTCCAAACCCATGTCTTAAATTCAGTGCCTGGCTCAAAGTAACGCCTTTCATCAAACACATCATACGTTGGAAGCAGCGCTTTATCATGAAAACCCACAATTTTCCCATCTTGGATAATCGCTGCGCTGTTAAGTAAAGCTTTTTCTCCATGGGCAAGATTGCGTCTGACAAGTCCTACAAGGACCATCAGCCCTTTCGTATGGGGAATAATTTTTTGAAGCGTCTCTTCGCAAGACGTCACAAAATGGTCATGCAACACCAGATCTTCAGGAGGATAGCCGCAGACCGCAAGCTCAGGAAACAAGACGACATCGGCTTTTTCTTTTTGGGCATGCGCAAGAGCATGAATAATTTTTTGGATATTTCCAGAAAAATCACCAATTATCGGATCAAGCTGGGCAACTAAAACTTTCATCTGTATAATAGATCCATATGACACAAGGCACCCTAAAAATCCATACTGAAAACATTCTCCCCATTATCAAACGATGGCTCTATTCCGATAAAGACATCTTTGTCAGAGAACTCGTCTCCAATGCTTGCGACGCTCTTCGCAAACTCCAAATCTTACGAGATCAGAACCTAGCCGATTTCAAAGACGAAGAGCTCAAAATCGAACTTTTTGTCGATAAAGAAGCAAGAACCCTGCAATTTGTCGATACGGGCCTTGGCATGACAGCCGAAGAAGTCGAAAAATATATCGCCCAGATCGCTTTTTCTGGAGCACGAGAATTCTTAAATAAATACCAAGGTGATGGAGAACAAATCATCGGCCACTTTGGGCTTGGGTTCTACTCTGCCTACATGGTCGCAGAAAAAGTCACAATCGATACCCTCTCTTACCAAGCCGCTTCTGAGCCTGCTTTTTGGTCGTGCGCTGGATCGTCTGACTATACTCTTGAAAAAGGCTCACGGACCGGCCGCGGCACAACGATTACACTCCATGTCGGAGAAGACAGCGATGAGTTCTTAGAAGTCTCTCGCCTCCGCGAAATCTTAGAAAGATACTGCCAATTTCTGCCGTATCCGATCTTCCTGAGTGGCGAGCAGATCAACAAGCAAGACCCCCTCTGGCTGAAAAATCCATCCGATTGCACAGAAAAAGAGTATCTTGACTTCTACCATACCCTTTATCCGATGGAGCCTGATCCGATTTTCTGGATCCATCTCAATGTAGACGTGCCGTTCCATCTCCAAGGAATCCTGTATTTCCCTAAAATCACCCAGCGGTTTGATTGGAGCAAGAGCAATATCCAACTTTTTGTCCATCGCGTCTTTGTTTCAGATAGCTGCAAAGACCTAATCCCTGACTTTCTCATGTGCCTCCGAGGTGCCATTGACAGCCCCGATATTCCCCTGAATGTCTCCCGCAGCTACCTCCAAATGGATAAGACCGTCCGTCAGCTGTCTGCTCATATCTCTAAAAAAGTCGCAGATAAACTCGGATCTCTCTACCAAACCGATCAAGAAAAGTTCTACCTTGCTTGGCCTGAAATTGAAATGATCGTCAAGCTCGGCATGCTCCAAGACGAGAAATTCTATACTCGCGCGAAAGATTTCCTCATTTGGAAAACCACCACCGACACCTGGACAACTTTAGATGGAAAAACCAGCACCGTGTTCTACACAGCGGACGCCCACGCATCGATCTTAGAGCTCTATAAAGACAAAGAAGTCCTTCTTTCAACATCGCCGATCGATACGCATCTGTTCAGCTCTTTAGAGCGTAAATTGTCGCTCAAATTCCAACGCGTTGATGGAGCTCTCGATGACTCTTTGCTCGATGCCTCCAAAGAAAAAACCGAGAGCAGCAAGATCGCTGACTTTTTCCGCAGGGCCCTTCCTGATCTAGAAATAGAAGCTAAAAGCCTTGCTACCAAAGCACTTCCTGCACTTCTTATCGTCGATGAAAATACCCGGCGTATGCGCGATGCAATGGCACTATCGGGCCACAATATGCCTGCTTTTGCAGCAAAGAAAACATTTGTTGTGAATACAAATAACCCGCTGATTGAATCTCTCTATCAAATGCAGGAAGTAGAGTTAGCTTACGAAGTCGCTCACCATTTGTATGATCTTTCGTTGCTTGCTCAAAAAGAGATTGAGCCTGCTAAGATGACAGCCTTTATCAATCGCTCGACACAGGTACTAGAGAAGCTTGTAAACCTCCGTTCTGGGTTGCTTTCATAGCGCCTTGCCCTATCTTTCGGGCGCTTTCTAAAGATTTTTCGGGCACTATAGGCACCTTCCGGCTATGAGTGCCCGAAAAATCTTTAGAAATCACCTCGAAAATCTAGTACCATCCTCAATAAAATCAACCCAAAACGGAGGTTTTGAAATCTGGTCGATAACCTCTCCTTGAGAATTTTTAGCCTCGATCAGACATTTTTCTGGTGAGAGCGTTACGATATAACAGCAGTTAATCGACCCTGATTTTTCTAAATACCAGGTCTTCTTAAGAGTGTCGACAGGCCGTGTGTGCACTCCCCAAGAGCCATCTCCCAAATACGTGACACCGCTTGGATCGACTTTTCCCTCTTTGATCGGATGGGTCCTCTTATATGTATGATTATGATGCTCGAACGCAAACGGCACCTGGTATTTTTCAAAAAGCGGCACCCAATTTTTTCTGATGTTCACCGCATTACCTTCAGTGTAAGGATAATAGGACGGGTACGCTGCGACATGATAAGCAGCTAGCAAATAGGGAAACGGCTGTTTGGTCTTGAGTGTGTTTTCGAGCCAGACCGTCTGATCCCCCTCTACCGGCCATGTATGTCCCGTATCGAGCATCACCAAACTGAAATAATCTCCAAAATCTAATGACCGATAAGCCTTACCCACTTCAGGGAAAGTAAAGATCTCGTAGAACAATTCTGGCTTATCCGTTTTATCTTTAAGCTTGTTGACATCGTGATTTCCCACTAACGGCAGCAGTGGAATCAGCCTGCCATCTTGGCCGCCACCTTGGCCGATGGTGCGTTGCAAGCTCCGTAAAAAAGCCTGCCATCTAGCCATTGCCCACTTAGGGCCTTTTAGAAGGTTTTTAGTCCCTATTGTGTAGGCTAAGTCACCACCAATAACAATAAAGTCAGGGTGGTTAAAAGCGATCATCCGATTCATCCGGTGGAAAATCTCGGACGCTCCAGCATGATAGGCATCCCCGCCAATGGCCATCTTAACTGACCTTGTCAGTTTTTTGGGCATCGTCTGAAACGAGTACTCCCTCTTACTATCCTGAACCTTAAAGAGATAGACATTATCTTCCGTAAGCCCCTCTAAATAAATACGATGCACATCATATTCCTGCACAATCTGAGAATGCCCTTTAGCCGATTTCCAGGTCGAATCCCCCTTAATTTGATACTCCAGCTGGGGAAGGGTCGTTCCTGTGGGGGTTTGCCACTGGACAACCATCGTCGTCGTCGGATCCTTGACCCACGTCAGATAGATCGCAACCGGCTCTAGTGCCTCCAATAGGGGGCAGAGCAGCCCCAATAGAACCCAAGACCTGAGATATTTAACCATTTAACAATCAACCAATTAGATTTAACTCTATTTCATCATTCTCCTCATAACCTTCTGAAAATTCAATAAAAATCTTTTATTATTAGGATTTTGTAAATATTTGATTTACTTTTATCGCATTATATATTAAAATATATACTATAATTAACGCTAAAAACTAATAAATTATGACAAGAATCAAAGCTTCAGAATATAGCCCTAATAGCCATGCAGTGGCATTAAACCCTTTAACCAAGGGTCAAGTTACACTCCTTAATAAAGGCGCTACAAATGACATTTCAGAGCGAGTCAAAACCCTCGTTCAAACCCACCTTGGCTATCGAGGAGATGAGAACTTTAAAACAACCTTTACCAAAAAAGAAGTAACCTTCTCTTTAAAAAACGGCCCTGCAACCGAAAACCGCACTCTAAAGCTTGTCAACGGCCACTGGATGCTCAGCCAAAATAGCACTGACCCAGCTGCTTTAGATCCAAATGTAGAAGCTGAAGTCAATACCCTCATTACCGAAATTCTTGCCAATATCGCTAAAGCAAACCGCGCAACGGTTTCTGACCCAGCTGTCTCTACTGCTACCGTTGATGCTATCGAGCAAGAAGTTTCTTCAGCCGACGACTCTGAGATTGAGCCAATCAATGTCAAGCTTGCCTCTTTAGAAAAACAGCTTCAATCTAATCTAACGCTTGAACAGTCACTTAAAGTCCAACAACAAATCCTAGATGAATTAACCGGCTTAAGATCTGCCTTAGAAAAACAATCTCTATCCAAAAGCTTTCAAAGAGATGCTCTTGAAAAAGAAATCGCAAACCTTCGAAAAGCTTTAGAAAAAAAGGAACAAGAATTCAAAGAATTTATCAGAGAAGGGCAAGCTCAATATGACAGCATGCTGTTAGGATCTCGAATAGCCTTGGAAGAAAAGAATGAAAAAGCTCGTCAGTTACAAAAAAATATTGCTGCTTTAGAGAAGGTAGTATCTGAAAAAGACACGGCTCTTAAAAGAGCTTCTGAAGAACTTGAGTCCATAATAAAACAGATCGAAGCTGAATCCAAAAAAATCGAACAAGCCGCTAAAGAGAATGCTCCAAAACAGGAACAAGTTGGTCAAAAAGCCGCTGCTGCATTTAGAGAACAACAATCTAAGTTGCTTGCTGAAAAAACTGTGTTAGAAGAACAGCTTAGCACTGCTCGATCAAATTTAGAAAGCACAACAAAGGAACTCGAAATCCTTCGAACTGAAAACAAAGACTTGAATTTAAAACTTCAAAAAGCAGAATTCACTGGTGCAGTTTTCAATGCAACCATTGAAGGTCTTCAAGAGCTTCTTAAAGAAACAGAGCAACTACTCAAAGTTGAAAAAGCTGAACGACAAAATCAAGTTGAAGATCTCCAAAAAGACCTAAAAACAAAAGAAACCAAACTAAAACGCACCAGAAACGCAGAAGAAAAATTCGAAAGATTGCAGTCAAAGTTCGACGCTGAAAAGAAAAAATTCCAAAAGAAACAAAAAGCTCTCCAAGATCAATACAATCAACTGAAGTCACAATTTGAAATAGAGACAAAACTTAGTAACTTTTTAACAAAAGAAGTTATTCCAGAACTTCAGAAGGATCTGGAAGAAAAAGATCGCAAACTCAAAGCTGCTACAAAAACAGCGGAAGAAAACGAATCCCAACTTCAATCGGAAAAAGCTCGTTATAAGATGGTGGAAGCTAATCATACAAACGTTGAGAAGATGAAGAAAATCTTTACACAAATCGACCAACAAACCACAGACTTGACTTCTAAACTTGAAGCAGCAACAACCGAGAACTACACTTTCACCCAAAACATTCAAGATCTTCAAGAGTCTCTTCAAGAGAAAGAGGCTCTTAATGCAAAACTAAGCAAAGAAAAAGAATATCTGAATCTAGTCATTCAAGATGCAGAACAAGAAAAAAAGCTTGAAACTGCCCGATCAGATCTAAATAACATGAAACAAAAAGTCCAAATGCGCGAGCTTTACTCAAAATACCTTGAAGCGCGTTTAAAACACCTCGAAGGTACAGATGAAGTTGGAATGCTAACCCAAGAAAATAGCAATCTGAGGGATAAGAGCTCATCTGCCGAACTTGCTGTTGAAATGAAAATACAAGAGATTGCATCGCTATCAGAGCAGCTTGAACAAGCAAAACAGATACAAGCAACTCTTCAAAACACAGTCAAAAACTTGCAATCCGAACTTGCACAAGCCGCTGATGAGGCTAAGAATGTTTCTCTAGAAGCGACAAAAAAAGAAGCCCAACTTCGCGAGAACCTGAAAGAATACGAAGAAATCTACACAGAGACAAAGGCAGAACTCACAAAAGCAGAAAAGAATAACAAAGAACTGACAGATCAACTTGAATCTGCAAGCACGTTGAATACTCTTGCATTACAACAAATTCAAGCTCTTGAGAAGTCTCTCAATGAAAAAGATCAAAAACTTGAAGCTGCTGCAAGGAATATCGTGCAAATTGAGTCGCTATCAGAGCAACTTGAAACAGCAACTCAAATGCAAGCATTCCTTCAAGCTAAAGCTGATGGATACAAATCTGATCGTGATGATGCGAAACAATTAGCTAAAGAGGCTATGGAAGCTTATCAAATAGCGAAAGAAAACGAAGCCCAAATTAACAATGAGTTCGATGCGTATCAAGAGGAAATGGAAGCATTCGTTGAAGAGCAAAAGACAGAACTCGCAGCAAAACAATCTGAAAACGATGACCTGCAAGGTCAGTTTGAAACAGAAAAATTGTTTAAAGACTTTGCACTTGAACTCAATAAAAATTTCCAGAAGTCTGTTGATGAAAAAGATGAACAACTCGCAATTGCTGCAGAAAATATAACACAAATTCAATTGCAACTTGAACAAGCAACTGAAATGCAAGACACTCTTCAAGCTCAAAATACAGACTTGGATTCTAGACTCGAAGATTCAACAATGACCATCCAAGAGCTTCAGAGGTCTCTTAGAAAAAATGAGGGACGGCTTAAAGATATTGAAATAGAGCGTGACGAAGCGCAATTAGACAGAGATGAAGCAAAAGAAGACGCTGCCATTGCTCTGGATAAAACTAATGCCGCTCTCCTAGAAGCTCAACGCAAGATTAAGTCTCTGGAAGGAGAGCTCATTCAAGCTCAACGTGAACTACGTCATCTCAATGCGGAGATGAATAGCGAACCACTAAAACTTGAAGCCATCCGCAAAAAGCAATACGAAAACAATCGCAGCTAAAACTTAGCGAGACGCTTCTGTTGTTTCGACAGCTTGGACTTCCGTCACTTCGTCAGTGCCTGGTTGAACGTCTGAGATCGCCATTTTTAAAACTTCAATCTTAGAACCATCCACCATCTTTAAGATCACGGTGTTGTCTTGAATACGGACAACAGAACCGATGATTCCCATTGCAGTGACGCGGTCGCCTTTTTTCAGACCGCTGCGTTGTTTTTCTAACGCTTTACGTCTTTTTTGCTCTGGGCGCCAGAGAAGGAAGTAAAAGAAGACAACGCCAAATCCAAGAAGCATCAAAGTTTGGTACATGTTCCCACCTGCAGCAGGAGCAGCTTCATCAGCGAGTAAAGATCCAGTTGCCAAAACTAAAAAAGGCACGATTTTTTTCATATTTCCTCAAAGGTTTTTTTATAAAAATCTTAATACAAGTTTGCCTGATTTAGCCTGAAGAATCAAGTAGAACCTATCTCAGTATTATAAATATTTGATTTTTGATGCCTTTTTTGTCAGATTCCAAGACCGCTTTGCAGGACATACTTAGAAAAGTAGGCTAAGAAGCGGTCTTGGAATCTGACGAAAAAGGCGCGAAAAGCGAATGTTTAGAATACTGAGATAGGTTCTAAAAAGGATTTTATGTCTTCAATAGCAAAACAATATTTTCAATATGTGGAGTATGCGGAAATTGATCCACCGGCTGCACATAAATGATTTGATACTCTGAAAGCTCAGCAATATTTTGAGCCTGAGTCAGTGGATTACAGGAGACATACAGGATATGCTCAGGCTGGAGCCGTTTTAAAGCCTCTATAGCCAACGAATCAAGCCCAGCTCTTGGCGGATCCACAATCGCCAAATCAGGTTGTAACATCGAGGCTTGTGATAACAGCTTGCCGACATCGCCGCACTGGATATCGATGTTGGAGATCCCATTGACCTCAGCATTTGTCTTGGCATCGAAAACAGCATGGGGATTGAGCTCGATAGCGATCACCTTCTCTGCTTTTAGAGCAAAAGCCATCCCTAAGGTCGCCGTTCCGCAATAGAGATCATAAACAGTCGATTTGGGACTCATATTGGCGATCTCAATAGCCTGGTTGTAGAGAACTTCAGCTTGCTCGGTATTGGGCTGAAAAAACGATGTGGGGCTGATTTTGAAGGTCAATGTCCTCCCCTGCAGATGGAGCTTTTCCGTGATGTGGTCAGGGCCGCTCAGTACCATCTCATAAAACTGCGTAGGACGGCCAGCAATCGCCTGCTGAACCCTCAGAAAGATGCTCATTTGAGGATCATCGAGAGCTTTGACAAAACCATCCAGTTGCGCTCTTGTGGGGGCAAAACGGGGGTCTCCAGAGACCGTCAACATCGCTAAACGGTCGCCGGTACGGCGACCTTCTCGAAGCGTGAGCGTCCGCAAGGTGCCTTGCCCATTGCGAAAATTAAAAGCAGAAAGTGGTGTGCTTTCCCACCAGGCGCGGACCCTTTGCAGGGCTTCAGACATCCAGGAAGGAGCAATCAGGCATTCTTGGAGATTAAAGACCTTCCCTCGGGATTTTCTAAGAATAAGTCCTAGATAACGGTCGCCGGCTTTGTTTTGAGAGAAGGAAAACTCCATCTTATTGCGGTAGCGCCAAGGATCTTTGCACGGAATAATGGGCGAAATAGGGACATCAAAAATCTTCTCAATCTCAGCTTGTTTTTGAATGAGCTGGTCAGAGTAGGGGATCTGCTGAGAGCTGCAGCCCCCGCAATCGGGGACGTGGATGCAAAGAGGGTTCATGGGGGAAAATAGTACCAGTTCCCCCCTGAAATCGAAAGTTTAAGTTTTGGTTTTTCCCGCTTCGACAGATTCTTTACGGAACATTTTAGCGACTTTGGCAAAGTTTAAAGTCGCCTTGCGGACCCGTTTAGCAGCGGCTTTATTACCTCGAATCACATCTTCGAGCTCTGTTTGCATCTCATTGAGCATTCTTTTCATTGTTTCGACAGTGTCCATGAGTGCCATAGTTACCTCTTGTTTTATTCCTTTGCATAAGAGATTTCCCCATATTGTTCAATCTTTATTTGAATGCATCAGAAATTAAAGTAATTTTTGATATTTTCAATAACCTCTAGCTAATCAAAGGCAAAGTTTGGTATACTCTCCCCTGAGTTGTTGATTTGAGCTTTCTGTCCAGTGTGCAATTGTGTGCTTTAGGAAGAAGATCTGATCAGGCTTATATTTAGGTGTATTATCACCTGTTTTCAAATGAAGGAATTATTATTTTATGTCACAAACACAAAAATTGTACGTTGGAAGTCTTCCTTATAAGACAACCGAAGATGAACTTTTTCAGATTTTCAGCCAATTCGGCGAAATTATCTCTGTTAAAATTGTCACAGACCGAGTAACTGGCCAATCTAAAGGTTTTGGATTTGTCGAGATGTCAAGTGCTGACGCTGCCCAAAAAGCTATCGAATCAGTTAATGGTTCAGAGCTCGGCGGAAGAACACTCGTCGTATCTATCGCTCGCCCGCCACAAGAACGTGAGCGCGGAGAAGGTGGATTCTCAAGACAACCACGCGGAGACCGTGGTGGACGTGGTGAAGGACGTTACCGCGATCGTTAATCTTTATTGATTGAACTTTCAGACCTTACTGCGTTTTTCGCAGTAAGGTCTTTTTTTTGAGCTCGTGCAGCCCGCCAAACTTCTGAAGATACTCCTTTCCCCAAGCACACCAGTGAGCCACAACGACTGAGTCGTTGTATCCCTGGATCATTCTCCAGTTATACTTAGGATCTAATTCTTTGATCCGGACCTTGCCAGACATTATGAGCTCTGTCAAAGCGTTTTGATCGCCCATGTACTTGTCGTTGTTTTTGCATAGCTCTGCCCATTTCTTTAGAAAAGAAGACTTTTTCCAAAAAAGCAAAACTCCAGAATTGTAATCTTGTGATTCCCTAA
Source organism: Chlamydiota bacterium (assembly GCA_013286675.1). GTDB lineage: Bacteria > Chlamydiota > Chlamydiia > Chlamydiales > Rhabdochlamydiaceae > PALSA-1444. The sequence goes on from JABDFE010000001.1 coordinate 73,011, forward strand.
CGATTGCGAGCTCTGTCTTTTTTTCAAACCCATCAAAAAGAGGCTTTAATGGCCCGCAAACTTCACAATCGACATCCAACCAGAGTGTCAGATCAAAAGGCGCCTGCAAGCAAGCTAAAGGCTTTTTAAACCACGCGGCGCGCGCCTGCCACACATCGCCTTTGTAGGTTTCTTGCCACTGCTTTGCAAGATTCTTAGAAAGAGTTTTTCTTGCGTGAACAAAACCATGAGGGGCTTTGATGGAAATGACTTGGAATCTTTTTTGACACCACTTGAGCATGTTAGGACTCAAGCCAAAGTCAGCGATTGCCACAGGAAAATCGTTGTACTTTGAATAGTACTTCCACCACCAGGGAAGAAGCCACTCGGTCTTGCGATCAGAGCCAATCAAAACACCTTTCTGCATATCCTCTCCTCATATATCAGGGTATAGTCAAGGTATGCAAAAGGCTTCAAGTAAAAGCTGCGTCAATAAACCCGAGATAGATATTTGTATATTCTTGACGTGCTTCTTTAGGAGCTTCAGCCTTTAATTTATCGATGACATTTTTTGGATAAGGTGCTGTGATAGCATCAAGCTTTTTTTGAAAATCATTGATAATACGTTGGAAATTCTCAGTAAAGAATATATCAACACACTCAAAGGCACCCTCATCAAGTTTGTAAGGCTGGTCTTCAAGGAGGCCTTTCTTAGCCTCTTCGAGCAAGGCTCTGACTTGGGAATAGACAATCGATCCAAAAAATTCCGCCTGAGTTTTCTCTTTCAGCCCAAGATCATTGATCTTATCCAGGCACTCTGTCTTCAGAATCTTTAAAATCCTTTGAACATAATTATTGGCGCTTAAAACAGGGATTTTCTGACTATTGCGAAAAGCTTCGGCTTTTTCCAAAATCTTTTTTTGAATGTCATCAGACATTTTTTTAGCGGCATCATGATTCTTATGCCATTCAGGCACTAAGATAATTTTCAGCGTGTTCAAAAGTTCAAGTAGCTGATGGATTTGCTTTTGAAACTTCCAAACATCATGATAGACGGGTTTGCTTGCCAAATGAGGATTGTCTTCAAAGAATTCAATCCAAAGCGGATTTCCCTGCATAAAATTGACCACCCATTGATGCTGCTCCTCAGGGGATTCACATTTCCTGCCTAGAAGAAGTGTCGCAAATTTTTTAAAGTCCCTTCTAAACACCGACAGCATCTCAACTCCAAGAAGGGTGCCAGAGTGTTGTCTGGAGGGTTGGTTAGAACGGAAATAGCACTTATTGTTAACCATTTCATGGAGAGGGAGCTGTAGGGCGGCTTTTCTCTTCTTCGCAAAGTCTTCTCCAGGTCTTTGCCATACCGCCAGCTCCTTTTCTGCAATATGATACCTGTTCAGGCTCCATCCGAATAAACACGTAAATGCAATCGCCCCGACACCCGATGCGACAACAAGATAAAAAGCAGGACCTTGAAAAGCAAACAACGTCAGACCAAGGGCAAGTGTCCCCGACACATACTGAATCCTTCTACAGCTTGTAAAAAGACCACTCCATGTTTCGACAGCAAGCGCTTGAAGATCACCGTTTTCGTACTTAACTTTAAAAAATCTGTCGACGGTAGCCACATTGGGATTGTTATCATTGGGCTGTACCCGATCTTTCAGAGTCTTAATGTTGGCTGATGTTAAAAGTACATCAGCATCTTCTAAAGTGAAGATATTAGAATTTAGACTGACAGAATACGGATGGTCTTCAGATTTAATACCCTGGACAAACGGAGTCTCAGCCCCTAATCGAAAAAAAGTTGCCGTCATATTTTCCTACACTTTCACTTGGCTAACGACAACAGGATTCTTGTTAAAAAGTCTCCGAATATAACCCATACGGTTATACTCATCGATCGCTGGAATTGCTTTCTGCTCTTGAGGAGTGAAAAAATTTTGGATTGAATGAGCTTTGTTGGACAAATCAGGATATTCAAGCGCAGAATAACGTATTTGCGACACCCAATCACCCAAATTTTGGATGTAGTCCATCTTTTCTTTTAAACAATAGAGATTATAGAGTTTGACACCCGAATAGATAACCATTGCAGCCATAGCAACACAACTAGTCACAAGAGCAAGCGCAAGCAACTGTCCAGCCAAATTATCACTTTTAGCTAAAGTTGGAACCAGCGCAGAAAACAATGTTGCTCCACTAAAACTAGCTGCAGAGACAATGGAGAGTTTTTCAATCTCGCAACTAAACCATTCTTGAATATATCCATTGATCTTACTCGATGCTACAGAGCCAAAACTTTCATCTAATTTATGAACAACGGTAATTTCGTCCTCTTTATTAATCTCAAAAGGCCTGTCCTTTATTTTCTCAGGAACTGAAACAACCAGCCAGCCTTCAACTAAAAAATAACCTGTCCGTTTTTTTGTAACTGTAAAACGAGTTTGTCCCCAAAAATCTCCATATTTCACATTTTCGACAGCAGATTTTTTTTCAACCTTCTGCACTACTGGACCATGCACGATCTGGTAGATGGGTTGTTGCTTTGGAACATCTCCAAGAGATTCTGAAATCGGCTCACCTCGCAAACCAGCTTCCAATCTCTTAATGACTTTTTCTTTCATTATCTTAAATTCCTCTTTTGTACAACCAATCAAACTAGCTTCCTTACTATAACGAGTATCCTCTATTGAAAAAAAACAAGCTAACAGTTGCTCGAAGATTACTTTTTTTTCCTCTCTCGAAAAATCATTAAAAAGAACATCCAATTTCTCGACGACTTCTTCATCTGAAATCTGCTTTCCTTGCAAACGAGCTTGCTCTCTTAAACAATTAGCTAACAGTCCCCTGAGCATTAACTCTTTTTGCGCATTTGAAGAATCATCTAAGCATATCGTCTTGATTAACTCTTTTTCGTCGGTTGAAAAATTTTTAACCCGTATCTTGCGGATTAACATTTTTCCCGCATCAGAAGGAGATCTGATGGGAGAAGACTTTGGAATTGTAAAATAGTTATGCCTCACAAAATCCTGATTTACTCCTGGAAAGCGAGGTTCAGCTTGGATTTTTTTATTAAACTCCAGATGCATCATCCATTCTGCAAAGAGTTTTTCATTTGATGTAAAGATTGATCTAATGCCCATATTTGCCTCAAAATTTTACAAAAATTATAGCTAAACAACGAATAAAAATGTGAAGTAAAGAAAATTTGAAAACCAATTCATGGATAGACGAGGGCAAAAAAAAGCCCTAGTTAGCAAAGCCAACTAGGGCGAAGGAAAAACTGGCGGCAACCTACTCTACCATACTCTTGCGTACAGTACCATCGGCGATGAGAGGCTTGACTGCTGAGTTCGGAATGGGATCAGGTATTTCCCTCTCTCTATAACCACCAGTAAAAAATTTTCGGATAAGTAAATCATTGATGTAAAATAGCGCTCAAAGTTGATAATTCAACTTAATTTTAACAGACGCTTCAGCTTTTTATTATCATTGACTTGGCTCTTATAAATAAGAGCGAAGCCGAAAATAAAAAGGAAGATCAAGTCAATCGAACGATTAGTATTGGTTAGCTCAGCGCATTACTACGCTTACACATCCAACCTATCAACCCGGTCATCTTCCGGGGTTCTATTGGGATACTTTATCTTGAAGGAGGCTTGGCGTTTAGATGCTTTCAACGCTTATCCTTTCCGAACATAGCTACCTGGCTATGCACTTGGCAGTACAACCAGCACACCATTGGTTCGTCCACTTCGGTCCTCTCGTACTAGAAGCAGCTCTTCTCAAGTATCCTACGCCCACAACAGATAGGGACCAAACTGTCTCACGACGTTTTGAACCCAACTCGCGTACCACTTTAATTGGCGAACAGCCAAACCCTTGGGACCTCTAACCGTTTTCCGACATTACTATCGGTGCCAGACTATTCCTTCACCGTCTTCTCAGTTGTTACCAACTGCGAGATTAGGTGCGAGCCGTGTGATAGATTTTTGAATTGTTCTATCTCATGTTGTCACTGAAATGACAACAATCAGTCGTTAGGGGAGGCAACCTTCTTGGACCGTTACTGCATTGTTCTTGCGTCGGTTTTCAGACCGGACGTTCAAACGCGATAACGCATCTGCTAATTGAGCAACAAAGATCAAGTCTTTCTTACTTTCGATAGATTTCTCTAAGATTTCTATCGCGTAATCAGCTTGTCGTTTTTTTACTTGGAGATATGGACTGACGTTATGCAGAACTTCTCGTACTAACTTTTGATCTTTGACGATCCAGTCGTGGGTTGTTCTATTACGAACAACTTTACCGACTTGAAATTCGTCTGCAATCCAGTTAAGTACTCGACTATCCTTTTGGGTGATTTTAACAATCACTCGCACTCGGAATCCATATTTTTTCTCTAGATGCTTTTCGATGGTAGCCATGATAGCACCATCAGCATCTAAGAAACCTGCCAAGTAAGCTCGTTTAACTTCAGAAAATTCCTTTCCCACGGCGTGAACCTCAAAAAGATATTTAGTATAACCTAAATTATCATTTAAGGCCTTCACCGTTTTGAGCTCGTTTATTACTCTAGAGTTTCCTCTAGAGAGAGAAGTTTTGAATGGGCCCTTTATAAGTTACCTTATAGAAGGCCCTCCTTGTTTTCTCCAGCCCCAGGATGTGATGAGTCGACATCGAGGTGCCAAACCGCCACGTCGATATGAACTCTTGGTGGCGATAAGCCTGTTATCCCCGGAGTACCTTTTATCCGTTAAGCGACGGCGATTCCACTTTCTACCGCCGGATCACTAAGCCCTACTTTCGTACCTGCTTGTCTTGTTGGACTCGCAGTTAACCTCTCTTATATCTTTACACTCAACTCGTGATTGCCAACCACGATGAGAGAAGCTTTGGACTCCTCCGTTACTTTTTGGGAGGATACCGCCCCAGTCAAACTACCCGTCTGACATTGTCCATCCCCCGGATTCACGGGTGGGATGTTAGACTTCCGACTCTTTAAAACTGGTATTTCACCGACGACTCCAGCAGCCCTAACGAGCCACTTTCACAGTCTCCCAGCTATCCTACATATAAAAAGTCAAAAGCCAATATCAGAGTATAGTAAAGGTTCACGGGGTCTTTCCGTCTTGTTGCGGGTAAACAGCATCTTCACTGCTACTACAATTTCACCGAGTCTCCCGTTGAGACAGTGCCCAGATCGTTAGGCCATTCGTGCAGGTCGGAACTTACCCGACAAGGAATTTCGCTCAGTTATTCTCCTTTATGTTTCCATAAAAGCTGGACTCTATCTTAATTTGCCGCGATTCATCTGCTCTTTGATAGCTCGAATTTCTTCGATACCATCTAGAGTTAAATGATCGCCTAATTGGATCCTCAATAGAACTTCCCGAAACTTTAAAAAATCGATATGCTTTTTTGTTCTTAGCAAATGCTTTTCAAAAAATGGCACGATTTTTTGCAGTAGATGCTCGATTTCTCTTACTCGATAGGCCATTCGGTCTCCATGGTTTCGTCTTACGACGCCACAACCGAAATAAGCTTTTATCGCATTTAGAATCTGAACATCTTTTTCGTGTTGGACAACGGTGAATTCAGGTAAAACCTGATATCCAGCTGTCATTTCAGGATGTCGATTGATCGACACATGAAAACAGCCTTCACCATCTACGAATCCAACAATCCATTGCGCTTCCAATTTCATAACAAACTCCAAACATATAGTCTCTGAGGATTCTAGTTTCGCTTGAAACTAGCCTTTCCTGCGGATTGTCCCCATGTCTTCCAGATTTTTACTGCCCTAAAAGAAGGACGAGTACTGAGAAGTTTTGGAGGAGTTTCCCGCATATGGTTTGATTTTACTAAAGCTAGCGTTCTTGTTAACCTTAGGCATTTATGTTAGCTAACTATCGCTAGTTAGATCGGACTATATCATATCTCCAAGGTTGGAGATTCTGGCGTATAGTCTCTGAGGATTCTAGCTCATACGAACTAGTCTTTCCTGCTGATTGACTGCACTCACAGATTGTCACCACCTAATATTTTATCAGGGGGTACCATGAGATACTCAGTTGTTCCAGCATATAGCCAGATTTTACAACGGCCATTCTTAAGGTTTAACCGTTATAGTTACGGCCGCCATTCACCAGGGCTTAAATTCGGTGCGTCGCATTGCTGCTAACACCTCCTTTTGACCTTTTGGCATTGGGCAGGCTTCACACCATATACTTCCTCTTAGACGAGTTTGCATAGTGCTGTGTTTTTGTTAAACAGTCGCCTGGGCCATTTTGCTTCGACCAGATTCTGCTTCTTGACGCGAAGTCAATAACAGTTTCCGGCCCCTCTTTTCCCGAAGTTACGAGGGTAATTTGCAGAGTTCCTTAACGAGAGTTATCTCGCGCGCCTGAGAATATTCATCCTAATCACCTGTGACGGTTTTGGTACGGTCGCCTTCGAAAACTAGAGGTTATTTCTTGAAAATATCGCGCTACGTTATCGGTTCCTCCGAAGATTCCCCTTGTCCAAGACCGAGTTTTATGCCACCGGATTTACCTAGTGGCCCACCCCATCTCGAAACGGACACATCCAATGGTCCGCACGCTTAACTTATTTTGTCACCCCGTCGTATAATCTACGGCGGCGCAGGAATGTTTAACCTGCTTCCCATCACCTACGCGTTTACGCCTTGGCTTAGGGACCGGCTGACCCAGGGAAGACGAGCTTTACCCTGGAAACCTTGATTTTTCGGCGAGAAAGATTTTCACTTTCTTTATCGTTTACTCATGCCATGCATTATCACTTGTATGCGCTCCAATGCTCCTTACGGTACATCTTCGTTGCACATACAACGCTTCTCCTACCACGTATATCCCTCACGGGTATACATCCGCAATTTCGGCTCTATGCTTCGAGTCCCGTATATTATAGGCGCGAAGTCTCTCGATTGGTGAGCTGTTACGCACTCTTTAAATGATGGCTGCCTCTAAGCCAACATCCCAACTGTCTTTGAAACTTCACTTCCTTTCTCACTTAGCATAGAATTAGGGGCCTTAATTGGCGATCTGGGCTGTTCCCCTTTTGACTATGAAGCTTATCCCCCACAGTCTATCTCCCGACTAGCTTCCTGGTATTCGGAGTTTGATTTCCTTCGGTAAGGCTTGCGCCTCCCTAGTGAATTCAGTGCTCTACCCCCAAGAAGTTAACGTCGAGGCTAACCCTAAAGTTATTTCGGAGAGAACAAGATATCTCCAAGTTTGATTAGCCTTTCACCCCTATCCACAGTTCATCCAAAACTTTTTCAACAGTTACTAGTTCGGACCTCCACTAGGTGTTACCCCAGCTTCATCCTGACCATGGATAGATCACTTGGTTTCGTGTCTGCAGCAAATGACTAAATCGTGCTATTAACACTTGCTTTCGCTTCGGCTCCAGAACGTTTTCAGTCCCTTAACCTTGCCATTTACCGCAACTCGCTGGCTCATCATGCAAAAGGCACGCCGTTAGCCATTCCCTTAAAAAGGGCATAGGCCTTCGACCGTTTGTAAGCTGTTGGTTTCAGGTTCTATTTCACTCCCCTAGCAGGGGTTCTTTTCACCTTTCCCTCGCGGTACTGGTTCACTATCGGTCATCGACGAGTATTTAGCCTTGGAGGGTGGTCCCCCCAGATTCAGACCGGATTTCCCGTGGCCGGTCATACTCAGGTACTCATTAGGTTTTCTAATCTTTTCGCTTACGGGGCTATCACCCTGTATCGCTAACCTTCCCAGGTTATTAAGCTAAAACTCGAAATACCACGTCATGAGCCCTACAACCCCAAAAAGACGAACTTTTTGGTTTGGGCTATTCCCACTTCGCTCGCCGCTACTATGGGAATCTCTTATAGATTTCTTTTCCTCTGCCTACTGAGATGTGTCACTTCGGCAGGTGTAACTTCTCTACCCTATGAATTCAGGTAGTGATAATGGAACATTACTCCCATTGGGTTCCCCCATTCGGAAATCTCCGGTTCAATGCTTCTTTCCAGCTCACCGGAGCTTATCGCAGGTTTGCGCGTCCTTCTTCGTCTGTCGATGCCAAGGCATCCACCAACAGCCCTTAGCAACTTGATCAAAAATCATTTTGCTAATTCGCCGTTAAAATATAAATATGAATTATTCTTCAAGCGCTAATTTACATCAGTGAAAATTGCGCTTTGATTTAATTGAATACTTGTATTAATTAAACTTACATTACTTATCCGAAAATTTCGAGAAAACAAATGTAGTATTTCTACTACATCTCTTGTTTAGACAAGAGAAGGGAAGCGATGATACATGCACAAACAAGCTTGCTCAACCTAATGTCGTTCACCGGAGGGGTGAACGTACATATTGTCCTTAAAAGGAGGTGATCCAGCCCCACCTTCCGGTAGGGCTACCTTGTTACGACTTCATCCCAGTCATCGGCCTTACCTTGATGCCCTCTCCCCCCTGTAATAAAACAGGGGTTGAGTCAGACACTTTGGGCAAAACCAACTCCCATGATGTGACGGGCGGTGTGTACAAGGCCCGGGAACGTATTCACGGCGTTATTGCTGACACGCCATTACTAGCAATTCCGACTTCATGTGGACGAGTTGCAGTCCACAATCTGAACTGAGATCGGCTTTCTGGGATTTGCTCCACCTTGCGGTCTTGCAGCCCTCTGTACCGACCATTGTAGCACGTGTGTAGCCCTGGACATAAAGGCCATGCGGACTTGACGTCATCCTCGCCTTCCTCCTAGTTAACCTAGGCAGTCTCATTAGAGTCCCCACCTTACGTGTTGGCAACTAATGATAAGGGTTGCGCTCGTTGCTGGACTTAACCAAACACCTCACGGCACGAGCTGACGACAGCCATGCAGCACCTATACAGAAGTCCTTGCGGACGAAGCCATTTCTGGCATCTCCCTCTGCATTTCGAGCCCAGGTAAGGTTCTTCGCGTTGCATCGAATTAAACCACATGCTCCACTGCTTGTGCGGGCCCCCGTCAATTCTTTTGAGTTTCACCCTTGCGAGCGTACTCCTCAGGCGGTGTACTTAACGCGTTAGCTCCGACACAGCCAGGGTTGAGCCTAGCTACATCAAGTACACATCGTTTACGACAAGGACTACCAGGGTATCTAATCCTGTTTGCTCCCCTTGCTCTCGCGCCTCAGCGTCAGGTAAAAACTAGAAAGCCGCTTTCGCCACCGGTGTTCCTCCATGTATCTACGCATTTCACCGCTACTCATGGAATTCCGCTTTCTCCGTCAGTCCTCAAGAAACACAGTTTCAAATGCAGCACCAAAGTTGAGCTTTGGTATTTCACATCTGACTTATGCCCCCGCCTACGCGCCCTTTACGCCCAATAATTCCGATTAATGCTTGTACCCTACGTATTACCGCAGCTGCTGGCACGTAGTTAGCCGGTACTTTTTCTTCTGGTACCCTCAAATTGATACGTTATTCACGTATCTTTCTTGTTCCCAAACAAAAGAGCTTTACAACCCGAAGGCCTTCATCACTCACACAGTGTCGCTCCGTCAAGCTTGCGCTCATTGCGAAAGATCCTCGACTGCAGCCTCCCGTAGGAGTCTGGGCAGTTTCTCAGTCCCAATGTTGGCGGTCAATCTCTCAATCCGCCTAGACGTCTTAGCCTTGGTGCGCCATTACCACACCAACTAGCTGATATCGCATGAACCTCTCTTTAACCGCAAAGCCGCCCCTGTAAACAGGACCGGTCCTCTACTTTGATAAACAAGGGATTCCCCTCGCCACCTCATTCGGTATTAGCGGCCGTTTCCAGCCGTTATCCCCAGGTTAAAGGCAAGTTGTTCATGTATTACTAACCCATCCGCCACTAGATAACAAGTTGCCCTGCTATCTCGTTCGACTTGCATGCCTCATCCACACTGTCAGCATTCAATCTGAACCAAGATCAAATTCTCAAGTTGAGAATTTAATTTTGTATAAAAATCTAAAAAAAATTGTTAAAAGGCAATAGATAGTGATAAATCACTACTATCGCACAAGCTTATTATATGCTTGCACATCGCTTCTCTTGACTTGTCTAAACAGCTTTAGCGGCCCGAGGGCCCTATTTCACTCAACATAATCTTGAGGAAGGCTACAACATACTTTATCTCAGGGATTTTGTGCAACCCCAGAAACTTGTGCCATTAACTGGCACCGTTGCAGTTTCACTCAATCGTTATTTTGAGGAAGCCAACACGATACTAAACGCCAGGATTTTTCCGCAACGTCTTTTGGCTTAAAACATTCTTTTAGCGCAAAAAAATCTGCTTTTCCGAGGGAAAGTACGATTTTTGCAATTTCTGAAAGTTTTTGTTAAAAAAATTATTTGTCGGATTTTTTACTGAAAAAAAGTCGATTTGACGACCGCAAAGCGTGTTATTTCACACCTTGCGGATGTCAAAAAAATTATAAGTAGACGTAAGCAGCCATACCGATGAGATATCCAATGAGAACTGGGATAGAGACTTTCTTCATGTAGGTCATGAAGTCGATCTTTTCCATGCCCATAAGGGCAACGCCTGATGAGGAGCCGATAATCAGGATACTTCCGCCGGTTCCCGCTGCGTAGGCAATCATGTGCCATAGTGCATGGTCTGGAGGGAATGTCTCCAACGGATACATGCCCATTGTAGCGGCAACGAGAGGAACGTTATCAACAACAGCTGAAAAGAGGCCGATAAACGTCGCAAGGGTCGCTAAGCTCTCCACTTGTCCACCAAGCCATGTTGCTAGATCCTTGAGTAGGCCTGCAGCCTGCAGAGAGCCGACGCAAAGCAGAATTCCTAAGAAGAACAACACGCCGGAGATATCTACCTTTGTTAAAACATAAGGAACGCGCAGGTGTCTGCGTTGCTCATGTTTATGGTGCAGTCCATCCGTGACTAGCCATAAAATAGAAAGGCTGATCAAAATACCCATGAAAGGAGGAAGTCCAGTCATTGCTTTGAAAACCGGCACAGAGACAAGCCCTAAAACGCCGAGGACAAAAACAAGCCGCGCACCCGGTTCTTCGACCACTTGTTTTTCTTTAGATGCTGGCGAAATGCGGCCTTTCATGCGGAAGGAAAAATAGACCAATGGAACCAAAACAGAAAGCACACTAGGGGTAAATAGAGCTTTCATCACAGCAAAGGAAGTGAGCTGTCCATTGATCCAAAGCATCGTTGTTGTGACATCTCCTATCGGCGTCCAAGCACCGCCCGCGTTAGCTGCAACGACAACGAGGCAGCATAGAAGGAAACGGTCTTTCGTATCGGGAATCAATTTCCTTAGAAGCGAAACCATTAAAATGGTTGTGGTCAAGTTGTCAAGAATGGCAGAAAGAAAAAAGGTTGCAATAGCAATCAGCCAAAGCATTTTACGCTTGGAAGTCGTTCGTATCGCATCGGTAACGACTTTAAATCCATGATGGGAATCGATCAGCTCGACAATGGTCATCGCGCCTAATAAGAAAAAGATAATTTGAGCGACTCCAGAGACATCGAGATTGAGATGAGCGATATTTTCAGAGAGTGAATGGGGGCTGCCGAGAAAAAAGACGGCCCAGCAGGCGACTGCCATAAAAATGGCAACCGCAGATTTGTTGATTTTAAGAATATGCTCGAAAATGATTGCTGTATAACCAAGAGCAAAAATCACGATCAAAAATATATAACTCATTGAACCTATCCCAGTAATTCGATTTTTTTGGAGGGATTATATCAACTTAATATTATCTCCCCAAAAAAAATCGACTGTAACTTAGATAGGGTTAGGCAATCCCTGTGTGGATGATATCATGCATACGGACGAGGCCAACGACCTTCTCATCTTCGATGACAGGCAGGACCATGATCCACCGTTTGGGATCCTTTTGCATGAGTTTAAGAGCATCCCAGGCTAGAACATCAGACTTTGTCGAAATCGGAGACCTTGTCATCAGCTCTTCGATTGTTTTTTGCATGACGTCAGATCCAAAGGATTGCAAAGAACGGCGGAGATCTCCATCGGTATAAATTCCTTGAAACTTGCCTTCTTGATCGACAATCAGCAAACAACCGAGTCTTTTGGCTGAAAATTCTGGTAAAACTTCTAAGAGTTTTTGGGAGGGTTGGCAAAGTGGAAGAGCTTCTCCTTGGATCATAATCTGGTCGACTTTGATTGTCGCTTTTTTACCAATCGCTCCTGAAGGGTGATTTTCTCCATACGAAGCGAGGGTGAAACCTTTGTGCTTCATCAAGGCCATTGTCAAGACATCGCCAAATAAAAGTTGAACTTCTGTGGAAATAGTCGGAGCCAGGTCAAAAGGACAAAGTTCTTTTTCAACAGGCAGTGAAAGAGCGACATCGGCCATTTGAGCTAAACGGCTATTCGAGTTGGAAACAAGAGCGATCAACTTAGCTCTTTTTTTCCGAATAGAGGGAATAAGGCCTAAAAGTTCTTCGGTCTCCCCGCTCTTACTGAGAAAAATGACACAATCATCCGAAGAAACTATTCCGATATCGCCATGTAAAAAATTGAGGGAAGGTAAATAAATCGCCTTTGTTCCGGTTGAAACAAGGGTCATCGCGATTTTTTCTGCGACAAGCCCGCTTTTCCCAATGCCGGTCAAAACTAAAAATCCTTTGATGCCAGCGCAAAGATTAAATACAGCTTCTGCCTGTTTTTCATCTAAATGATCGAAAAAGTACTCGAGATGCTTCCGCTGATCGTTAAATATTTCTCTTAACACAATATGCTTCCTCAACTACGAGATGATAGGATATTGGCTTTTTTGGATGAAGTAGATAATGTGAAGAGGTAGTTGCAAAAAGCACCGCCCCAGAAAAATCGATGATTTTGAGTCAGTTTGCTGTCCCACTGCGGGGAAACATACTCAGATGAGTAGGGCCCCTCAGTGGGGCGGCAAAAGGGCGATTTTAATGGGGTGGAGCTTTTTGTAACTGCCTCTTAAAAAAGGATGAGTATGCACGAGATTACAGTTGCACGTGGAGATGGGATCGGTCCAGAAATCATGAAAGCGACGCTGCATGTCCTCAAAGAAGCCGGAGCGCAGCTTAAAATCCATGAAGTCGAAATCGGAGAACAAGTTTACAAACGAGGTGTCTTAACGGGGATTGAACCGAAAACATGGGAAACGATCAAACGGACAGAAGCCTTTTTGAAAGCCCCTATCACTACCCCTCAAGGCGGCGGATTTAAAAGTTTAAATGTGACGGTCCGGACAACCTTGGGGCTGTATGCGAATATACGTCCTTGCGTCTCATATTCTCCATTTATTCAAACAAAAAATCCGAAAATGGACCTGGTCATTGTCAGAGAAAATGAAGAAGATCTCTACGCTGGAATTGAATACCGTCAAACTCCCGATGTCATGGTCTCTCACAAAATTATCACAAGACAAGGATCAGAAAAAATCATCCGGTACGGCTTTGAATACGCTAGGCAGCACGGCAGAAAAAAGGTCACTTGCTTTACAAAAGACAATATCATGAAGTTCTCCGACGGTCTTTTTCATAAGATCTTCGAGGAAATTGCCAAAGAGTATCCTGAAATTGAGAATGAGCACTGGATTGTCGATATCGGTGCCGCCAAACTGGCAGATAAACCCGAAAATTTCGATGTGATCATCCTGCCTAATCTTTACGGAGATATTTTGTCCGATGTTGCTGCGGAGATTTCAGGTTCTGTCGGCCTTGCGCCGTCTGCCAATATTGGTAATTTAGGTGCGATGTTTGAAGCGATCCACGGATCGGCTCCTCGAAGAGCTGGTCAAAATGTCGCCAACCCCTCTGGTTTATTGCTTGCCAGCGTAATGATGCTTGCCTATTTAGGAGAAGCTAAGCTTGCTACTCAGATTCACGAAGCTTGGCTCTACACGATCGAAGCTGGAATCCATACCTACGACATTTACAAAGAAAAAAACAGCAAACAGCTTGTTGGAACGCAAGAATTTGCTGAAGCTGTCGTCAAAAATCTCGGTAAAAAACCGACTCAGCTAAAATGTCCTATCTATAAATCGACTTCCAAGATTGTTCCGATTGTCACAGAGCATAAAACAAAGATCGACCGAAAGCTCGTCGGGGTCGATATCTTTGTCTATTCCAAAGAAAAAGCCGCTGAGATGGAAAAAAAGATCACCGGTATTAAGTTTGACCCTTTCAAACTCCAGATGATCACGAATCGCGGCGTCCGTATCTGGCCAGAAGGCCATCCTGAGACTTTTTGTATTGAACAATGGCGCTGTCGTTTCATTGCAAAAGACTTAGCTAAACCTCAAGACATCGTGGGCCTGCTCGATCATATCGTCAAAGCCGGTTACGATGTCTTCCAGACAGAAAATCTCTATATATTTGATGGAGTGGCTGGATACACGTCTTCAGAAGGTTAAGTACTTAATCGATTGAGAATCTGCTCAGCTTCCTTTTCATCGATAAGAACAAATTGATTGATGTTTTGCTCGTAGCAATAGACATCTGCCTGTGCAATATCAAACCACCAGCCGTGGACACGGAGTTGTTTTTTCTCTAGGCGATCTTTGATGAAAGGATAGCTTTTGATGTGCTCCATTTGCTGAAGGACATTGACTTGAGAAATTTGGTTAGACTCTGAGAGCGCAGGGTTGATGACTAGCCCTTCTTTCACCTTATCTAGAGCTTCTTTTCCATATTTAAGCCAAGATTCAAGATGAGGGCAGGATAGTGTATCAATGCCTTTAGAGAGCGCTAGCATCGCAGCACATTCGGAGTGTCCACAGACGACGATGTCTGAAACATTCAGCGACAAGGTCGAAAACTCAATGACCGCGGCTGCGCTGTCATCTTGGCAAGAACAGGAAAAAGGCGGGATGAGATTTCCAATATTGCGAAGTACAAACAGGTCTCCTGGGTTTGTCGATGCAAAAAGATTAGGAACTACACGGCTGTCGGAGCACGCTATAAATAAGGTGTCGGGTTTTTGTCCCATCGCAAGCTTACCAAAGAGCTCTCGTCTCTCTTGGGTGAGATTTTTCCTAAAATCGACAATTCCTTGAATGAGCTTTTTCACTAGTTAACACCTATTTTCTGAAATTCTTCGATAAAATGGAGCTTTTGCTCTGAAGTTAAAGGCGCCAAGGGAGGACGCACCTGGCTCCAAGACGCTCCTTTTTTCTGCTCCATAATACTTTTGGTGGCGGGAATAAAAGAATGGCCTTTCAAAATCCCCATGAGGGCTTCGATCTCAGGCTGTCTTTCATTTCCATGATATAGGGAACAGATCAGCTGAGGGCAGATATTCGCAAGACCAGAGATTGCTCCAGTAGCGCCTAGACGGACCGCTCTAGCAATCATTGATTCCTTACCGATTAAAAGCTGAAAATGGGGAAATTTTTCTAGGACGGCTTTGACTAACTCGAAGTTGCCTTCGCTTTCTTTCATTCCGATCACTGTGTCAGGAAATTCGGCATGGAGTGCTTGGATGACATCCAAGCTGATGCGTACTCCACTATATTGCGGGATGTGATAGAGGAAGATTTTTAAATCAGGGTTGTTCACTTTTTGAATGACTTCTCTATAAAAGGAGATGATTCCTGCATCGGAGACATTTTTGAAGAAAAAAGGAGGCATCATGAGAACTGCAGCACATTTAATAGAGAGCGCTGACTGAGTTAATGTAATGGTATCTTCAATAGAAGGACATCCGACGCTGACGATGATTTTTTGGGAATCGACACCTCTGTCAATCATCGCTTGAATGCCTTCTTGTCTCTCCCCAACAGTAAAGGATGGCCCTTCTCCAGTCGTGCCAAAAAGTACGACTCCGCTGCATCCTTGTGCAATCAATTCTTTGCAATGGTCTGCACAGGCATCGTAATCGCAAGACCCATTAACATGGAGAGGCGTCAGTGTTGCGGCATAAATGCCAGTGAATTTAAAGGGTGGCATCTTTTTCCAAATGCTCTCTGAGTGAATTTAAGAATCCACAGCCGTACATTCCATCGATTACCCGGTGATCGAATGTGAGCGAGACATGCATCACTGAGCGAACCGCCACCTGGTCGTCATCTAACGCAACGACTTTTTTCTGGATTGCACCAAGCCCTAAGATCGCAACCTCTGGATACCGGATGATCGGAATGCCCATCATAACACCGGAAATTCCGAAGTTGGTGAGGGTAATCGTTCCATCTTGAACATCGGCAGGATTTAGCTTGCCAGAGCGCGCTCTTGCTGAAACATCTCCGATGGCTTTGGCCAGCTCTGAGAGATTCTTATCTTGGCAGCTCTTCACAACAGGGACCATAATTCCCTGGTCAACACTCACAGCTATGCCTAAATTGACAAACTTTTTCACAACAATTGTATCGTCTTCCAACGAAGAGTTAAGGAAAGGGTATTCTTCGAGTGCTTTGCTGATGGCACGAGCCACAAAACTCGTGATCGTGAGCTTGGACCCATGTGTAGCTAAGAAGGCCTCTTTTTCTTTTTGGATCAATTGCATAATCAATGTGACATCGACTTCGGTGATCAGCGTTGCATGAGGAGCTTCGTAGAAAGAGCGGACCATGTTGTCGGCAATTGCTTTTCTCATGCCGGTCATCTTGATCCTTTCGACATCAGTTGAACGGGCCATCATGGGACAAGGTTTATTCTTTGGAGCCGTGCGACTCTCAATATAGAGTTCGAGATCTCGCTTGCTCAGGCGTCCGCCTGCACCTGAGGTGGGAATTTTTTCAAGTTCATCGAGGCCAATGTTGTTTTCCCTTGCAAGCCTAAGAAGTGCAGGAGAAAAGAATCCTTGCATTTCAGAGCTTACAGGAGCCGCTTCCCTTTTGACTTCGACGGTCACGCGCTCTTCTGTGGAGCCTTGGATCGTTTGGATCACAGCAAGTAACTCCCCGACTTGAAGCTCTTGATCAGGGCTAGCTAAAATCTTCTGGAGAACACCTGAGACTGGGGATGGGATCTCGCTGTTGACTTTATCGGTAGAGACTTCCAAAAGAGGCTCATCGAGATTGATCTGATCGCCTTCTTTTTTAAACCATTGCACAACTGTTGCGCTGACAATGCTCTCTCCGAGCTTAGGAAGCGTGACTTGGTATTCTTCTGTCATTGTTTAACTCTTGATTGAATGTTGTTTAATAGCTCTTGCCAGGCGGTTTCATTGCCTGAGATTTTCAAATGGCTCGTTAAAGGAACAATCGGATGGCAGCACTTAAAATCTGACGACAGTTTCACTTGGTCTTTCTCTGTGCAGACTAGCATATCTGCGAGACACTCTTCGGCAAATTTTTGCAGTTCTTCAGGATAAAAAGGGTCATGGTCAGGCTTGAAGAACGAAGCAACAATTTCTCCTCCTGCATCACGGACTGATTGTAAAAACTTTTGAGGTTTCCCAATCGCACAAAAAACAGCGATCTTTTTTCCTTGCAAAGAGACATTCGTCACTCTTTCGGCAAAAACAATCGGCGCCTCTGTAAAATAGCGTAACTCTTGCTCAAGCGATTTGCTACTGGGACCTATCACGACAATACAGTCAGCCTTTTTCAATCGTGCTGGAGAATCTCTCAAAAGGCCGCGAGGCAGAAAAAATCCTTTTCCAAAAGGATCTTCTCCATCGACAAGAACAATTTCAATATCCCGCTTAAGCCTCCTGTGCTGCATCCCGTCGTCCATCAGGACCATTTCAGCGCCATTTTCTTTGGCACTCTTGGCCGAATGCACACGGTTTTTTCCAACCCAAACTTGCACCTCTGGCAAATCACGTGCCAACCAGTATGGCTCATCACCGCAAGAAGAAGCCTCCATCTCTGGGGTCACTTGTAAGACGGAGCTTGTTTGTTCAATTTTAGAGCGATACCCTCGGGAAACAATGGCAATCTTGAATTTTTTAGAGAGCGCTTCAGCCAAAAACTTGACAAAAGGCGTTTTTCCTGTGCCGCCAGCGACGATATTTCCGATGCTGATGACAGGAATTCCAACATCATGCGTTTTGAATAGCCCGAGATCATACGCAACATTGCGTAAGGCAATACCTGTCCGATAGAGATAGCTCAAAGCTCTAAGCAAGGGTCTTCCTGGCCGGCGACCTTCCATAATATCGAGAATATAACTCTTAAGCATAAAAAAGCTCGTGTTCGATCATCTCAATGATGATATGGATCGCTGTCATATGGGCTTCTTGAATCCGGTCAGAATAGGAGAAACCATCGATGATCCACTCGAGATCAGAAACGCCTTTTAACTTTCCTCCGGTTTTTCCTAAGAAAGAAATTGTTTTGAGATTCATCGTTTTGGCCATCTCAACAGCATGAATGAGATTTTGAGAATTTCCACTTGTTGTTAAGGCAACAAAAACATCCCCTTCTCTTCCCAAGGCTTCCACAGCTCTTGAAAAAACATCATGATAACCAACATCGTTAGCCATACAGGAAAGGTGCCCAGGGTCGGATAGAGCAATCGCTGGAAGCGCCTTTCTCTTATGCCGGAAAACACCTGTCAGCTCCTCGGCAAAATGCATGGCATCGCAAAGGCTCCCTCCATTGCCTGCAATGAGAAGTTTATTCCCATGACGGAAACACTCGGCAATCATCTGCGCCGCATCTTTAATAAAAACGAGGCTCTCTGGCTTCTTTAAAAACTCAATGGCGCGGACGCCATCATCGACTGCTTGTAAAATCTTTGTTTGCATAAATGTACTGGCTGGTAATGATAATCGAAGATAAATTAATAGGCCAGCCTATGACAAGTTTTAATGTTGGTATCATCGGAGCGACAGGGGTCGTTGGTCAAGAAATGCTTAAGGTTCTTGAAGAGAGGCAATTCCCTGTTAAAGAAATTCGTTGTTTTGCCTCTCCTCAATCCGCCGGCAAAACCGTCCTATTTAAGGGAAAGCAAGTTTCCATTGAGCAACTCTCACGAGACTGTTTTCAAGGAATTGATATTGCTTTGTTCAGTGCTGGAAAAAAAATTTCCTTAACTTATGCTCCGTTAGCTGTCAAAGCCGGCTGCCTGGTCGTTGATAATAGTTCTGCCTACCGAATGGATCCTAGGGTTCCTCTCGTGATCCCAGAAATCAACGCCCATGCACTAGAAAATCACTCTGGCATCATCTCATCTCCAAATTGCACAGCGACTGTGATGTTAATGGCGCTAGCTCCCCTGCACCGGCAATTTAAGGTCCGTCGTATTGTCATGGCGACTTATCAGGCAGCGAGCGGAGCTGGTCAAAAAGCGATGACAGAGCTGCAAGAAGAGAGCCGTGCGATTTTAGAAAACCGTCCGTTTACAAGAGAGGCAATGCCGTTTCCTTATGCATTTAATCTGTTTGCTCACAACGCTCCCATGACATCTTCGAGCTACAATGAAGAAGAGGTCAAAATTATTGAGGAATCCCGAAAAATTCTAGAAGAACCGAATCTTCGGGTGGGTGTCACTTGTGTTCGTGTTCCCGTTTTAAGAGCGCATTCTGTCGCACTGAATGTCGAGTTTGAAAATCCAATTACAGCTCAAGAGGCAAAAGAGCTCTTACAAAAATCTCCAGGCGTGACCGTGCTCCAAGATTGGACTCAAAATCGATTCCCGATGCCGCTCGATGCATCAGGACAAGATGACATTTTCGTCGGCAGGATCAGGCAAGATCTTTCCAATCCAAATACCTTAGATCTTTGGGCAGTTGGCGATCAACTTCTTAAAGGTGCCGCATTAAATGCTGTTCAAATCGCGGAAAAATTATCCTTATTCATAAGTTCTAGAAATTAATTAACAGCTTCGTATAAAATTTTCTGCAATGCTTTAAAGGAGGCATCTTATGTCAGTTAATTCTGCCACAGAAACTTTCACCGATGGCGCTGAACTTTTCGATCAAGAGAAATACCAAAGTACAGTCACGAGCTCTTTTGAACCTGATCCAATCCAGATGGAACAAGATTTTAAGAGGCCGCTTTCGGAGCGCATTACCCCCATTCACCATCATACTAGAGGTATTTACGGAGAGTACCGTTTAGATGATGTGATCGTCCGCTGTCCTTCGGAAGCTTTCCGTAAGCACCAAGCTGAGCAATGGCACACAATCAAAAAAGAATCCGAAGAAACGAGATGGGGCTGGGGCGTCACTGCGATCGGAATTGCTATTGTAGCTGGAATCAGTGGTACCGTTACAGCAATGGACAAAGCGCTTTTCGGTGGCCTTCCTCTTTTTGTATGCATTGCTGGAGCCACCTTCTCTGTAGTTTTTGGCGTCTTTGCAGCCAACGCCAATTCTGCCTGCAATCAAGCACTGACTCAGATCGACAAATGGGAAGCTGATCCTATTGTGAAAGTCGGAGAGGCAAGAAATGAGGCTCACAATAAAGGCTTCCCCTACATTTATCTGAATAAATTGAAGCTGGGATTCGGACCTTCGACAACAGCGCTTTTCCATCCTCTGCAAGTCGAGTACGAATATAAAAAGTACTTCGATGCATTCTGCAGAAAGCTGCTTGAGCAAGCCAATCCTACTCCATCTTATTGGATGAACCAGTTCCGCTCTTGCAATCCTGTTTCTTCAGACTACATGTTTTACGGTCTGGGGCATATTCCAGAACACATGAAGCCTGTGCTTGAGGATTATTCCCGCTTTGATTCCTTTTTGAAAGACATCACCTCTTCTTACGATAAGATGAAATCCGATTTCAGAAGGACAGCGAGTGATCGCATTGAAGCTCATACTAAAACTCGCAATGAGCTTTTGCAGCCGCTCGCTGCGACCCGAGATGGCGGCATTGCTACTGCTGAAGCCAATAGAGATAGAGTTTTGCGTGATGCGCACGCTAGCGAAACACAACGCAGAGAAGCTAGAGCGACTTTTAGTGCTATCAAAGAAGCTCTCCAAAACAATTACAACCAAAATGCAGCTCCAATCAACAAAAAACATGATGCTAAAATCAAAGAAATAGAAAGAGAGCGGGATCAGCAAATCAGAAAATTAGATGAGCAAAAAAACGGCCAGCTGGACAATAACTATAGAGCAGCCCGCGAGCTGTTAGAACGAGCAAAACATGCTTGGGACAATAAAGGGTATCAACCTGTGAATTTCCAGTCGTATTTCCCTTACCAATCCTCACAGCCCTTCTGGACTCAGCAGCAGCCTAGCTATTACCAACAACTTGTTTATCCACAACAACCGGCTTACAATCCGCAGAATGCGTATCCGCCAGTTCCACAACCCATCTATCAAGGATACGGCTACCCAGGATATGGTCAGTTCGGGTACGGCCATGTTGGTCAGCTTCCTGCACAGCAACAATATTATTACGCTCCGCAGGCAGCGCCAACTGGACATGTTAGAAACTAGGACTTCTTTTGAGCACCAGTGACTCTTTAGTCACTGGGTGCTCAAATCTCATTTCAGAATGATGCAGCGCAATCCCTTTTTTCCAAGGTCTTTTGCTGCCGTATTTTTCATCGCCGAGCACCGGACATCCAATCGCAGAGAGCTGAGCGCGGATTTGATGGTATCTTCCTGTGATGAGATTAATCTCTAAGAGCGTAGCTCCCTTGTCTCTTTTTAAAACTTTGTAATCTAGGATTGATTCTTTTCCTTCTTTTGCAATTTCCGCTCGGAAGCTGCCATGGATCAGATGATGGACAAGTCTTCCCTCTTCTGCAGGAAGATCTCCTTCGACTAACGCATGATAGATCTTAATGACCTTCCGATCGCGCATCATCTCCTGAAGACGGGATAGTGCCTTGCCCGTGCGAGCAAACAGCACGAGGCCGCTCACAGCTTTATCTAATCTGTGAACTGGATGTAGAAAGACATTTCCAGGTTTGTTGTATTTTTTTTTGACAAAGGCTTTGGCAAGCTCTGTCAGATCGGGCTGCGTCGCCATCTCTGCTGGTTTTTCAACAACCAGGAGATGGTTGTCGCTATAGATGATGCTTTCTTTGTCTAAGTGATTCATATAAGAGGAGTGTGGTTGCCATTGCGACATTGAGTGAATCTGCAATGCCTCTCATGGGGATTTGGACACGGATGTCAGCAGCTTGCATCCAAAGATCAGAAAGGCCTAATTGCTCTGTTCCGATGACAATGGCCACCGGCCCGCTTAAATCTGCATCGGTAAACTCTTGGGTAGCAGACGGCGTTGCAGCCACCACTTGAATATTGTGGGATTTGAGCCAAATATACGCATCGGATCCCTTGGCTTCGATGACAGGAAGAGTAAAGAGTGTTCCAACGCTAGCTCTAACGACATTGGGATTATAAATATCGGTACATCTGTCACAGACAATGACTCCATCTGCTCCGACGGCATCAGAAGAGCGTAAAATCGTTCCTAAATTACCAGGTTTTTCAATCGATTCAGCAACGACATAAAGTGGCACAGGGTTTTTAGGCCTCAAGTCTTTGAGTGTTTTTTGCATCTGATGCGCGACACCGATTAGCCCATCGGGACGATCTCTATACGAGATTTTTTCAAAGAGATGCTCCGGTAGAGTAAACGTCTCCACACCGACTTGTTCAATTAACATCGGTTCATTCGTGCCTAAAAAGAGTTCCTTGCACGTATAGAGCGATTCAAAATGAACGCCGCCTTCTACCGCACGCTTGATCTCGCGATACCCTTCAATGAGAAAAAGTCCTGTCTCGTCTCTTTCCTTCCGATCTTTAAGACGGACCAGTTGTTTGATTTTGGGATTTTGAGGACTCGTGATTTCGTTATGCATACCATCTCGCATATGTTCCAGATGTCAGATCTAAAGGCCCTGGGATCACCATCTCCCCCATTTCGATTGTTCCTTTTCTCGATTCTTTGGCTTGTAACAGCAAATGATGGAGAACAAGCGGTGTATATCCCGGAGTATGAGAAGAGAGGATCACAAATTGAGGATCGGGCGATAGCAGCTGGAAACAAAGATCCAAAATCACAGGAAGATCTTTTTCGATTTTAAAGACTTCACCCTGACTTCCTCTTCCAAATGTCGGAGGATCTAAGATAATCCCATCGTAGCGGACTCCCCGACGGACTTCCCTTCCAAGAAACTTAATCGCATCGTCGACAATCCAGCGAACAGGGGCTTTTTTGAGTTTATTTAAAGCTGCGTTTTCTCGTGCCCACGCAACGGTTGTTTTAGACGCATCCACATGGCAGACATCAGCACCGGCTTTCGCAGCAACGAGAGTAGCACCACCTGTGTACGCAAAGAGATTTAAGATGGAGCATTTTTTTCGCATCTTTTGTTTCATCCACTTCCATAATAGCGCATGCTCTGGAAAAATCCCGATATGCCCGAAATCGGTCGGCATGACTTTAAAGAGAATATCTTCGCATTCAACTGTCCAAGAATTTGGCAGCGGTGGAGACGCAACCCAGCGGTTCGATGGCTCTCTTGTAAAGATCGCATCGGCCTCTTTCCAAGCTTTTTGATCCAGAGATGGCTTCCAAACAGCCTGCGCGCAAGGCCGCACCAAGGCGTAATCGCCGAACTGCTCAAGTTTATTTTGATTGCCGCTATCGAGTAGGGAGTACTGCATAGGAACATTCTACAGGAATGCCGCGTTTAGAGCATCTGTCGAATAGCTCTTTCAAATAATGACTTTCTGTTAACTTTCATGACATGAGGAAAACTCTTCTCATGTAAAACATCATGCAAAGGATCAACCTTTTCATACTCAAACCCATGGATCCGATCTATTCCCGAAAAAGGCTCTGAGAATTCCTTCTCAATTAACTCCAGCCACTCTTGGTCATGACGATGGCCCCAGGTGCATACTTTTTGTTTGAGCTCTTCTCGTGTCCTGACCCAGCTGTAATGATGGACGAGAGGTTTTTGATCCAGTCCTCTCAAATGACAACATTTAGGCCCCTGGATTTGGTCATAGAGCCCTTTCCTTTCTAACACGTCCAGGACCATTTCAGGAGAATGTATCGCTTGCTTCTTGACTAACAGTGCATTGAGTGGAAACTGCTCTTTTGCGCGATAGGAAGGGTCGCGGAAATAGAAATAACTCTCAAATCTGAGCGCATTGAAATCTGAAAACTTGAATGCGGTGAGCCATTGAATAAATCGCTCTCCATCGACAATCTCATCGACATCTAAAAAAAGCACATAGTCGCACTCTTGCACAGAGTGAAATCCCACATACCGAGCAGTACTATGCCAATAATGAGCCCAATCAACATCGGCAGAAGTCAGAGGAGAGTAGATCCCATAGGGCTCTTCAGCATAGGCAAACTCCACAAATTGAACATCGGAATGGTCTTGATACGCTAGGTTTAATGTCGCCCGATTTTCAGGCTCTCCATTGAAAAAGTGCGTACAGACAGGAACGACAATCTGCTCTGAAAATTTCTTTGCCTCTTCGATACACCAGCGAAGAAACCGATAGTCGGTGGTACAAAAATTGATAACAGTGGCGATTTTGATCATTAATTCTTATATAAGGGAATCTAGAGGATTTTTTTAAGTAAAAAGCCAAATAGCTTCTTAGTCGTCCGGAGAATGACCGTTTGACGATTGCCCTTCACATGCAAGGTATTGATTTCAGGCATTTGACCCTTTTTCCCCAAGGCATAAAAGACCGTTCCTACAGGCTTATCAGGAGTGCCCCCTTGAGGTCCTGCAATTCCAGACACTGCAATCCCGTAATCCGCCCCTGTTTTCTTGATCAAGCCTGTCCACATCTCGTGAACGACTTCCCGACTGACGGCTCCATATTTTTTGAGTGTTTCGGAAGAAACATCTAAAAGACCCTCTTTAAGAGAATTGGCATAAGTGACAATCGATCCCAAAAAGTACTCAGAGGCCCCTGGAATACCCGTTAACTGCGAGGCCATAAAGCCGCCCGTGCACGATTCAGCAAGGGCAAGCGTTTGATGGTGCTTGACCATCCAGTCGTGGATAGCCTCTTCTAATTTCGCGGCAGGCAGTAGAGAGGCCTTAAATGCTTCAGCTATGGCTTTTCTAGCACTAACGACATGCTCCTTCTTAGGACCCCTTACAACCACCGACAAACCGCTGTAAGAGGGATAGATCCCAATGTCTAACTTGTGCTCTTTTTGCAGATCCCGTAAAAGCGGATCGACATCGTCTTCTTTTAAAAGGTAAAAATGGAGCTCTTCACGATGGAGCACTACCGCAGGCAAGTGTTTTTTTAAGTAAGGAAGAACGGCTTCCTCAAACATCTGCTCCATTTCGGAAGGAACGCCTGGAAGCAAAAACAACAATTTCTTGTGCTCAGAAAAAAGATACCCCAATGCCGCTCCTACAGAGTTTGGCAGTTCATGCGGTGGTTTAGAGAAAAGCTCTTTTGCACAGGCTAGAGTATTATCGTCTAATGTTGCTCCTAGGCCTCCCGTTGCAATGACGACAGAATTTCTGATGAGCGCCTCATTGAGACCTGGTGTGAGCAAACTCTTTTCATCAGGAAGTGTGGTTTGGCAAGAGACCTCCCAGCCTTCTTCAATCAATCTGCGGCTTAAGTAAGCGGCGTTGGTATTGACGATGATACCTCTGAGCACCTCATTTCCTACCGAGACGACCTCAATAGACATGTATAGCGATCCCTTGTTCTTTCAACTGAGCGTGGTTATGGATCCAAGAAAAACACTTTTTCCCCAAGCGAATTGGAGTCGAGATTTTTTTGTCATCCCATAGGAATGTGGTGGGAACTGTTTGCCCACGTAGCCATTTGACGAGTTTGGTGAAAAGTGCAGTATTGGGGAAAAGCGTCTCATCACTGACTTTAGAATATAATGTACCGTCGAAAAAAATCTGCGGATAAGCCAGCTGAACACCCCAATGGATGCTCTCATGGCTCATCACCATTGGATTAATTGTTCCTGCTGTTTTTGAAGGAAAAAATCGATGTTGCTGCATTTGGACAAGAGGTTTTAAAGGTTTAGCCATGTATTTTTCACCGATTGCATGGGCATAGAGAGAATCTGCATCTGTCGTGAGAGCGCAGGAAAGATGCCGCTGGATTTGACGATCGAGAGGAACTCTTCCAGCTTTGAGAACTTCGATGTATTCTTGGTACGATTTTAAGAACTGCTCTAGAGAAAGCTCTAAATCTTGCAATGGTTTGATCTCGCTGACATTAAAGAAATGAAACGGCGCCAAGTGGCGGCAAAGCTCTTCCATTTCTGAGCTATCTAGCAAAACTTGATGCTTGAGCCATTTGGAAACAGAGAATGTCTTCTCAGGAAGTTGTAGTGATAGCATTTTTCTTACTTACAAAAGAGTGAAGGAGCAACCAGACGATCCCTAGGAAAATCGAAGCATCGGCAATATTGAAAACAGGATAAGAGTATCCCCAGAAAAAAAGATGGAACATATCAATCACATGGCCGTAGACAAAATAATCGATGATATTTCCAAGCCCACCTGCCATAATCATAATGAGCGGGTAGCGGTACTGACGTGCCTTAGGTGAAAGCCTCACATATGCGGCAAGACCTACAACAACAGCGATCCTAACGAACAATAAGAGATCTTGCAAGCTGCTGCCAATTCCCCAGGCAGCTCCTCGGTTGGTGACGTGGTGGATGCAAAAATCAATACCTAAAAGGTTTTGAAAAATAGGGACTCCTCCAAAAGGAAAAAAGATCGAAGAGAGTTCTGAAGGCTGGAAGTAAAAATTGACCATCCATTTCGAGACAAAATCAACTGCAAGGATCGCAAGAGCAACAAAAAAAAGCTTCAAAGATACTCTTGTCATTGCAATAAACCTTTCTCCAACATCTCTTGAGCTTTGACGGTCATCGTGGCGTAAGGAATCGCTTCTAATCTCGGGAGTGAGATCTCTTCATTGGTGATATCGCAGATGCCATACGTGTTTTCATCGATTTTTTCGAGCGCACGATCGATTTGTCTTAAAATTTTATACTCTTCTCCAGAAACCTTTAGGCTAACAGTCCGGTCAAAATCATCTGTTCCCTCATCCGATGGATGTTGGGAGTATCCTTTAGACTCATCAGCTGATTTCACTTCTTCACTGACATGTTTAACCAAGTTGGTATACTGGGCTCTCATGTCTAAAAGCCTTTTTTTAAACCGTTCGATATCGCTTTTTTTAAGTGGCATAGCTATTCCTTCTTTGAAACTTCTTCTTCAATACTTTGGATTTCGTCCATGAGTTCATCCATATCTTTAAAACGACGATAGACACAGGCAAAGCGGATAAAAGCAATTGTGTCGAGCTCTTTCAAGTGGTTAATCACAAGTTCTCCAAGCTCAGTCGTTTCAATTTCTCTGACCTGCCTCTCCATTAAATCTGCCGTGATCTGAGCTGCCAGCGTTCGTACTTGATCGTGGCTAATCCTTGTATGTCTGCAAGCAGCATCCAATCCCCGGATTAACTTGTCTTGCTGAAAGTCTTCATATCTGCCATCGCGTTTATGCACCTGGATTGTCAGATCAACAGTCTCAAATGTCGTGAATCTCTTCTGGCACTCCAGACATTCTCGTCTACGCCGAATCGCATTCTGCTCCACGGCATTGCGTGAATCGGTCACTTTCGAATCAAAATGATTACAAAATGGACATCGCATATAGCCTTTATTATCTCCGGCCTGATTTAATTAAAACCCTAAAATGCCAAAGCTTAGGGTAACAGTCTATCAAAACTTAACTGTAAGGGCAAGGAAACTCAAATAGCCTCAGCACTCATGAAGTATTTTTATTTTTAATGCTTCAGCATCTGTGTGTTAAAGTGTGAAATTATGCTTTATAAGCAGGAGCCTTAACCGCCATTCTCTTTTCATAGAAATCTTTAATAGCTTCCCCTGTCGAGATTGCCGCTTCAATCACCTCATCGACCTGTTTGCTGGTATAGCTTTTTTCCAGAAGCTCTCTATACTCTTTTAGTTTATTGAGCTGTCCAAGCATAAAGTTTACCCAATCTGCTTTCTCGTTTTTGCCAGAGATTTTAGCATCTTTAACAAACTCTTTGGAGAGCTTGTCAAAGTTCTTTTCAGAAACAGAAGCCTTCATACACGTGACATACGCTGGAAATGTGCCAAAAAGCGTTTTATATTCCGAAGCGGGAACTCTTACAGTGGCATCATATCTCACCTTACGCATCGTGGTTGGGTCAAACAGTTCTCGAATCCCTTTCATCGGAGCTATGGCATCTCTGACATATGAAGGAACAGTGACTCGCAATCCATTGTAGACATTTTTAGCCCAAATTTGCGGATCGGCATAACTTTGGTGGATCCCTCGTATCGCTTGTTGCACTGCCTTTTGCAAAAATTGATTCGGTTTCATTTTCTCGTATTTATTAACCGATGTTGTTCTCCATGCAGCATCGATTTCGGTTTGAATACTTCCTCGATTGCTATAAACAAATAAATCGCTATCTAAAATCGCTTTTGCCACTCCATTTTCAATCAAACGTCTAGACTCAGTATCCATGGTTGTCCCGCCCGTCCAAGATAAACGGCTTAAGTTA
This sequence comes from Chlamydiota bacterium, assembly GCA_013286675.1. Taxonomy (GTDB): domain Bacteria; phylum Chlamydiota; class Chlamydiia; order Chlamydiales; family Rhabdochlamydiaceae; genus PALSA-1444. Next base: position 101,429 of record JABDFE010000001.1, read on the forward strand.
ACAACGTCAGTGACTCGGAAGCCAAAATTTGGCTCGGGCATATAGACAAATTTTCCCGCAACAGCTGCTCGGATCATTCGATCCAGTTCAATTCCTGCTTTGATGAGTTCATTTTTTTCTTTTTTTGGCGATTCATATCCCGTCGAAACCACATCGGGATACGATCCATTTGCTTTGCTGTATTCCTTAATGATATCATCGTAGTGCGCTAAAAGCCCCACTTTAGAATCTGCAGCTTTCAAGGAAAGAAAATCACCATCCAGCGAAAGAATGTATTTTACTTCTGATTTAGCACTGTTGAAATACCCCTTGAGTGCAGTTGAGTGGAGAATCTGGTTTCTAATACCCTGATAAGGGATCGTTTTCTCCAAGGGACTCCCATTCTGCTTAAATTTATCGTCAATCCATAGATTTTCAGCACTATTTCTCAAATATCTAAAATAGCTATTTGCGATTCGATAACAACTCTGAATGGGATAAATATGAGAACTGGTCAAACGTTTAAGCTTCAACTCTTTTGCAGTCTTAGATATCCACACGTATCCCCAAAAAAATGGGATGATGGTCAAGGAAACACAGCTCGACAGCTTTTTTTCCCTAAGCTTATTGACCTGACTTTGAAATTCTCCATTTTTCTCAGGATTAAAAGAGAGGCAATTGTTTAATCCTATGACGACCGCTACACGAGTTTGAACTAAAGCTTTAGAAACTTTTTTTGTTTTACCAAAAGATTGATCTTCGATGGAGGTAACAATTCGCTGAATTTCATCTACAGAAGGATTGTGAAATGGAAGGGAAACAATAAAAGCCGTCTGCTTACAATCAAATTTGGTGTGGTCTTCGACAATCGGTTCGCCCAGATGAGTAATCTTCAGTATCGATTTTTTTACATCCCATCTATAGGGAAAAGAGGCAAAAGGCTCTTTAATGTTTCCTCTTTCGCTATATTCAAATAGACATCCCAGCCATTTGATATTTTCTATCTTCTGCTTAAAGTGGGTCCTGAAGTCTCTTTGTGACATTGGAAGCTTGCTAAAATCAATTGCGGTCATCTATCCCTCCAATCTGCTTTTGGAAATCATCCTAAAAATTTGATTATAGATCTTATCAGAACCTTGACACAAAGAGCAAGGAGGCAATGGAGCAATCTCTTCATGAATACAAAAAATCAGAGGAAGTGGGATTCCTCCTTACGGAGCCGGTTCGCACGGAAGCGTGCTCACTTCTCATCCCACTCGCAAGCCATAATATGGCTTGCTTTCCTTCCTCACTTCGTTCGGAGGAGGTGGGGATTCCCCTTCGGGCCGGTTCGGCTGCAAGCAGCCTCACTTCGAATCCAGCCCGCGAGCCAAACCGTTGGCTCGCTTCCTCCACTTTTTGCAGCAAAAATCGGAGGAGGTGGGATTCGAACCCACGAAACACTTTCGTGTTTACACGCTTTCCAAGCGTGCTCCATCGGCCACTCGGACACTCCTCCAGAAAGGGTAACTAGGCTACCTTAGTTTAAAATAAGTGACAAGATTTTCTATTCCTCTGTATTATTTGGGTCATTTTTATGCGAAAAACCTTATTCCTTTTTTTGATTATTTTAGCAGGCTGCTTTGCCCCTGCAAAAAAATCCTCTAAACCTGTTGTTCTGGTGACGATCCCTCCTTATACTTACTTTGTGGAGCAAATTGCTGGAGATACCGTATCAACAGAAATTTTTGTTCCTGCGGGAGCAAATCCCCATACGTATGAGCCGACTCCCAAGCAAGTCGAAAAATTTACTCAGGCGAAAATCTGGTTTAGATTTGGAGATCCGATTGAACAAAAGGTTTTACCCTTCCTCAGAGAAAGAGGCGTTAAAGACATCAATCTCTCTAAAGGTCTTCCACTGCTGACAGGAACCGCGCATACGTGTGGAGATCATGTCCATGAAGGAAAAGATCTCCATGTGTGGCTTGATCCTCATTTAGCAATGAAACAAGCCAAGAAGATCAGTGAAGAGCTTTCTCGAGAATGGCCTGAACATAAAAAAATATTTGAACAAAACTATCAGCAATTGGCTCAGCGGTTGGAGGTTTTGGATCAAGAGATCCAAGCAGAACTGAAGAATTTCGAAGGAATTACCCTGATGGTTTCTCACCCGGCTCTAGGCTACTACTGCAAACGATACGGGCTTCATCAGCTTTCGATTGAATGCGAAGGAAAAGACCCCTTGCCGAAGCAAGTTGCCCATGTGGTGAAAGAAGCGCAAGACAAAGACGTCAAAGTTATTTTTATTGAGCCTCAGTACAACAATAAGGGAGCGACTTTAATTGCAGAGAAATTAGAGCTTCCTATCTATCAAATAGATCCCTATGCTTTAGATTATTTTCACATGATGAATGATCTTTCTAAATCGATTGTAAATTATTATGGTCATCAAAAGTAATAATCTTTTTTTTCAGTACGAGGAAACTCCCGTCCTCGAGAATGTTTCGTTTGTCATTGCTCCTGGAGAATTCGTCGGAATCTTTGGACCCAATGGCGGTGGGAAGACGACTCTTCTGAAACTACTTTTGGGATTTTTAAAACCTCAGAAAGGATCACTAGAGATTTTAGGAGGATCTCCAAAAATTGCTCGAGAAAAAATGGGCTACGTCCCTCAAATTTCCCATCTCGACAGGCAGTTTCCGATCACCGTTTTAGAAGTCGTCATGATGGGATGTTTAGATAAGTCTCCATGGCATTCCTACACAAAAGATGCCAAAGAAAAAGCCCGTGCAGCTCTTGCAGAAGTCGGCATGCTCGATTTTCACGATCATTCTTTTGGAACACTCTCTGGCGGGCAAGCTCAACGCGTGTTGATTGCCAGGGCGCTCGTGAGCAAACCGACCATTTTGCTTTTGGATGAACCGACTGCTAGCGTTGATGCCTCTGCAGAAGAGAGCATCTACAAATTATTGGAGCATCTCAAAGGCACTATGACAATTATCATGGTGACGCATGATCTTCAGGTCATGCTGCAAAAAGTCGACCGGTTTATCTGCGTTCATCGAGATGTGACTTCGTATTCTCAGGCACAAGTCTGCGACCATTTTGCTCAGGGACTTTATCATCCCCCATTGAAGAGGAATTAATATGCTTTCTCATCCTTTTTTAATGATGTCGTTTTTGGCCGGGATCGCCGCATCGATCACAAGCGGCATCGTCGGATCTTACGTGGTGGCCAAGAGAATTGTCTTTATCAGCGGAAGTATTGCCCATTCAGTTCTAGGCGGCATGGGGATTTTCCTCTGGCTCAAAAGAACTTACAACATCGCCTGGATGAATCCTCTCCATGGCGCATTAGTCGCTGCGATCTTATCGGCATTCCTCATTGGATGGATCCATCTGAAACATAAACAGCGAGAAGACACGGTGATCGCTGCAATTTGGTCGACGGGGATGGCAATTGGGGTGATTTTTGTCTCACTGACTCCAGGTTACAACGTCGAGCTAATGAACTTTCTTTTTGGGAATATCTTGTGGACATCGACCAGCGATTTAATTTTGCTCTTTTCGCTGGCAGGGTTCATTTTACTGGCGACGATGATCTTCCATGCCAAATTTCAAGCGGTCTGCTTTGACGAGAATCAAGCCCAGCTCAAAGGGATCTCCGTGACCAAGTATTATCTCTTTTTATTGGTCCTAGTGGCGATTTCAGTGGTGATCTTGATCCAAGTCGTTGGAGCGATCTTGATTATCGCGATGCTAGCGATCCCTGCAGCCATTGCCGGAAGCTTCAGTCAAAGGCTGTCTAAAATGATGGGATGGGCAGTGGTCTTTGGGTGTGTTTTTACGACAGTTGGACTGATGCTGTCGTATTTCTTAAACTGGCCGCCAGGAGCAACGATTGCTTTGACAGCAGCCGCGTTCTATTTACTCAATCTAGCGAGAAATTATAGAGCTACATAGCGCGCAATCATCTGGCGCCATTTGCTTTTTTTGTGACCTTCTTTGGAAGGCTTTCTCATTCTTTTGGCTTGAGCATGCTTATACTGTTTTTTCATAACTATCTCTATTTGTTGTTGTTGAGGAGATCTTCCGGCTTTATGTTCGGGATATTGCCTGGAATCTTCCTCTCTTCTTCTTTGGCTGTAGGTCTATCCTTACGATGGTTCTTATATGTGACCTTCGAAGACTTTCTCTTATTAAAAGGTTTCATACTAACCCCCACCTTATAATTTGCCTTTGTATTATTAATACTAATAAATAATTTAAATTAATGCAATTAACTAATAAAAATAAACTTCCTAAGAAATCTCGGGATAGGTTCAAGTGTGACTTGAAGAGAATAAGCCTCTTAGATTAAGATGTTCACTACATTTGCAATTTTGAGGTTAAAACATGTACGCAATCATTGAGACCGGTGGAAAACAGTACCGGGTAGAGAAAGATGAAGTCCTTGATGTTGAATTACTTGACTCTGAAGAAGGAAAGACCGTTGTATTCAAAAACGTCCTCTTTCTCAATGATGGCAAGCAGATCACCGTTGGAGCGCCTTATATCGCGAAATCTTCTGTGAAGGCAGAGCTCATCGGCGAAGTTAAAGGAGAGAAAGTGATCTCCTTCAAATACAAGAAAAGAAAAGGCGTGCGCCGCAAAGTCGGACATCGCCAGACTTATCATCGAGTTAAAATCACAGAGATTCTAGGATAACTATGGCACATAAGAAAGGTCAAGGATCTACACGTAACGGCCGAGATTCAAGAGCACAACGTTTAGGCATCAAAGCAACTGCTGGACAATTTGTCACGGCCGGAAGCATCCTGGTCCGCCAACGCGGAACAAAATGGTCTCCAGCTAAGAACGTCGCAGTCGGAAGAGACGATACACTCTTTTCTTTAATCGACGGCGTTGTTTCTTACCGTAAAGGACTTAAAACCTACGTCTCGGTAACTCCTGTTTCCCAAAATTAAAGATTTTTCTTCAATTTCTTCCAGTCATAATTTCTGATATACTGGACGAAATTTTAGGGGTCGTATGTTCGTCGATAAAGTTAGACTCTCTCTCAAAGCCGGCCGCGGCGGAAACGGCGTCATTGCTTGGCGTCGAGAAAAATACATCCCTAAAGGCGGTCCTTGCGGCGGAGATGGCGGTAAAGGCGGATCGATCTACATTGAAACCGATGACCAGGTTGTTTCTTTAGAAAACCACCGTAACAGACGCATCATTGTCGCCAAAAACGGCCAGCCCGGCGGCTACAACTTCTGTACCGGTAAAGACGGCGAAGGCGTCACCCTCAAAATCCCTCCTGGCACACTTATTAAAAATGCCCTCACCGGTGAAGTCCTCTACGACTTTGTCGAAAAAGAGAGATCAGAACTCCTCTGCAAAGGCGGCAAGGGCGGAAAAGGCAACGACCGGTTTAAAACCCCGACCAACCAAGCCCCCTACATTTGCACGGATGGAGAAGAAGGAGAAACCCTCGAAATCGAGTTAGAGCTCAAGCTCATCGCAGATGTCGGCCTGATTGGCATGCCCAATGCCGGCAAATCATCTCTGATGTCATGTATCACCCATTTAGCTGTTAAAATCGGGGCTTATCCCTTTACAACTCTTTTTCCAAACCTCAGCTATATCCACTATCCCGACCAAACTCGCGTTCTCCTTGCTGACATCCCTGGCATTATCGAAGGAGCCCATCAAGACCGAGGTTTAGGATTTGAATTCTTACGCCATATCGAAAGATCAGCCGCTCTGATTTTTGTGATCGATGCCTCCGGCATCGAAGGGAGAGAGCCGATCGATGACTTTAGAGTGCTCCAAAACGAGCTCAAGGCCTACAAGCCTGAACTTCTCGACAAACCCTCCCTTATTGTCCTCAACAAGATCGATATGGAAGGCGCTAAAGAACATGCTGAAGTCTTCCACCGTGAAATCCCCTCCGCTAAGATCTTTGAGATCTCGGCTTTGGAAAAGCTGGGTCTAGATCCTCTTCTCCAAGCGATCCGGGGACTCATTGTTTCCGTCTAGCCAGCTTCAAGAAGAGAAATGGAACGGCAATTGCCACTCCGATGCCTAAGATCAGCAAAAGCGAGTAAAAATGCGGTGCATGTACTGTTCCAGCACTGGGCGGAACAAATCCTAAGATCAGCGCAAATAGCGCAGTTATGCTAGCGACAATAGCAGCTAGAGTGATTCCTTTCGTCTTCCCCGGAATCTGAAACGCCTCGGTATGCGAAGCCAGCTGATTTTTAAGTTTCATCGCCGCTGCAAAGATCATCATGTAATAGATCAGAGTAATCTGGCTGGCCAGCTGCAGAAGGATCCAATACGCATTACTGATCGTAGAGAAGAAAAACAAGCTGCAGGAAAACGTAAAGATAATCGCTTCTAAGATCAAGATCCCTAAGGGAGCATGATGACGGTTGGTTTTTTGGAAAAAGGAAGGCATATTGCAATGAATGCTAGCCACATGCATGCCTCGAGTAGAACCGATCATCCATGCGGTTGTAGAACCAATATTACCGACAAAAATCAGAGCCATCATCGTGAGAAAAATAACAGGAGCAAGCTGAAAGCTTTGGAAAAAGATCTGCAGCGCATCAATCAGTCCCGCAACAATGCTGATTTTATCTTGAGGGATCACAAGACCAATCGAAAGAGGCGCCAGAATCACGATCAACAAAATAATGATCGCTGAAAAACCCATCGCTCTTGGGATCGTCCGTTTAGCTTCTTGGATATCTCCTGCGTGGACAGCTGACATTTCAATGCCAACTAAGCCAATGATGATCTGTGTCAGAAATGCCCACTTGGTATAGTTTCCTAGCTCTGGTAAAAGGCTATGCCAAGAAAAAGCGATCTGGGAAGGTTTTGATCCCATCATCCAAATCACTGCAAAGATAATCAAGATCAACGTGGGTAAAATAACTCCGATGACACTGCTGAGGCTGCTGACAAAGCTCGAGACCCGAATCCCGAAGATGTTGAAGATCGTCACCGCCCAAAAAAGAACCAAGGCACTTCCCAAAACATACATTGTACTGTCAGCTAGATGAGGAGAAATGAGCTGGGCAAAAATCGTCGCTAAAAGTGAAAAAATCGTGGGATACCAAATCACGTTACTTAGCCAAACCAGTGTCGCAGTAAAAAATCCCCAGTGTTTGCCAAAGGCTTTTTCGACCCAAAGATACGATCCTCCCGTGATCGGGTAGGCTGTCGATAGCTGTGAGATAATCAACATGCACGGCACAAAAAACAAAATCGTCGCAAGCAGATAGAAAATAATTAAAGAATATCCATAAACCGCTGTAGCGGTGATCATCTGGAGATTGGCCACGATGACGATATTCATCATGGCAACAGCGAAAAGGCTTAATTTTTTATTCATTGCATGAGGGGTTTGTCAGGATTCTACGAAAGAGAACAGATTATTTCTAGAAAAGACTAAATCGAGCAACAATGCTGCTCGATTCGCGTAGCAATGTTGCCTTCTGCCATAACTCAAGAAGTTTTCGCTCTTGTTCTCGGTTCAGCCCTGCTTTTGGTACAACATTTTGCCTTTTTGCATTCCATTCTAGAGTTGCACTTATTGTCTCTGCAAGAGGACGAGAGGCCAATCCCATGCCACAAGCTTTTTTTGAGCTGATGTGTAGAAATCCCGGTATCTTTCGTTGGCTGGAAAGCCATAAAGGAAGTTCTACCCAATCCCCAACTTGATGTTCGATGAGAAAATCTTCGCTGACCCAATGTATTGTAGCATCAGACTGTGTGACTTTTTGGCATTCTGACACGAGCGTTTCAAAAGCTATCGGCTCTCCCACTACATTATAGACACCTGTAGCTTGCTCTTCGATCATGTCAATGATCCATTTGGAAAGGTCACGCACATCGATAAACTGGACATATGCAGTCGGATCTACTGGAGCTAAAATATCTCCACCATCTCTAACTCGACAAGGCCAATACGTAAACCGATCTGTTGGATCATCTGGACCGACAATTAACCCTGGACGAACGATCAGGGACCTAACTGGAAAATACTGCTCTACGACTTGCTCGCAACGCGCTTTTAAAGCACCATAGGTTTTTTCCGTAATTTCTTCCGTATCAGGATTGTCCAGCTGTGCTAACGGATAATCTTCCTCTATCCCACTTTGATTAAAATTTTCATAAACCGATATCGAAGAGATAAATGTGTAATGCGGAGTCGAATTGGCAAGTAACTTAGAAGATGCTTCTACGATTCTTGGCACATGACCAGAGGTATCTATTACAGCATCCCACTCACGCCCCTGAAGCGCCTCCAAATGACCATCTCTATCACCCCGCAATTTTTCCACTTGTGGAAAGCGAGACGACTCTTGAGTGCCTCGATTAAATAGAGTGATTTCATGGCCGCGCTGCTGAGCTTCCTCGACAAGATGCGGACCTAGAAAACTTGTTCCGCCTAAAATCAGAATTTTCAAAATAATTGTTCCCATCTTATTTCACTTTAAAGAGATATTTTGTGCTCAATCTTTCTCCACTGCAAACGAACTTTATTCTGATTTAGCCTATAGACAAATCTTTGAGAAATCTGATGACCAGCCCGGAATCTCTGATCTTTCAATTAAATATGCCACTCAAAGCATCAGGTCCAACCTTCTCCCACTTCTGATGGACTTAATCCATATTATTGCGCAATAGCTCGATTGCGCAACATATACTTGCGCAATAAGGCGAGAATGTTGCGCAATAAACCTGAATTTCAGTTAGTTGGTGAAAAAGTCGGAAGGAGGCTTTTTTTAATCTTTATGAAAGATTTGGCCGGAACTGGAATCTGGATAAACCCACCGGTTCGTCCGCAAGCGGACTTCACTTCGATTTTCAGACGAAAGCCATACTATGGCTTTCTTTCCGTCAAATTTTTTTGGACAAAAAAAATTTGGCCGGAACTGGAATCGAACCAGCGACACAAGGATTTTCAGTCCTCTGCTCTACCGACTGAGCTATCCGGCCAAAAGATTATCTAGAATAGTGTGCCCGGGCTTTTTACGCAATTGTTCCTTCTGAAGGGGGTGTGATTAAAAGTCGTACATAGAGGAATCGATAGCAAAATCGGTGGCTCAATAAGCTTCTTTAGCCGAAAAAGACCATTTTTAAAGCCAAAGGCCTGTAAATCTCTGAAAAACCTGTGGTTGTCATCAAAAAACACTTAATAAAGTGCAGATTGATGTCTGGCTCCTCTATGTACAACTTTTAATCACACCCTTCTGAAGGGGAATCAATAAAAACAATTTTAGGCGATATTCCTAAGCCTTTCCTTGAACGTATTTTAAGAGGCTTGGTATTCTGGAGGCTTCGGATGACTCCTTTAATTGATACTAAGCCCACGAAGATCATTATCCGGATGCCCAATTGGATTGGGGATCTGGTGATGGCAACTCCCATTTTGACGGATGTCAGAAAGGCATACCCTAATGCCCACATCACGGCGATGTGTCGCACCCCTATTTGCGAGCTTCTCAAAGAAGATCTTGATATCGATGAGCTTTTTTGTTTTAGCAAGGTCAAACCCTTTGGAAGAAGAAGCGAGCAGAGAGATATCATCGAAAAGATCCGTAAAGGCACATATGATTTGGGAATCTTGCTGACTAATTCGTTTTCTTCAGCATGGCTGTTTTGGCGTGGAAATGTCCAAAGACGGCTCGGATATCAGGGCAACTTACGCAGTCTTCTTCTGACCGATAAAATCGAATTTCCTGAGAATGTCCGAGAGCAACATCTCGTCAATACGTATAAAATGCTTTTGGGACCTTTAGGAATGCCGTTATCAGATACAAAACCTCGGATTTATTTAACCGATAAAGAAATCGAAGAAGCGCAAATCTTGCTGAAAAGGCTAGGTGTTTTGCCTGGAGCTCGTTTGATTGGCATCAACCCTGGAGCAGCCTACGGATCTGCCAAATGCTGGCTGCCTGTTCGTTTTAGAGCTGTGACAGAAAAACTCCTGAAGTTAGATAACGTCCATATTGTCTATTTTGGCGATTCCACAACACAGTCCCTTGTGAGAGAGATCTGCCAAGGTCTTCCAGTGCTAAATCTCGCTGGTCTTACAACGCTGAGAGAACTTGCTTCTTTGATTAAACTCTGCTCTGTTATGTTGACCAATGATAGCGGCCCAATGCATATCGCTGCAGCTGTGGGGACGCCGCTCGTTGCGCTTTTTGGATCGACCAACGAAATTGCAACGGGTCCGTACAAGACCGGGACAGTCATCCATAAGCATGTCGACTGTTCACCTTGTTACAAAAGAGTCTGTCCGATTGATTTCAGATGTATGAAACGGATTGAGACGGATGAAGTCTATGATGCTTTAGTTAAAACGTTGGAAAAAAATGTTGAAAAGACTTTGGAAAAAAATCGCACCTAATCCTCTTGACAGCCGTCTTAAGAAAGCGGCTAAACAGGGATGCAAATCTGTGCTGATCCCCTGGAACCGTGGCCTTGGTGATATTGCCTTGGGGCTTTATGCCATTGTCAAACGAGTCCATGAGTTTCTTCCGGATGCCCGGGTGACATTTATCACACGTCCAGACTTAAAAGACGGGTTTCGACTTTTAAAGGGCGTTGAAGTGATTATCGCACCTGAATGGGCAAGAGGGAAGCAGGCTCCCCTGCCGGTCAATTTACCAGACTTTGACTTGATCATTCCGAATGCAGACCCTTCCTATTGGGTCGCATGGCAACGGGGAACACTGATCCCAAAGATGGAGTGGAATAACGAGTGGGACTCTTTGTGCGACTGTTTCAATCTTCCCCCAAACTGCGTTGCTGCCCATGTTCATTGCGAAACGGGGTATTACTTTGAGAGAAACTGGCCGCACCATAAGTGGCAGGAGCTCTTTGATGCTTTAGATGGCCCCATTATTTTGCTGGGGCTTAAAAAAGATCCCGTCTTCAAACATCCGCGTTTAATCGATCTCCGGGGAGATACTTATCTTTTTGAAATCCTCTCTATTTTGAAAAATAAATGCCGATGCCTGGTTGCCCCTGATTCAGGGATTTTGGGAATGACCTATTTTCTTAATACGCCGTTCTCATTAAGAATTGTTTCTCTCTGGGCCGATCCGAACCACGGCATCCTCAAGCAAAACGTCCCGTCTCCAAATCCGCTTCTCGAGCATATTCCCGTCATCAGCCATAATCGGAAAGATGCTGCTTTGATTCCTGTTACACAGGTCCTGAAAGCTGTATGTTAAACCAAGAACAGTTTTTGAAGATGCAGCGATCAATCATTGCTCAGAAGTCTACTTTTTCCATTCCAGAGCCTTATCAAAAATTCAATAGTCCAACAGAAGCCGGACGATTGAAAGGAGAAGCACTTCTAAGAGAAGGAAAAGTTGCCTGCTTGATTCTGGCTGGAGGACAAGGAACAAGGTTAGGAGCATCGCTACCTAAAGCTCTTGTTACAATCACACCAGTTAGAAAAAAAACTCTTTTGCAGTTATTTTGTGAAAAAACAGCTGCTGCATCTGTTGCTTACGGAACTTCTCTTCAAGTAGCGATGATGACCTCTTGTGCAAACCACAAACAGATTGAAGACTATCTCCTCCAAAACGATTATTTTGGACTCAAAAAGAGTCAAATGCAGCTGTTTACGCAAGACGAAGTTCCCTTTGTCAACGAGGAAGGAAACTGGATCGAAGAAACAGGAAGCTTTGCTACAGGCCCAGATGGAAATGGACATAGTTTGAAAAAACTGATGGAATCGGGCATTGGCAAAGGGTGGAAAGAGCAAGGAATTGAGTCATTGATTGTCATTCCAATCGATAACCCACTTGCAGATCCGTTTGATGCAGCATTATGTGGCGAGCATGCTTTAAACAACCAAGATGTGACAATCAAAGCCATCACAAGATCTGATCCTGCAGAAAAAGTCGGAGTGGTTGTATGCAGGGACGGAAAAATCGCCGTGCAGGAATATTCAGAGCTTCCAGACCATTTTGAGGCGCCGCTGGCCCATATTGGTCTTTTTTGTTTCAGCCTCTCATTCGTTGAACGGATTGCTCATGTAGAACTTCCTTGGCACCTAGCTCGCAAGAGCTATAGAGGTCATCAAATTTGGAAATTCGAACATTTCCTATTCGATGTGCTAGACCATGCAGAGAAAACGGGTGTGTTAGTCTATCCCCGAGAAGATGTCTATGCTCCACTCAAAAACTTAAAAGGTCACCATAGCTCAGAAACGGTTAAGCACGCTTTATCTGCGTTTGACCGGCGGCTAGTCGCTGATTTGACAAAGATGCCAGAACCTAACCACCTTTTTGAATTGGATCCTGCTTTTTATTACGTTCCG
>JABDFE010000002.1 GCA_013286675.1 Chlamydiota bacterium
TTCTTCTTTTTCCGATTCCATTTCCTCATCATACAGACTCGGCGAATTTTTCGGGGAAATTCATTGACGATTCAAAAGTTTTGTACGGCTGATCGCTCGATAGACTTAAGTAACGACTTTAAAACTATTTTCCACGATAAATTCTTGAAAATGACAGCTTTCAAAAGAGAGGATTAAAACCGCTCTGTCAAATTTTCTTTCTAGCCTAGCCCACAATTCAAATCGATCGCCATTGTAGTTTTTAAGGACCATATTGATATCTGAACGAGCAGTGAATTGGAAAGGTTGTAAAATCGATCCGATTAGGTAGACTTCAACAGAAGTGTCTTTAAATTCTTTTTCTAACTCTAAAATGACTTTTTTAAGAAGGGCCTTTCGTTCTTCTTCCCCTTGTGTTTTCTTCTTTTGCAAGGAGGGTCTTTTTTGCCGCTTCAATGTCAAATTTGCTTTCCATTGAAGTCTCAATTGCGGCTATTTTGGTTGTCTATCAATCCATCATCAAAGAGGTTTATTCTAATAGAATTTGCTCCATGGTTTAACTTCGGAATACTCACTATAGACTCGATACATAACAAAGCCCAATGTGAAGACAACTCCAACAAATGCAATGATTTTTAAAATATTATAGTTATTTGAATCAGGACTACCTCCAGCTGAACTATCAATACATCCACCACTAAAAGTAGCAAATCTACTAGTGCAAGTCATAGATTCAGGAGGAGGACCACCTCCCCCATTAGAAAGGGGTATCATTGTAGTAGTAAGATGAGTAGTGTCCAAACATTGTTTGATGCTAAATCCTCTATCCAGATTTTCCCGCTGTGAAATAAAGGAGGATATCATTTTAGCAGCACGATGAGTAGTGTCTGCGAGCTTTGCTTGTTCAACTCTAAACACTTTATCTAGATTTTCTAATAGTGGGGTAGAAATAATTTTTGGTAGCTGAACATCTCTCCGAAGTTGCTCACAATAATCATTTGTAAGCACGGGCAAATATGACCCCTGTTCTTTTGCTGCAACTGCCATAGTAATCCTTATATTGTTAAGAGTATATATCGTCTATTTTTTTGCTAAAAGGTGGCTATCGGTGGTTTACATCTTCCATTTGCTGGAGGCGTTGTTTAGCCGTTTCTAAATTGCGAACGAGATCTTGAAGCCCGTTAGCCCATGTTTGCCATTGGGTACTAGCATGTTGGTTTTTTTGCTGTTCCATTTGGTACGTCGACTGATTAGCATCAGAGCAACCCTTAAAAATGTCTCCAACTTTTGCAAAGAGTTCGAAGGCTTTGTAAGCTTCTGGAGAAGGGCTTTTCACAGCTGCATTCACTCCAAGAGCCGCAAATCCAACTTGAGCGAGACTTCCGCCGAGTTGCCAGTACCATTGTTTACTAGCATTGCCTTGGCTTTTTGGAATGAGTGCTTCCAAATATTGCCCTGAGATTCCTTTAGCAGATGCAGCGATTCGGCAAATGTCTGAAATTATTTTTTCAAACTCACGTTTGCTAGATATTGAAGCTGATCTGGTAGCAGGTAAACTTTGTGATAATTTAACTTCTCCGAGTGCCATAAATTCCTCCTATACTGCTTCCATAGGGATAGCAGATGTTCCTTTAATGATTTTTTTAATGCCGCCTTTCATGGCGTCATTGATTTGTTTTGCTGAATTGGTCAGAGCCTCATTGCGAAGATTGAGGGGTTGAACCTTCATTAGGGTAAGGCTGATTTTTGCTTCAGTGACTGTTAATTTTCTTTGAGCTTGTCCAAGCATCCATGAGGCATAAACACTGCCAACTCGGGCGATCATATTGATCCAACCTGCCATTTTGTCGACATACTGCATTAGGATGCGGTGATCAAAGGGAGCTTTCAATAAATTTTGAGGGCTATATAAGAAAGTGATCAAAGTAGTAGCGATGGGAAGTGTCGCTTTCAAAGTCTGTTCAACTGTTTCATTGCCAAATGAGGCAATATTAGATAGGAATGACCATCCTCCAGAAAAATCCATTAGAGTGTTGGCTAGCAGAGCACTTCCCCCATAGATGAAAGCCTTGCCTTTATCGCCATCTCCATTTGCGAAGAGATAAGTCCCGAAGATGATAGAAGCACTGGCATACCCTACAGAAGAGACAAGATGTCCAAAAGACCAGAGATTTTGGTTTTCTTGAGCTCGTGCGACTTGTCTTAAGTCTTCGAGACGTTCCTCTGAGAATTGCTTGACGTCGTCTCTATTATCTCTCATGGGCTGTAAGACACTGACTTGCTTATAGCGATCGATAGTTTTTTTTGTGCTGTCCATTTCAGCAGCCATGTCACCTATGAGCATTCCCAAGGGAAGACGAGCCGGAGGCGTCACCGGGGATGTATCAACGGCAGCATTACTATCAACTTCTGGTAGATGCATTATTTTTGCCTGTTATTGATGCGGTAGATTAAATCGTCGTAAGATTTCATGAGCTCCTTCAAGAGAGGAAGGATTTTATCGAGGTCTTCGATAATATGTGTCATGTCTGTTGTAATTTCCTGAATATTTGGAGTGATATTTTGATCGCTTTCGCGGGTCATCGCATGACATAGAAGTTCTGCTTCAGTGCGTGTCAATGTATTTTTTTTGAGGCGCTCATCCGGAAGGATTTGATAGAGCCTGTCGGTGAGTTCATTTTCGCCGGTAAGAGAGATCTCTTTAGCATTAGGATTTGTTCTAGTATGAGCATTCACGAGATCTAGAAACTTGGTAATATCGGCAAGATTGGCTCTTTGTGCTCGGAGTTCTTGCATTTTATCGTTGAGCTTACCATCGCGTAATTGCTCTTGGGCCATTCCGATTTTAACAAAGTAAGAGCGTACATTGGAGTCGCCATAATGTTTCTCAGAAAGAGCTTCCAAATCTGCAGGGAGTTGCTCGGTTAACGTTGACTCGATGGGTTCAAAAGCGGGTTGTGATGAAACTCCTGAAAGGCCTGTTGACGTTGACATAAATCGGATCTCCTAATTTTTTAATACGATGATCATAGCATTAAGAGAGGGTTTTGTGAACTAGTAATTTTTATTCCACTTAAAAATATACTTACCTTGGTCGTTGAAATGGGTCTCGGCTTGGAGGACAAAGCCTCCCTTGAGCTCGACTTCAACGATAACATGACTTTGCTCAGTGCTTTGAGAGAGGGTAATCATGACTCCTTCGGTGAGGTATTTGCCGATTTGGACCGCAATTTTTCCTGTATCTTCATTGGTCGAGATGCCCAATCTGTCGATTCCAAGATTTTTATGGATGGTCTCTAGGAGGTTGGGCCCGGAGCCTCCCGAAAGGCTGATAATCGTATAGGCAAGCTGCCCAGCTTGAGAGGCATTGAGCTCAGAGACGTCTTTGTTGAAAAGAATACGAGCTAGGATTGAGCTGGTGGGTAGCGGAGGGTATGATTGGAAGGTTAGCTGGGGGGATTTGAAGGAGCCTCGGAAGGTCACAGTGACGCTGAGGTCGCTAAGGTCTAGGCTGCTGGTCAAGTTGATGAAGCTGTCTCCTTCGGCAAAGGAGACTTCGCCTTGGGTGATCTTAAAGTCTCTGCCTGCAAATGAAAATTTTCCTTTGCTCGTCTTTAGAGAGCCGATGGTCGTGACAGCAAAATTTTCTCCTGTCATATGGATATCGCCGATCAGCTCTGCATCAATGCCACGACCTGTCAGATGGATGTTTTTTTCTCCGTGGATCTCGAGATCATAGCGGAAGGGGTAAGGAGTTGTTAGTCGAATAGGGGAGACGTACGACTCTGGCTGGTTAATGAAGGTGACGGGAAGCGTGGGTATATCGCTGGGAAGCTTATCGGGGATTTGCACCTTAGCTTCATCGATATTTAGAGTTCCTTCAGCTATGGCCTCATGGAGATTGCCGGTAATCTTAAAAGGTCCGCTGCAAGAGGCTGCGAGCCAATCAAAGTGGATCACACGGAAATGGGATAGATGTCCTTCGACAGAGAATGTTGGTGCAAGATTGATCTGGCCTTTTGCGGAGGCTGTTCCTTGAACTTCATCTGTTAAATCGATGTGGTGAACATCGATCGTGTTTCCATTAGCAGTTGCCTGCAGATCGGTGTTTTTTAAGGAGATGCCGAGCAAAAAGTTTTGGTAGAACCCATTTTGGATTGATAGCGGTCCAAAGAGAAGAGGTTGATCGAGTGTTCCGCTACTAACGAGCTTGGTCGATAAGAAGCCGCCAAAGCGCTGAGTGCCGATATTGATAAAGTCAAAGAGCTGTTCGATGTGGCCTTCGATGGTACACTGGGCAGCCCAGTTCTTTTCTTTATTGAGATTTAGCTTGAAGGGATAGACTTGATAAGAAAGCGGAATCGTTGCAGAGAATTCAACAAACTGCTCTCCGGTTGCCACAATGTGGGAATGGATCTGCATTGCATCGTGATTGAGATTAGCTTGGAAGTTTGCTTTGGTCTGGATTGGGACCATTGTTCCTGCGGGAAATATATCGGCGTGTTCTAGAAGGAGGTTCAAATGGCCGACGAGATCGTTATTCGAGCCTTCTAATGCGACATCGATGGAAGAAGTTCCTTGCAGAGTAAAGCGTGGAGATAAAAGTGCCAGGAAATCGAGGGGAAAGTGCTGAGCTTTAACATCGATTTTGGAATGCTCTGGTGTCACTTGAAATGCGGTGTTGATATAGCCGTCGTTCACAGTCATATGAAAGCTCGATAGTGCAGCTTTGTCTTTGTTTAGGCTGAAAGTAAAAGGTTTTTGCAGTTTGAGAGTTTTTTGCAAAAGAGTGCCGGAAAAACTGTCGCAGTGAAAGTCAACACGATCTGGGCTGTATGAAAAATGTCCCTCGGAGGTGATATCGAACGGGTTTTTCCACTCGCCTTTTGTTTTTAGAGAGTAGTTCCAATCCCGGTTCCAGGCCATTGAATAGTGGCCTGAGCTAAAAAAGATGTCAGCAAAGTACGATTTCTCGATCTCGACATCGAGCTTTCCTTTAATTTCTTGAAAAAGATCAGTGGCAAAAAGATCGATGACAACTTGGTCAGAGATAAACGGTCCAAATCTACACGATTTAGCTATGGCATGGGAGTAACAATCGCTGCCTTTAAAGTCGATCTGACCCCCGATCTGTCCTGCTAGTGGCACAGATGAGAGTTCAGAATATGGCTTTAGATTGTTAAATTGGAATGCAATGCCCCCAGCTAGGTTCTTAGAGGGGAGGTCAATTGCAAAATCTCCAGTGACAGAGCTTCCAGGAGCCTGTAGTGATAAATTTTGGAGAGCGAGCCGCTCTTTCGAATAGGTGAAATGGCCTTCGCCTTGAAATCCGAGTGCCGGATGTGATGCGGCTGAGTCAAAAGTTCCTGTCCATCCATCTGGAGTGCGATGGGCTTGAAGATTTAAATGAGCATCATCGAAGGAGGCATTTCTGAGATTGAACTGATCGCTTTGAAGCACAAGGCGAAAGTCATCTTCCTTGAGGCGCACAGATCCCTGGATCAAGTTTGAGGTGAAATGACATTCAATGGTTTTGGGGACAAGGTGCGCATCAAACGCTCCTTTTCCTTGGAGTTTGATCAGGTCGCTTTGAGCACTGAGCGATGAAATCTCTAGAGAGCGGTCTGAAAAAAGCGAGAATTTGGCAGCGAGATGGAGATTTTCATCGAGATGGTGAAGCTTGGGCAGCGCAAACTGCTGAACGTTCAATTTCAGATCACCGGTAAGTGTGCTCCAAGATCCTGCAGCCTTGAGTTCTAAATGGAAAGCGGTGTTGAAGGGGATTTTTGCAAAAGGAGCAAATGGTTTTTCTGACAAAACATTCAAATCCAAAACGGTTGCAATTTTCTGTGTTCTGTTACTGCCCTGAATATAGCCGGTAAAATCCAGATCATCGGAGTGGATTTTGGCAAAAAGATCAAAGGCTCGTTTTTTGAAGCTGCAACGTCCAGAGAAGTTGTAAGTTGCCTTTGCATTTGTAGTCTGATTAATTGCTTCAAATCTGTTTAATTTCAGCAAACGGATTGAAAAACCAACAGGCAGAGCAGGCAGTGTTGGAGAAGAGTTATGTTGGGTGAACTGATAAACGGGATGATCTGCACTGAGATAGCTGATCCGAAAATGTTTTCGAAGAAGCGGCATGATCGCAAGACGAAGACGAATCCTTTCGATATCTAAAGTGTCGGTTTCATTGAGCTGTAGATGAACATTCGAAAGCGTCCACTTTAGAGGAAGCTCGCCTTCGATTTTTTCGATTTTAAGCTTTAAGCCTTGCTGCAAAGCGATCTCTTCTAAGACAGTGCCGATCTTTTCTTTAGCCCACTGGCTCTGGACAAAGAGGATCAGACCAAGGAATAGGAGCAAGACAAAGGTGACAGTGCTTAAAATCCATTTCATCAGAATGTTTGACCTATGCTGAATAAGATTCTATATTGCGGATCGATGTGCTTTCGTCGATCTAGCGGAAATGCTACGTCAAGCCGGAGCGGTCCCAAAAAAGTAAAATACCTCAATCCAAGGCCGACTGATTTATACCATTTTTCGCTGAGTTTGGGAAGTGGTGTCAAATAGACGCTGCCTAAATCGAAAAAAGGGACCAATCCAATCGTGCTGCTGACTCTAAAACGGGTCTCAAAGGTGTAGAAGATTCCTGATCTTCCGCCAATGGGTCTATGATGATGGTGGAGCGGACTGACGGAATGGTATTTGTACCCTCTGAGATCTTGATCGGATCCTCCCAGCACTCTTTTAGGAACAGGCACAGCATCTAAATTCGTGCTGATCATCGAATCGACCATGAGCTGCTGAGCTAAGACGAGGAGTTCTTTGCCGGGCTTTCCTCCTACGACGGGGAAATAACACATGTAGGTGACACTGTTGTATAGATAGAACGGATTGCCATGCGATACATTGAACGAGGGGATTGTTTTGAATACCAATGTTGCTCCGCGTGTGGCATTCAAAAGATGGTTGGCTGAGCTCCATCGGAAATAAAGCGGCACTTCTAAAAGAGTAAACGGCCTGTTATAGACAGAATCAGTGACAAAAAGCCTTTCGACTTTAAGTCCCATTGAAACGCGGTACTTGACCCCGATTCTTCTCTCGATCCTGTTGGTGATGCTGTACGACTGCTGGTGATAGGCTAGGATCGATTCTTGCATCGAGAGGGCCTGTACAACATAATCTTGATCGATGATCCAGAAATCTGGCACAAAAAATGTTCCGGTCCCCGTATGTGTCCGTGAAGTGACATCGCCTTGCAGCGTTAGTTTTCTTCCCAGCCCTGAGACATTTCTGTTTTCCCATCCAAAGGTCAAACCGGGCCCGAAGAAGGTCTCATAGCTGGCACCGACATTGAGGCTATGGTGTTTCGTTTCCGTTGCATCGATCCTCATGCCCAGTTCATGCTCTTTGGGTTCTAAATCATGGGCAACAACGACCGAATTAAACAGTCCAGTATCTAAAAGGCTTTGCTGTGTTTTGTCGATAAGCCGAGTGTCGTAGGTTTCTCCGGTCTTCCACGCGATCTTGTTTTCAAACAGTTTTTTTTTGACATGCTCTGAACCAACAATGGAGGTAGGCCCGAACTTCAAAGGCGGCCCCGCTTCAATTTTTATTTCAGCTGCAAAGGTCTTTGTCTTATAGTCGGCTTCCATCTTTTGGCTCTCGATCCTTGCTAAGGGATGACCACATTCTCCTAAAAGAGACAGCGCTTTATCTTCAGCATCCAAAACTTGGACAGTCACGACTGGTTTTCCCAGCTCGAGTCCAAGATTCGCAAAATCAGGATATAGGAACGGTTTGCCCTCCGAAAACGCCTCGACATTAAATTCTTTTAAAACATACGCCGGCCCTGGCAGGATCATCACGAAGATCTGGACTTCATCCTCTTCCTCTTGAATCCGGATTTGGACGGTTGCCTCATAATAGCCATGCGCATGGAGTGTTTTGATCATCGCGGGAATATCCGACTCAGCCCGAAACCTTAATGCATTGAGTGAAGTCGGTTCTTTATTTTTCAGCGTCGTTAAAAAGGAAGCTGATTTGACACTTTTTAGAGTATCTGGATCATTTAGCCCAATGAAATGGACAGCATATTCCAAACAGCTGGCCATGACGGTCGGCAGGATAAGTAGAACGATCCTCTTGAACATCCCACTATTTTGCCACAATGATTGCAAAGTTTGACAGGTTTTCTTATATTGCTCTGTCTATGCCAGAAAGAGCCAGCAGCCGTCAGATTTTTCAAGATTCTTGTGATGTGATCCCTGGAGGGGTCAACTCTCCTACGCGTGCTTTTCCAGGTCTTGATATGACACCGCTGATTGCCGCGCGAGGATTTGGTGCGGTTGTCTTTGATGCGGATGATCATTGCTACATTGACTATTGCTGCAGCTGGGGAGCGCTCATTTTAGGCCACGTGCATCCGGCAGTTGTCAAAGCCGCAACCGATCAGATGCAGATGGGCGCAGGATTTGGCATGGCAACGGCTGTTGAACTCCTGATGGCTCAAAAAATCCGCAGTCATCTTCCTTCTATTGAAAAGATCCGTTTTGTCTCATCTGGCACCGAAGCGACGATGAGTGCTATCCGGGTTGCCCGCGGCTATACCGGAAAAGATAAGATTGTGAAATTTGAAGGTCATTATCATGGCCACTCCGATGGACTTCTCATCAAAGCAGGATCGGCTGCGATTCAGATCAATCCCGAAGCCTCATCAAAAGGCGTGCCTTCTGATTTTGTTCGTCATACGGTCTGCCTCCCATTTAATGATCTTAAAACCGTTCGAGACTATATCCGCAGCCACGACGATATTGCCGGGGTGATCATCGAGCCGATTGCTGGCAATATGGGACTTGTTCCCTCCGATCCCGATTTTCTCCAGATGCTGCGCGAAGAGACAGAGAAAAAGGGAATTGTCTTAATTTTTGACGAAGTCATCAGCGGCTTTCGTATTGGCTTGCAAGGAGCCCAAGGCTACTTCCAAATCACACCCGATCTGACGTGTCTTGGCAAAATTATCGGTGCAGGATTTCCTGCAGCGGCCTTTGGTGGTAAAGCCGCCATCATGGACCACCTAGCACCCCTGGGTGAGGTTTATCAAGCCGGGACGCTCTCTGGCCATCCTGTCGTGATGCGCGCGGGCCTTGCCTGTCTTGAAACGCTCGAGCAGCCCGGCTTCTATGAAGAGCTTGAGAAAAAAACGACGACCCTTGCCGAGGCGCTCCGTCAAATGATGCACGACAACAAGATCGTCGGCTGCGTCAATCAGATCGGATCGATGTTCACGCCATTTTTTGGAGCACCAGAGGTCCGCCACAAAATCACCCTAGACCAGCAGCTCTACTGTAAATTTTTCAAACACCTCTTCCAGCAGGGGATTTACATCGCTCCATCACCTTACGAAGCGAATTTCGTCTCCAGCGCTCATACCGATGAACAGATCGAGAGAACGTGTCAGGTTTTTCTAAAGAGTTTCAGCTGAGATAAACGTACAGCTTAGACAAAGTCGCCCATTCTGAATCGTTTTCTTAAGAATTTTGGCATTTATCGGAGTTTGAAAATATTTGTACGTTTCAGCTTGAAGCCGTTCTAACCCTGTAACCTCAACAAGTGTCCTATTGTCCAACTCACCATAGGGCGTCCCATCTTCGAAAAAACCTCCGATATGAAATTGAACAATGTCATCTATCTTATAATCTAGAATGAGTATCTGTGCTTTCACATTTTGCATCAGAACAGCAAGTTGACTGCCTTCCACCACGGGGGATCTACAATACAGACAATTAGGAAGACTTTCTTGATCGATACAAATGGAGGGTATCCTAGATGTACTATTGAGTGCAAAATTACAAATCTTTAATTTGTCGCATTGCACTTTGAGGTGTTTCCTTAAACAAGGGAGACATGCTGTGTGTGTGTTGTTAACACAGTTATAAAATAATATCTCAGAAGTATTTGAGCAAATATTACACATCTTATCCAGATCAGAAAGTGCAGGCTTGCAATCTACTCTGCATAGCAATTCCAATGAGCCGAATTGGATCGAAATCGTAGATGATATCCATTTTGGAGTTAATGGCCTAGAGATGCACTCCAAAACAAGCACATTATCTTCTACGTATTTAGAAACGATTTGCGCATCAATTTTTTTTTGCGCCTGCATCATCTCTTTTGCCCCTTCAGGGTAACCAAACAATTTAACATTTGTGTTATCAGGCAGTATTCCAGATGCAACTCCTTCACAAACACTATTCAATTGCACGTTCACTATTTTCCCCACCGAGTAGTCCAACCAACCGATATCTACATCGTACGTCGAAAAGCCATCCGAAGGTTTCATCTCGAGCTTGGATCCTTCAGGTAACTGTTCCTTCTCTGCCCAAACTTTGCAATCGTCAGACCAATGGTAAAGTCTGGTAATTTTATTGACAATGGTGAAGTTTTTTACTCTATTTTCAAAATCCTCTTTTATGCAACTTTTGCAGACTGCGCTATACGGCTCGCACGATTCATAATAAAATAGATTAGAGATGCTCTCGCACTTAGAACACGGTGCTTGCTTCTGCCCTTTTTCGCAAATAAATACAGTGGCATTTAGAGTAAAAAGGAGCTTACGAATTGTCTTGTTCCATGTAAAAGCTAATTTTTCAGCTTTTGGCAGATCCGTTGAGCTACACAATAAATATAATTGTTTATATTCAAGCTGTATACTTTCGATTGTAGCATCAATTGTTTTTATCCCCATTTTTAGGACTTGACTAGTGAGTACGTTGAAAAACTTAACAATTGTTCCATTGCCTAGAGTGATTCTCAAAATGTTAAAATCTTTGTCGCACTTATCGATTTGAATTGGAATCTTCATTCCTTGCTGGTAGGAAAGTTGAACGAGTTTGCACTCAATTTTCGAGTCCTTATACAACAGCTGATTGTTCGATATCTGCCCAGATTGATTTGAGTTAGATACCCAGAAGGGCATTGTTAAGCAATGGATGGTGTAAGACTTGCCATTGTCAGACCGTTGAAAATTAAATAGTTTAAAGGCTTCTGCCTCATTACAAAGACGCTCTACTTCACGAGCCACTTCTTTCTTTGCATTTTTCCGAATGGCAAATTGTTCCTTATACTCGAATTTTTCATAATATTTCCAGAATTGCAAGGTAATTATCACTTGCTGCAAACAAGTTGTATACAAAATGGATTCAGAAAAAGTGTATAAATTAAGCCCTGATAGACCTGAGAAAACCAAAGGGGATTTTGAGAAAATCGCAAGTGAAATGTTGACGACCTGTTGAAGAACAGCAAGCCATAAAGGGGCTGTTGGCAAATGCTGCTCAGGATTTCTATCTACATTTATAATAAAATTTTTAATATTCTTGGGTTTAACATCTCTTAAGTGTAGCACTTTCTCCGTTGCAATCCATTGATGCATCTTGTCAACAAGCCTGTTCATTCCCATTATCCCGCCGATTGTCACAGGCCAGCTCAAAATCCACCTATCAAAGAAATGTTTTCCATAGGGAGAAGAGGGATAATTCAGCCAATCAGGGAGAGGTGTTGAATATGTTCTTAAAATCGATGCACCTGTCAATGGAAATACTGGCGTTAACAATTGAAAAAGATGTCCTATGCTCCAAGTCAATGCAGCAAGGCGGACACTATAAAATACCCACTCATATTGCTTAGCTTTTTTGCAAAATTCTGGATTTCGGACAGCAACATAGTGAAAAAAAGCATCTGCAACTGCAATGGTTACGATGATGGGCTGTAGAGGAAGAGAGCCAAAAGTTTGCGCTCCCAGCGCCAGTAGTGCAGGAGCACAAAGGATCACTTTCCATAGCTTAGGATTTACCTCATCTGCTCGAAAAGAAGAGTAGTTTTGATGGACCCAGTCTTGAATAGTAAGAATCATTGCAAACCTTTTGGGGGAAATTCTAACATGTTTTCAAAAAAAAAAGTAGTTTTTTAGTTGAAGTGTATAATGTTTTCTTCTGCTTATTAAAATGTTTATGCCATAGTGCAATGATGGTAAGGAAGCTATCCCAAAAGATCGATGACCTGGCCCATAACTGCAGAGGAAGGCAAAAAATGACCATCCGAGAGATCCTCGATCTCATGGATATGGCTGCCCAGACGTTCATTGCGTGGATCGTTTATCTGCCGCTGATTTTGTTTTTTCAGATCCCAGGCTTTTGGATTATTGTGAGCCTATTGATCATTTGGCAAGGGATCCGGACAGCCCACCATAAGAGAATCTGGATTCCTAAAAAACTCAGTAAAATGCACGTCAAAGGTGATGATTTTGCCCGTCTGATTTCTTATACAATTTTGCTTTTGAAGAAACTGGAAAAGATCGCCCATCCAAGAGGCACGATCTATCAGCACCATCCGATGCTACTGAGCTTTAACGGCTGCATGATGGCGCTAGGCGGATGTTTTTTGCTTTTTCCTATCGGGACAAGCATCGTGCCTGCGTTAGGAGTGCTTTTGCTCTCATTAGGGATGATCGAAGAAGACATCCTATGGATGTCTTGCGCCTATGGAGCATTCACCATCCATACAGCGCATGTGATTACTGTTTTAGCTCTTCGTTTCTAAATGTTTCCAGATTCATCAGGTGTTTGACTTCCAACTGCGATTCTGCAATGACCGATTGCTGCCCATCGACATCGATGATATAGAGCATCGTTTTGGGACTTAAGGGTCTTTTTTCGATGATCTTGATTGCCTTGTTGCTACCTCCAGACCATTTGCCCTGCGTTAGCTTTTTCAGAAGCCAAACCGTGAAGAAAATCCCCACGATGAGAGCAATGAGCGCCAAGAACATTTTTAAAAAAGCTCCCTCGTATCCTGGGAGAGAGACTCCAGGTATTTCCGGGGGGGCTTCGGGAGATGCGTCTGGAGGAGTATCCATCGGAGCCATACCGGCCCCTAAAAGTAAAAAATTAATGAGGTGTATCATGTCTCCATAATGAGTTGTGTATCGTTTTTTTGCAAGAAGCGGTACAATAACTCTATGAAAGCTGTCGAACTTGCCCTTAAAGCCGGAAGGAAACGTCAAAGCGAGATGACTCGCTTTGTGCATCACTGCTCAGAAAATCCTGAAAAAAGCAGCGAGACTATCCCGACTTATGAGAATTTCTGTTTTGCCCTAGCACTTCTTCGCAGCCGGATCGCGGAAAATGTGTTAGAGGCAAAAGCTCTCCTTGAGAAATTACTGGCTTTCCAGGTCAATTTTGAATTCCCTGTCTACCTGCATGAATATCCTGTTTGCAGGTACGCTGGCCTCAAATCAAAACTCTATCCTGTCATCTTTTTCATCTTGAGGGATTTTCATTCTGTTTTGGGTGAAAAGCTTTGTGAGCAGCTTCAAGCAATTCAAAGTCATCCTGAGGAAGTTTCTTCTCCTGAGTCTCCCGAAGACTGGGCAGAATATTTAATCCATGCCCAAATCACCGGCCAAGATAAGACTCCTGCCTTACAATTTTGGGACAGGTCATGTCTTGCTTTTATTGGACCTCAGCGACAAGAGCGGGGAGAGCCAGCTCTTACTCTCTACGATCTCTTTTTAGGGCAGTGGGGTGGCAACTATTCCACGCGGGCTATGCAAGACCATCCTGTTCATCTACGAGCAAGTTTAATCTATCCAGCTGAAATTACCACTTCAACACCTGCTCAGTCTTTGCAAAGGCAGTTTTGGGGAAGCGGGGGCTCAACGCACTCATTGTTATTACACACCCAAGGAGACCTTACAGAAAATAAAGATGGATTTCATGTCGTCTTGCAAGAAAAAGAAGCGCAGGAAGAGATGGAGATTGCTTGTTTTTACAATCTGCATCCCGACACGACCGTGACGATTAACCATCAAAAAGCGACATCATTTCAGTTGGGGGATAAGATTCAGATTATTTCAAAAGACCGTCAACTTGAGCTTTCCTTCTCTATTATATCTGGAGAAGGACAGTTCTGGGGACATCTCTATCGTGCGAATCGTCCTGGACAGCTCAGCTGCAAAGGCGATGACAAGCACGAGGCTTTTGACGGGGTGATTGGGCTGAGGACGATTAAAAGATATTCGAAGACGATCCTTCAAATTTCTCTAAGTTAAACCAAGAATACAACGCCTGAATTCTTTCCTTAACTCCTTCCATCTCACACAATGATTCAAACCCTTTTCCTAAAAGTTTAATCGTTGGGATAAGAGTAGAGAGATAGAGCGTGCTTTGCATGAGCTTTACAGGGATAGAGTTATAATAAGCATAGAAAATACCTAGAGCGGCAGGCAAACAGTGGAGAACAACGGAATTGCGAATCATTTTTGCATGTGGAATTCCTGTTTCTTTCTCTTTGGCTTCGATCTTTGTCACTTTTCCCAAAAGGGGAGTTAGCGCTGACTTTAGAGCAAAAACTCCTCCCACAAAGGTCGCAGCCTTCATTGCGCCTTCTGAAGAGAGTTCTAAGTTTGGCACATAGGGTGTCAGTTTCTGGACAGCATACGTCAATCCTGTTGCTAAAGCGATGACAGGAGAGTCGAGCATTATTCTTTTGCCTCCAGCTAAGATTGTATTGATTGTGTCAGTGATAAGAAATTTAAAAGTGTCAGACATTTTATCACTTAGAAATATTTGTGAGATAATGACCGCAGAGAAAAGATGAAGCGGAGAGAAATTAATGCTAACATGAATGGGTTGTGTTGTCATAAAGACCTCCTTTTTTGATGGTTGTTACTGCATCCATGCAAACACTTTATCAGCTGTCTCTTTTACATGTTCCAGGTTCACAAAGTTTTCAAAACCTTTCCCTAAAAGTTTTACCATAGGAATGAGCGCTGTGGTGAAGATGGCTGTTTGAATCAGCTTAACTGGAACCTCTGCATAAAACGCAGCAGTGCAAGCTGCGGCGACGGGGACCACATTTAGAATCACTGCGTTGCGAAGATTTCTGGCGATGTTTTTCTTTTTTTCCCATATTGCACCTTCTTTATCGACAATGACTCTTTCTAAATAGGGAGATAGAGCTGATCGTACAGCTAAAAGCCCTGCTACAATCATCGTCGTTTTAAGAGGTGTCCATCCTGGCATCGATAGAGATAAAAAAGGGATTTTAGGAGCGACAAATTCTTGGACGAGGTAAGTCAGGCCAGCAGAGATAGCAATGACAGGAGAGTCATAGATCATTTTTCTTGCTGAATTAAGGCATTCATTTTTAATTTCTGTAAGTCGTTCTGCTACAAATAGTGAGAGATTTCCTCCGCTTATAATTTGTAAAACCGCAACTGCTGCGACAATTTGCAAGACAGGTACTGCATAGGGGGACTGTAAGGCTTGCGTCATTTCAAACTCCTTTTTTTTGCAGGACCATGCTACGTTAAGTTTTTAATTTACATCTACATTTTTTTTGGAGTTTCGTTTAAAAAGGAAGTCTATGACACCTTTAGACGCTCTCAATCAGCACTATTTCGAATTAGCAACGCTTAAATTTTCTCCTGAGCAAAAAGAATTCATTGGTTCCAAATGGAAACAGCTCCGCAATTTTGGCTGCCAAAATGCTGGGATCAGAAGATGGGGAAGCCATCTTCTGAAACTAAAACCGCAGCAGCTTATTACTCTTGAAGAATGCTTTAGAAATCTGATCAAGGGCATCGAGGTGACAGGATTTCAGCTCTGGAGAGAGTCTGGAAAAGATCTCCATCTGGAAGCGATCTTCCGCCTGTTCTTTGATGATCAGTCCAGTCTCAAAGAAGTCGATTTCTCCATGCAGGAGAAACTCGCTCTCTTTTGGAAGTACGATGACACCCTCATTGCGCAGTATAGAGCTCGTTTCGAACAGATCTTTAAAGACTTTTACCATCAATCGGTCTGGACACAGCACGATCCGCTGGTGACAGAAATGCTTATTGGGAACCTCATTGCGATTTATCCGCTCTTTGATCCTGAGCCTGGTTCTGATGTCGATCTACTTCAGCAGATCGATGGCACCTGGCATCTTGTTAAATACCGGACTGAATCGATACAGCTGGTTGAAGATAAAGTCCTAGCCCATGGATTTACGCCAATTGATAATGACAAAGCCTTACCCCTCATTTTATTTTGCGGAACACCGTATCCAGCTGCAAAGGGTTTTTGGGAAGCGGTCAAAAGCGATCTTCACCCTTTCCGCTCTGTTGGAGAAACGATTTTTTTAGAGGGCAAAGAGAGTATTGATGCGTGGATGGGTTCCAAACCCCAAGTGAAATGCTATGGCTTAAGTCTTGGAGGAGCCCTTGCCTATTATTTTGGCAAGACCTACGAAGATCGCGTCACGATCTATGCGTATGTCCCACCAGGACTTTTAATGAACCCTAGGGAAATGAGAAAGATCCATGGAGTCTCTTATTACAACATCGATGATTATGTTCCTTCTGTCGGCTATCATCCTACAGGGGTTAATTTTTCTTGTTATGGAGTCATTACCGAAGCCAAGAGAAACTTTCTTCTTGCTCACGCGCGTCCTGTCGGATGCAATCCGACACTTGTCATCGAAATCAACCCTCGGCATGAAAACCACAATGCCAAACGGCATCTCTTGACGATCGGCAAATATATCATCTCGACTTTCCTATTCATTTTGACAGTGCCGTTTCATATTGTGATCGCTGCACGAAACTTAGGCTCCAAGATCAAAAAGGCTTGGCATTAACATTTTAAAAGGAGATCTCTATGTATTTACTTAGCGCAATCTTGATTTCGACGATGTCTCTTCAAGCCTTAAATCTCTCGAGTTTAGCCGTGCAATATGACACCGGTGCTCTCAAAGTCCTCGATCAACAAAAACTCCCTGGAGAAGAAGATATGGATTGATGTTCAAACGCCTGAGCAAATGGTCGAGATCATCACTTCCTTGAAAGTCCGAGGAGCACCTTATAATTGGACTTGCAGCGATTTTATCGCTTGCTCAGATGGCTGAAAGAGGAGAGTCTCCTGAAAAAATCGAAGAAGCCGCTTATCTTTTAAGAAAGTCCCGTCCTACCGCTGTGAATTTAGCCATCTACATCGATCGGGTCTTACTCACGTTAAAAGAGAACCGCAATATCCTCCCTGTGATTGAAGAGATTTTTAATGAAGATATGGCGCTTTGTGAAGCCATGGGAAAAGCCGGTGCAGATTTAATCCAACCCGGAGAAAATATCCTTACGATCTGCAACACAGGAAGCCTCGCAACAGCGGGGATCGGCACTGCTTTTGGAGTGATTAAAACAGCTCACCTCCAAGACAAAAAAATCCATGTCTATGCGTGTGAAACACGCCCCCTTTTACAAGGCGGACGTTTAACAACCTGGGAGCTCGAGCAAAATGGGATTCCGTATACGTTAATCTGCGACAGTATGGCAGCTTCACTCATGAGAAGTGGAAAAATCGATCGAGTCTTGGTCGGTGCTGACCGCATTGCGGTGAATGGCGATTTTGCGAATAAAATTGGAACGTATTCGTTAGCTGTCCTTGCGCATCATCATCGGATTCCGTTCCATGTCGTTGCTCCTTACACCACAATCGATCCTCAGTGTGCAGATGGAAGTGCAATCAAAATTGAACAACGAAATCAGAATGAAGTCAGGGGAGCGTCTGGGAGCTTTGGCAGTGTGATTTGGAGCCCTAAAACCGCTCTTGTCTACAATCCTGCTTTTGATGTAACGCCTAATGAATTAGTCACAAGCCTGATCTGTGATAAAGGAAGTCTTGCTCCCAAAGAAGTTCGATATATAAGCTATTGAAAATAAGTTAGATAAGAGCAGTGTTTTTTTGATTGGTTTAATAAAAAAAACACATTATAATAGATGAAAATTTGGAGAGCAAATGGGTATAACTTTTGATTTGAATCAAATAGATCTATTTAGCCAAGACAGCTTATTGAACCTTAAAAATGAGCAGTTTGGCAAAAATCTACCCTTTTACCTCTGTGAAATTCAAGAAAATACTACACAGTTCCTTTTTGAAGGCTCAAGATTCTGTGAGTATGTTCTTCGTGATGCGCAACCTGTAAATCCGCTTACAAAAAGGCCTATTACCACGTTTACCATGTACGAGGCTTCGAAGGAGACTTCTGTTTTCCATGAAATTTTTAATCAAGACACCTTAAAACCAATCAACTACTTGCCGGTGTTATGGAATGATTGCAGCCGGTCTGATATTGAAAAAGGCGAGTATTATTGTAGGATGGGTGAATGCTACGCCTTTGGCACGGATTGTGAAATAAATGAAAAAAAAGCCTTAGAATATTACCGAATTGGAGCTCATTTAGGAGATAAAACTGCAGAGTACAATCTTATGCTCTTACTCGAAGAGAAAAATCTGAAAGACGAACATCTTTATTGGTCGTTGAAATATCTGGAAAATTTAGACCCAATTGGGGTTGAAGATTATTTTCGGTGTGCAAAAGCATTCGAAGCAGCAACGCATGTTAAAAATTATCAGGAATATGCTTTCTACTTCTTCCAAAAAGGCGCAATGGCTGGCAACCCCTACTGTATTGCGAAAATGATCCGATATTATGAAGTTGGTTTTGGGGTTTCACGTGATGAGTCCAAAGCAAAAGCTTGGAGAGAGTATCTTCCGGAAAAATGGAGAGAAGCTCCTATCCGAGACTATATGGCACATTTATGTGAGAATCCATCGATTTTGAAGCTAACTAAAAAACATCCATTCCCTCTAGATCTTGAGAAAACGGATATTGTAGAGCCTAATCCGGACTTTCTTTTTCCAGAATTGGTTCGTTAACCAGCTGTTTCTTTTCGAGTTTCCAAAGATTCTCTATAAGCTGCTTTAGGAGCTAATGAAGTTGTATAAGCTTTCCGATATTTAGCTACTGTGTCGCTAGATGATGCGCTTCCATAAATTTTTGTGTCTTTTTCAATTTCTCGATACAGAGTTTTGTTTTGTTTAGCTGTTACCTGCACTTCAAATTTTTGATCGTTTGCGATTGCTTGGGCAATGGGGAATGTCTCAACGAAAGAGTGGTATCCTCCGAAATTCATAAAGGAAGAAATCAACAATCCAGCTGGTTTAACAATTTCAGGTCGACCGAAAATGGAATCTTTGCTCATGCAATTCAAAGCTAGGAAAATGTCTACTGTCCCGCCAGAGTGAGCGCCAGCAGCAGGCATATCATGAGACTGACTCTGTTTTGGATAAGTTCCTTTGAGAGACCACCGGTTAATGCCTGTACCATGCTGATATTTCTTTTCTTCTAACAATGTAGGCAATCCTGCGTCTTTGAAAGCTTGTGGCATATTTTGTGCCCCGTATTCTGTAAGAAGACCTGGTCTGGAAAGGTCTTCAATCACTTGGCCTTGTCGTCGGATACCATTACGGCCAAATTTATCTAAATCTTCTCTATACTTATCTCTTAACGGGTGTTCCAGAGGAAAACTGTCTTCTACGATAACATCACCAAAACCAAGGCCGTAGTCTGCTGCAGATTTAAATTCGACTTTCACATCTTTGATGGGTTTGCCCTCGACAAAAGGTTTTCTCTCGGATCTAGCACGTGTCATAGGATTATCGAATTCTGCGTGGCGGATTTGGCTATTAATTTGATTGCGTCTTTCTTTGAATTCATCTTCTGTTTTGCCGACTAAAGATGCTAGAATTGGGGCATTAGTAGGATTAGACAGCAATTCACGAATAATTGTTCCAAATGCACTGATTGAGCGAATCTTAGTAAGCATATTGGTATGGTCATACTCTTTACTGTTGCTAGGGGTTCTTAAACGACTGAGGAGCCACTCTATTCCTGCACCATTTAGCCAATTGTCTTTTAATGAAGGATCTAAACAACGACCAATTTGATCTGAGGCAGGAGATAGTTCTGCAAGGATTTTCTTATTAATGAGCTCTCTAAATGTCATTCCAGTATGGGTTACAGCTTGAGGATTTTTATACGCCTCTTCAATAAGATCTGCTAACTGCTCTGCGTATCCATCCATGACTTCGCCTGCAAAGCCAGGGTTTTCCAATAAGCTCAGTGCCGCACCAATCTCAAAACAAGAACCTGGAATGAAGTTAAACATGGTGTCGTGCTTGTCCGGAGAATCTCCGTGTTCTTTACATTCTACAACGGGGATGCTGTTAAGATTGGGAGTTTTTGCGAGCTGGGATTTTCGTAAAGCTGTGGAAGGGAAATCTTGTGCGGGGCGTTTGAAGATTTTGTATTCTATTTTTTTTAAGTTTTTTGGAACCATTGGGGTAGGGTCTGTACCGACTGATTCCACAGGAGGTAATTCATTGTTTTCTTTTTCTGTGGGCAGGAAGATCTTTTTAGTTTGGGCGTCTGTACGTGCTTCTGCTGCTTTCTCAAAACTTTTTGTTTCTAGTTGAGGAATTGCAGATTTAGTGTTTATAAAAATAGAATTTGCCATATTATCACCTATTATAATATTAATTTTATATTAAATTAATATTAATATCAAAACATTATATTAGGTTTTAGGCTGCTGGTTCACAGCGTGTTATGGATGTAAAAATGACAAAAAAACGTGATATGTAAGTAGCTAATTCTTAAGGTATTAGTGCAGGGCTATCCATGGCGATGCCCATCGCATGCATGCCGTTATCGACATACAGCGTGGTGCCAGTGACTCCGGTTGCTGTGGCTAAGAAGGCCGCTGCATAGCCGACTTCTTCTGCTTCGAGATCTTTTGATAGCGGAGCATTTGCCTTGGAATAGGCGATCATACTGTCGATAAACCCAATGGCCCTTGCCGCACGGCTTCTGAGAGGTCCTGCAGAGATCGTGTTGACGCGAAGGCCCCATTTACGGCCGGCTTCCCAAGCAAGCATCTTGGTGTCGCTCTCGAGAGCTGCTTTTGCAGAACTCATTCCTCCGCCATAGCCGGGAACGGCTTTTTCTGAGGCCATATAGGTCAGGGAAATGGTCGAGCCACCTGCATTCATATGAGGGCCGAAATGCTGGAGCAAGCTCACAAAAGAATAGGCTGAAGAGCTCACAGCTGCTAGGTAGCCATTCCGAGATGTTTCTAAGAGAGGTTTTTTCACTTCTGGACCGTTAGCGAGGGAATGGACCAGGATGTCGATCTTGCCATACTCTTTAGCGACCTCTGCTGCGACTTCAGAGATCGTATAGCCCGACGCATCTTGGTACCGTTTGTTTTCTTTGGTTTCTGCAGGGACATCTTCAGGCTTGTCAAAAGCAGCATCCAAAGAATAGACTTTAAGATATTCCATCATTTTGCCGCTCTTGAGCTTGCGGGATTCGTCGAATTTCCCCATGCTCCAAGATTGCGTGAAGATCTTCATGATAGGGGTCCATGTCCCAATGATGATTTCAGCTCCTGCCTCTGCGAGAGCCTTTGCAATGGCCCAGCCGTAGCCTTGGTCATCGCCGATACCTGCAATAAAAGCTTTTTTACCTTTGAGATTCATAGATACTCCATTTTTGAAAGGAGTATACCACGACTTATGAGCTTTTTCTATATTTTTTCATCATCAGACGTTTCCACCCTTCGGCGGTGAGCAGCCTAGGGCTAGGTGGGCTAGCCTTCTGAGGTTTAGGAGCTTCAGAGGTGCTTTTTTTTGTCTTGCTAAACAGTTTCTTGAACATGCTTTCCACCCTAGATTCAGTATAGAGCCGATTTGGGGGAAAGTCAAGAATTTTTTTTAGTCGCCTTTGTCAAAAAATTACGGTACGATCGAGGGAAAGGGTACGTATGACACGGATAGATATTAGTTATGAAGGCAATCTTAGGACCCGCTGCGTCCACTCCGATAACAAGGAAGAGATCGTGACCGATGCTCCTAAGGACAACCAAGGCAAGGGGGAGATGTTTTCTCCGACCGACTTATTAGCAACTGCTTTAGGATCGTGTGTTTTGACCTTGATGGGCATTGCGGCTAATCGCCTTAAAGTGGACCTTACCGGTCTTAGGTTGACGGTAGAAAAGGAGATGGCTCAAGTGCCATCCCGCAGAATCGGCCGTCTGGTGATGCATATCTACTGTCCTGGAGTGTTTGATAACGACATCACGCAAAAGCTCGAGACTGCAGGCAGTCACTGTCCTGTCCATCAGAGTCTGCATCCAGATACAAAACAAGAGTTCTTTTTCCATTGGGGTGAGCCTTGAAATTTCCTTCGATTGCAGCTTTTGATAAACATCTCAAAGAGGCCTATCCCGACCATTTAGCGCCGATGTTTCTGATCGTGACTCCCGATGAGTATGAACGGCGAAAAAACATCGATAAGATCACGTCTTTGATCCAAAAAAAAGACGCCACAGTCCGGATCGTGCGCCTGAGCGGTTTAGAAGATCCTCTCGAGCACGTCAAAGGAGAGCTATTCACTCCTAGTCTTTGGGGCGGCCTGACGCTTGTGATCTATGAAGCTGTCGACAAAATCAAAAACAACGCTGAACTTGTGACTCATTTTCCTCCGGGTGTCCATCTTGTCATGGGAGCAAGTGGCTTTAAAGCAGTTTCTGAACTCTACCAAAAAGGGAAAAAAGAGATCGTTGCTCTTGACATGGGCGATGAAAAGCCGTGGGAAAAAGAACGAAGACTCCAAGAATGGCTTGTCCACGAAGCAAGAGCGCATCAAAAGATTCTCAACTCCGATGTTGTCCATTATCTGATGCAGCATTTAGGTCCAGATCTTGCCACACTCGATCAAGAGCTTGCCAAATTGATTTGTTTTGTAGGGGATAAGTCACGCATTGAGCTCGAAGATGCTAAAGCGATCTGCGGCACTCGGGATCTTTTTACAGGCTGGCAGCTGGCAGAAAAAATAGTCTGGGACCGAGCAGCATTTCTTGGAGAGAAACTCTCCGACATGGGATTTTTATTTCCGTTCATCGGCCAGCTGAGATACCATCTCCAGCTCGGCTACCGTTTGGCAGAGCTGATCGAATCGAAAGCAACTCCGGGAGATATCAAGCACCATTTTCCTTCTCTTCGCCCCCAACAAATTGAAAAATTTTCCACCCAAGCAAGAGCCCGCAAACCGATTTTCTTCCACCGGGGACTTGAGATGCTTTACAACTTAGAGTTTGCTTCTAAGAGCTCTCCGCTAGATATCGGTGTCTTATTTGATCTATTCCAAGCTAAGTTATATGAAAAAACTGTATCTCCTTCCAAATAGCCTTCATGAAGAATCGACGTGGAGCCATACGCCTCCACACATTGATGCCTTGATCGCTGAAAGCGATAAAGGGGGATATCAGTATCTCAAACGGTTTGGGATGCCAAAAGTTCCTATCTATCTACTCAATGAACACACTGAGAAACCTTCAGATTTGCTTAAAATCCCAGAGGAAACGGTCGGTCTCATTAGTGATGCAGGCCTTCCGTGTCTTGCCGATCCTGGATCGCCTCTTGTGGCTGCTGCTCGCAAGAAGGGGATCGTAGTTGAAGCCATCCCTGGACCTAGTTCGATCATGATGGCACTGCAGCTATCGGGATTTTCGGCCCAAGCATTTACGTTCCATGGATATTTTCCACGAGAAGATCTTGCTTTGAAAATCAAGAGCCTCCCTAAAGCGATGGCGCATCTTTTCATCGAGACGCCCTACAAGACAGAAAAGCTCTTTAAGCTTCTGCTGTCGATTTTACAGCCACACGATCAACTGTGCGTGGCATGTGAACTGATGGGTCCAAATAGTTTCGTTGAAACGCACACTGTTCAAGAATGGAAAAACCGCTCGCTTCCTTCTGGGAAACCGCGAGCGGTCTTTCTCATTTGGAAAAGCTAGTTTAACCTCGTGATGTAACGTCTGCCAAGCACAAAAGCGCCAGCAATGACAACCACTGCAAATGTGAAAGCAATCATTAGTCTTGCAGTTTTCCAATGGTCTACAGATTCCTTGCTCACCCTTGGGCTTACACTTGGGCTCGGTTCTGGACCATCTCCGTTTTTTGGAACGGAGTCTTGGCAGCGAGCAAGCTCTTGATTGCATTCTTCGAGCATTTTATTGATCGCAACTAGAGTATCGGAATCCGAGAATAACTGGATAAGGTGATGAAATAGTTTATTGAAGAGATTCAGTGTCCTTAATTTCGTTTGATCGTCCGTAAAGAGCGCGTCTTTCTTTTGATAGGCTTTAGCAGCTAGATCGAGTGCTGCCCGAGAATAGGGGTTTTCATCATCGGATCTGTAGGTTAATGCAAGACTTGTTGTTCCGAAAGCTCGGGCTAAGAGATATTTGGGTTCTTCACGTCCTTCGATCATTTCCAGAGCTTGATGATAAATTTTTCTTTTCGCTTCATTTCCTTGCAAGAGAGTGGCTTCATTGAGTTTGTCATAAAAATCGTTTAGGAGAGGGATGTGGCGATTGCATTCTTCGATTTGGAGTTCAACACTATTATCGAGTGAATCCACATCGTTTTGCACTAATATTTTAAAATCTCTTAGGCAACCTCTTAGGTATAGATATCGATTGATCTTTTCTTCTTCACCCAAAGAGTCCCATGCGCCTCTGTTTTTATAAGCTTTATCTAGATTCTCTTTTGCAATAAGGGTAGTATCCTTTCTTTCTTGACTATCTTCAGGGCAGGCATATGCAAATCTAAGTTTACAATCAGCTAAGAAGAGCCAATAAGCTTCTGTTTTTGGTACATCCGTGATGAGTTCTTTGAATAAGACTCTAGCTTGTTCTGGATCATTGTCAATGAGCTGACATGCTTCTTTATGTTTTTGTTGTAGTTGTTGATCGTTTACTTGCTCTTTGCTTTTTAACTGTGCTGAAGTCGGTGAGAGTGGTGGGCTTAACCGTTCTCTTACTATGGCATCCACAGTTGAAACGTTTGGGTTTTGTGTAAGGGTGAAAGATGGAACTGGTTCTTGAGTACTAATTCCTCTAGGTGATTTCGTTGCCATAATAGCTCCTCGGTAAAAATTTTACTGCTAAATGTTACAACGAATGCCGATTTTACTCGTAGTTAAAAAATCACATCTACAGCAATTTTGGGTGAAATTGAAAAAAGAGGCTTAAATTTATCGGCACGATATCGGCATATATCCGGCCACAGTATGCCGATAAATTAAATAGTTAAAGAATGATCTCTTCTGCGACGGAGTCGTAAAAGAGTAGCCCCTGGTCGGTGAGCCGGGCTTTGTTTTGATCGAGATGGATCCAGCCTTTTTCTTGCAGCTTTTGGTAAAGAGCTTCTGGGATGGGGAATTCTCTTCTATCGACACCGTCTAGCATCCGGAGTTTGACGGCAAGCCTCTCATGGAGGCTAGCTAAGGGAGTTAATTGCTCGGTAAAATCGACAGGGGATTTGCCAGATTTGAGTGCAGCGGAGTATTTTTTCAGATCACAGAAATTCCGGTACCGCTTGCCATCAAAAAAACTAAAGGCAGACGGT
This sequence comes from Chlamydiota bacterium, assembly GCA_013286675.1. Classification (GTDB taxonomy): domain Bacteria; phylum Chlamydiota; class Chlamydiia; order Chlamydiales; family Rhabdochlamydiaceae; genus PALSA-1444. The sequence continues at coordinate 25,329 of JABDFE010000002.1, forward strand.
CCAAATCCTAAAAACGGCCTTCCGAGCCAATAACCGGTGTTATGTTGTGCGATGAAGCCTTCTTTAGCAAAGGCTGAAATCTCATATCTTTTTAGGCCCATTTTTTCTAAAGATGCGACGGCAAGATTTAGCATAGCTAAACTCTCTTCTGAGGAGGGCAAAAGGGGAGTCAGCTCTGACCGTTTTTTATAAAAAACGGTCTGGGGCTCAATCGTCAGGTTGTAGAGCGATAGATGGGTGATTGGGAGGGTCTCTAACTGGGTCAGGGTGTTTTTCCAGCTTGAAAGAGTTTGCTGAGGGATTTCATACATCAGATCGATGGTGATGTTCGAGATGCCGGCATCGAATGTGGCTTCGATCGCAGAAATGGCTTGCTGAGAAGAGTGGTGCCGGCCGAGGACTTTAAGAAGAGGATTGTCAAGGGATTGAACGCCGAGGCTGACTCGGTTGATGCCGGCCCTAGCAAAGGCTTGCATGGCAAGAAGTTTGACATCTTCAGGATTGGCCTCCAAGGTGATCTCAGCATTTGAAATTGGGATCCAGGAGAGGATTTCAGCGATGGCTTCAGGGCCGATCAGGAAGGGAGTTCCTCCGCCGAAGTAGACAGAGACAATATTTTTTCCTTGAACGAGGTGTTTATTCTGGTCCCATTCGAGATGGAGCGATTCTAATAGGGAGTCGGCTGCTTTTGTCTCATGAGGGACCACATAGAAGTGGCAATAAGGGCATTTACGCCTGCAGAACGGAATATGGAAATAGAGGGAAATGTCGAGGTCATTGCAAAACTCGTGTGCCTCATAAAATCGCCCTTTTGGCGCCAGTTCTCGCTGCGCTTCCTCGCCTGCCCATTCGGGCATGGTCTCGTCTGCGCAACACGTGCCAGCTTGCTGGCCCTGAAAACGGGCGTCAAAATCATCGATTTTCTGGGGCACAGGAGTTTTACAATGGCCTCTTTCACCAGTTGTCGGCATCGGGATCTTCAAGAACACCGCGGCGCCAGCGATTTTTATCGCTGAAGGGATCTTCGTCTTCTTCGTCCTCTGTATCGGCTTCTTCCCCTTCTCCTGTCGCTGCTGACTCGGTTCCGCTTTCGGTCTCTTCGCCGCTGGCGGTCTCGAACTCATACGATTCGGTTTCGACGTCGAGGCCAAAATCAGTGAGGCCTTCTTCAGGGACTTCAATGTCGGGCATGCTGGCAGTATCGGGGAATGCCTGGCGGGCATGAGGGGATCGTTTGGGGGGAGCATACTCTTCCATCGCGCCGCTTTCTTTGAGGAAGCGGAGACGGTCTTTCTCTTCTTGGATTTTTTCTTTGAGACTGATGATCTCAGTCTTGTGCTTCTCAATATCTTTTTTTGGGACTAGCCCGAGTTTAAGCCATTGATCCAGGTCGGTCAATTCGGCTTCTAACTTTCTAAGACGTTCACTTTTCATCATCATAATTGCCTCGCTTTTACCGGTAGTCCTAAACATGCAGTGCTAAACACTGCTCGTGGAGGTAGGCGATCTGCTACGTTGCCCTCCATCGCCGACCCCATAAAGGGGTCGTCTGCTTCGGGTGCCCGCTTGCAGCGGCGCCTTGCATCTCACCTACCTGCACTTCGCATTGTCTTAACACTACATGTTTAGGACTACCTTTTTCCCCGTTCCAGAGATCTCGATAATGGAGTTCTCTTTAAAATACAAAAGATTTTTTTGCAAGGAGGCAGAATTATTTCCGGTTAGGCAATTAATCACAAGGGAAATGCTAGATTTTTTCGTAAAATTTTTTTAAAAGTCACTTATTTCGTATCCATAGGGAATCGACTGATGAAGTAAAGCGGGTAATTACAGACTTTACCGTCTTTTTTCAAATTCATTAAAGTAGAACGGGAAATGACAGAAGGGTGGTATTTTTCCTGATAGACAAGAAGGCTCTTTTTTTTCGCTGAGGTGCCCGATTTAATTTCTAATGGGAAAATAGTTCCATTAGACTCTAAAAGGAAATCCACTTCTGCTTCCCTTTCGCTCGCCCAATAGTAAGGAGGACTGCCAAATACTGTTGTTAATGCCTGTGCTACATAGTTTTCTGTGAGTGAACCTTTGAATTCTACAAATAGCTGATTCCCTTCTACAATAACGCGAGCAGGGAGACGACACATAGCACCAAGCAAGCCGACATCAAGAAGATAAATTTTAAAAACTTCGTGATCCCCATAGCTCGTTAAAGGCAGTTTAGGGCTTGATACCAAAGAAACCTTGTAGATGAGTTCTGCATCCAGAAGCCATTGCAAAGCTTTTTCATAATCGCGCGCCCGTGCACTTTTTTTGATGGCGGAAAATACAAATTTTTTATTCTCTTTTCCCAGGTGCGCGGGAATAGAATTCCATACCAGCGTAATTTTCATTACTAAAGACGGGGGAGCGTGTTTTGCAAAGTCATGGACATACGACTTGAGAATATCCTCCTGCGTCTCTCTTACTACGTCCAGGTCTTTTGTTTGGACATAACGCAATACCGGCTTTGGCATTCCTCCAACATAGAAATAGAGTTTAAGCAGCTCGACTAATTGTTGATGGTGAGGCTCGGCAATGGACTCAAAGGTTTGGATCTCCTCCAGCATAGCCCTTAACATGGACTTGTCTATTGCATCGAGAAATTCGAAAAAACTCATAGGGAACAGTTGGCAAAAATGAACTTTTCCAACGGGGAAGCCTCCACCAGATAACTTCACTCCCAGCAGGGATCCCGCTGCTGCGACCGCATATTCAGGCGCGTGCTCACAAAAATATTTCAGGCTCGTCAAAGCATTTGGACATTCTTGGATTTCATCAAAAATGATCAACGTCGTTGCCGGGTCTATTTTCATTTCTAAGTGAATGCCTAGGTCTCGCAAAATGCGATGAGGCTTGAGGTCTGATTCAAAAAAGGCTTTGCAGGCTGGCATTTCTTCGAAATTGATGTAGCAACATTGTTTAAATTCTTTAGCTCCAAACTCTTTCAAAAGATATGTTTTACCTACTTGGCGGGCACCTTGCACCAGCAAAGGCTGCCTTGCAGGATCATTTTTCCACTGTAGAAGGCGCTGGTAGAGGGTTCTTTTCATGCCTTTAATGTATCAGGTTTCACATTTTTCCCTGTATAAAGTGTGATGATTTTCACAATTTTCCCCGGGAATAATGTGAGACTCGTTAAGAATCAAGTACTTCTACTTTTCTTCTGAAAGATAAGCTACCTACCAAAAATATTTGCAGAGGGACCAAAATCGTTGGATTTATAGCATCCTCATGGTAATGAAGGAATATGGACGAGATCTCTTTTTCTAATCTGGCCTATTTGGAAGAGCAGTACCAGCGGTATCGGACCGATCCGGCTTCATTAGATCCCTCATGGAGGCACTTCTTTGACGGATGGGACTTAGCAAAAAGCCTGGCACCTGCAAGCGGGTCTTCCGATTTAAAGATCTACCAGCTCATCGAGGCGTACCGGACTTATGGCCACCTCAAAGCTAGAGACAATCCGTTATTTGCTCCTTTGACTGAAGTTCCAGAATTGTCACTGAAAAACTTAGGGTTTGAGCAAAGCGATCTAGATAAGAGTTTTCCAACGTGCGGATTTCTCCCAGTCGCAGAAGCGCCTTTGAGCGAGATCATCGAGGCTTTAGAAAAAACCTATTGCGGAGCGATTGGGATCGAATACATGGGCCTGAGAAAACCAGAATTAGAAAGCTGGCTGCAAAAGATCATTGAGCCGAATTTTCCACTGCCGTTTACAAAAGAAGACAAAATAGAGATTTTTCATGAACTCAATAGAGCTGAGCTTTTTGAGACTTTTCTTCACATGAAATACGTCGGACAAAAACGGTTTTCTCTGGAAGGAGGGGAGACGTTTATTCCGATGCTTGCATTTGCAATCGAAGCAGGTGCGGGAGAGGGGATTCATGAAATTGTTCTTGGAATGTCTCATCGAGGTCGTTTGAATGTTTTAGCAAATATTTTAAACAAATCGTACGCGGCAATTTTTAACGAGTTTGAGTCTCACTATACCCCAGATCTTTCGGAAGGAACAGGGGATGTCAAATACCACAAAGGCATCATCGGATCGCTTCCCACAAAATCGGGTGAAAAGATCTCGATTACGCTCTCGGCCAATCCAAGTCATTTAGAAGCTGTCGATCCTGTTGTTGAAGGTCATGCAAGAGCAAAACAAGAGCTAATGGGGCATGAAACGGTTCTGCCAATTTTGGTCCATGGAGATGCTTCTGTTGCAGGACAAGGGGTTGTCTATGAGACGCTCCAGCTGAGTAAACTCAAAGGCTACGAAACGGGAGGCACACTCCATGTGGTGATCAATAACCAGATCGGCTTTACGACCATTCCAAAAGATTGCCGGTCGACGCAGTATTGCACGGACATTGCTTTTGCTTTTGGAGCGCCTGTTTTTCATGTGAACGCAGAAAAACCAGAAGCTTGTGTCTATGCGATGCTGCTGGCTTTAAAAATCCGTCAGAAATTTCACTGCGATGTTTTTATCGATCTGATTTGCTACCGGAAATATGGCCATAACGAGGGAGATGAGCCAGCTTTTACTCAGCCGATCGAAAACAAAATTATCAAAGCAAAAAAATCGATCAGGGAACTGTACAAAGAGAGCCTGATTCAAGAAGGGGTTTTAGATCCACAGGCAGGAGAAAAGCTTGAAACAGAGTTTAAGAACCTTCTCCAAGCGGCTTTAGATACAGTCGCATCTAAACCATCTGCTGTACGAACTCCAGCTAAAGAAGATTTTTTTGCTCCGTTTACTACGGCAGTTCCCGCTGCAACGTTAATTGCTCTTGCGGAAGATTTCTGCCGTGTGCCTCCAGGGTTCAACCTCCATCCTAAAATCAAGCGGCTAGCAGAAGAGCGTCTAGCGATGGTCAAAGCCGATCCAAGCCTTCCGACGATTGATTGGGGAATGGGAGAGCATCTAGCCTATGCCTCGCTTCTTATGGACGGGGTTCATGTCAGGCTTTCAGGGCAAGATTCTAAACGGGGAACATTTTCACATCGGCATGCAGTTTGGGTCGATCAATTGGTCGAAGATAAACGGTACTATCCTCTTTCGCATCTGAAAAATGCGAAAGCGCCGTTCGATGTTTTTAATTCTCCGCTTTCAGAATATGCCGTGCTCGGATTTGAATTTGGCTACAGCCTTTTTTATCCTCACTCTCTTGTGATTTGGGAAGCGCAGTTTGGGGATTTTGCTAATGGCGGGCAGATCATCATCGATCAGTTTATTGCTTGCTCTCAGCAAAAATGGGGCAATCTCTCTGGAATCACATTAATGCTGCCTCACGGCTATGAGGGACAAGGGCCAGAACATTCTTCAGCTCGGATTGAGAGATATCTTCAACTCTCTGGCGATGACAATTGGCAGATTGTCAACTGCACCACGTCTGCGCAGATTTTCCATGTACTCCGGCGTCAGACCATGAGAAAACAACAAAAACCGCTCATTATTTTTACTCCTAAAGCACTCTTAAGAAATCAACTCTGCTTTAGTCCTCTGAATGATTTTACGACAGGTACCTTTGAAGAGTTTTTCGATGATCATCAAAAAAACCCAAAAAAGGTTTTATTTTGCTCTGGAAAGGTTTATTACGACCTTGTTACCGAGAGAAAAAAAGACGATATTGCCATTGTAAGAATCGAACAACTTTATCCGTTTCATCGTGAAAAATTCAAAAAGCTGGTAGAGAAGTATAAAAGCCTGCAAGAGTTTTGCTATGTCCAAGAAGAGCCTAGCAATATGGGTGCCTGGAACTTCCTTCGTCCGATTCTAGAGGAGCTACTTGGCAAATCCCTCCGTTACATCGGACGAGGTCCTAGTTCATCGACAGCGGCAGGCTCCTATGCGCTACATAAGAAACAGTATGATCAAATGATTCAGGAGGCACTCGGGTGAAAGTTGAGATTAAAGTTCCCACGATGGGAGAGTCTGTCACTCAAGCAACGATCAGCCGCATCATTAAACCCAGCGGCTCTAGTGTCCGCCTTGATGAAGAAATCCTCGAGCTCGAAACAGACAAGGTCAACCAAGTCCTCTATGCTCCGCAATCTGGACAGCTATTTCTTTCTATCAAAGTCGGCGATACCGTTAAAATCGACCAGCTTCTTGGGACAATTGACACCGATGCTCAAATCCCGGCTCCAGAACCTGCAAAACCAGCCGCTCCTGTTGCACCAGCAGCTCCAGCTCCTTCTGCAGGACCTTCAGCTCGTAAAATGGCTCCAGATGTTTTAGCTGAGATGAAAGTTCCTAAAGTTGCCCCTGCGGCAATGCCTCCAGCTCCCACAGGAGAAAGAAAGCGGATGAGCTCGCTCCGCAGAACCATTGCTCAAAAGCTCGTCGAAGTCAAAAACACCACCGCGATGCTCACGACTTTTAACGAAGTCGACATGACCCGGATCATCGAAATCCGCAAGAAAGAGCAAGAAGATTTCCAAGCCCGCTATAGCGTTAAGCTTGGGTTTATGTCGTTCTTTATTAAAGCCGCAGCGTCGGCTTTAAAAGCTTTTCCTGATGTCCATGCTTACATTGAAGGGGACGATATCGTTGCATTTCCTAATTTTGACATCGGCGTTGCTGTCTCGACCAGCAAAGGTCTGATGGTTCCTGTTGTCCGGAGCTCTGATACGGCTTCTTTTGGAGAGATTGAAAAGCAGATTGTGGACTATAGCAAAAAGGCTAGAGAAGGAGGCATCACCATGGATGATCTCCGCGGAGGATGTTTTACGATCACCAATGGCGGCACTTTCGGATCTCTGCTTTCAACCCCGATTCTCAATCCACCTCAAAGCGCCATCTTAGGCATGCACGCCATCCAAAAACGGCCCGTTGCTCTCGATGATCTAGTCGTCATCCGGCCGATGATGTATTTGGCGCTCTCATACGACCACCGGATTATCGATGGAAAAGAAGCTGTGGAGTTCCTCGTCCATATGAAAGAGAATTTAGAAGATCCAACCCGGCTTCTCCTAGACTTATGAATTTTGATGTTGTTGTTATTGGATCAGGACCTGGAGGCTATGTTGCAGCCATCCGAGCTGCCCAGCTCGGATTTAAAGTCGCCTGTGTCGACAAAGTCAAAGAGCTTGGCGGCACCTGTCTCAACATCGGTTGTATCCCATCTAAAGCGCTGCTCCATGCTTCAGAGCTCTATTGGAAAATGGTCCATGAAGCCGAGCAGTACGGATTGAAAGTAGAAAAGTGTTCCTATTCCTTTAAAGAGATGATGACCCGGAAGCAAAAAGTCGTGAAGACTTTCAATGAAGGCATCGCCATGCTTTTCCAAAAAAATAAGATCACGTTTATTCCTGGCTCAGCTAAGCTCATTTCTCCCGCAGTCGTTCAAGTTGCCGGTGAAGAGATCGGTGCTAAACACATCATTTTAGCAACCGGTTCAGAACCGATCGGACTTCCGTTTCTTCCGTTTGATGAAAAAAGGATCGTCTCTTCGACTGGAGCGTTAGCTCTGACTAAAGTCCCGGAAAGACTCCTCGTCATCGGAGCTGGTGTGATCGGTGTTGAACTCGGTTCTGTCTACAGCCGGTTAGGTAGCAAAGTTGAATTTGTTGAATTTCAGGGTAGAATCTGTCCAACACTCGACACATCGATCTCCAAAGAGCTCCAAAAGATCCTAACAAAACAGGGGATGGCCTTCCGGCTCTCATCCAAGGTCACAGGAGCTGACATCTCTTCCAATGAAATCGTTCTCCGGATTGGCCAAGAGCAACTTGCAGGGGATGTCGTTCTCATTGCTGTCGGCCGGAGGCCCTACACCCAAAATCTCGGATTAGAAGCAGTCGGCATCACACCTACCCCTCAGGGGACCATTCCCATTGATAACCGCTTCAGGACCTCCGTCCCAAATATCTATGCCATCGGAGACATCATCGATGGCCCCATGCTGGCCCACAAAGCCTCAGAAGAGGGAGTCGCCGTAGCTGAGATCATCGCTGGCCAAAATCCCGTCGTGAACTACCTTGCCATCCCTAATGTTATCTACACCAATCCAGAAGTCGCTGCTATCGGCCTTACAGAAGCAGAGGCCACTAGCTTAGGTGCAACAGTCAAAATAGGGATGTTTCCCTTCAAGATCAATTCTCGAGCCAAGTGCACAGGGGAAGAAGAGGGGTTTGTAAAGATCGTCTCTGATGGTGCAACCGACCAGATTCTAGGCGTCCACATCATTGGAGCCCATGCTTCTGAGCTCATTGCAGCAGGTGCCCTAGCAATCCAAAATCGCCTCACAACTCTCGATCTAGCCCACACACCTTTTGCACATCCAACCCTATCTGAAGCGATCAAAGAAGCAGCTCTAGCCCTCCATGGCCGAGCACTTCATCGTTAGATGGCGCCTTATAATTAAATTTATTTATTGTATGACATTTCTAAAAAATCTGTTTATTTGAATGTTAAAAACAGATTTGATATAATAATAAACTATTAATGAGGCAAATGTTTATGTCTAGTATTTTTAGTGGGCTTTCGACTCCAGACTACAGTTGGATTGGTGCTAACGCTTTACCACCTAATGTTAGCTCTATTAACATTCACGCAGCCAAATATGGGGATCTCGCAATTCGAACATACCTGCTCTATGGAGCTCTGATTGTTGCGGGAATGGCTTTAGTCGTTTATGCAAATAAGGCTGAATGGGGCCATTCAAGTTCTGCTCCTCAACCTGAACCTGCAAAAAACTGGAGAATCTTGTCTGCTATATCTGTAATATCAGCCTTTGCAGTTTTCGCTTTCTTCTGCCTCCACACTCGCTCATCGGAATAAGTTTTGTCGTGTGCTGCACCATTTCATTAACATTGACGGAGTTCTTTAAAGTGTCAAAATTAATAAAACAGTGTAGTACAGATGTTTCAACCTAAGTTCTGCATTTTGCACAATGTCTTCATCTTTTGTGAAGATCGTCTCTGATGGCGCAACCGACCAGATTCTAGGCGTCCATATCATCAGAGCTCATTGCAGAAGGTGCTTTAGCGATCCAAAATCGCCTCACGACTCTAGATCTAGCCCACAGCCTTATGCGTATCCGACCCTGTCTGAAGCAATCAAAGAAGCATCGCTAGCCCTCCATGGCCGAGCACTTCATCGTTAAAAGGCTCTTTACAATCGACAACATTTTGTCTATGGTTCCGCCACCGATTGAAAAATTAGGATTTTTTATGAAAATAACTACAAAACAATCTATTGGACACGACCAAACCTTTGTAAATGGCCCATTATCCATGGGTAGACCACAAGAAAATCATCCACAAATCGAAGCCCCTTTGTTAGACAGAATCACAGCTTGGGTTCAAAAAAAAGACGCACGATTTTCTTCAGAACTGACAGAGTCAATCACAATACTCGCATTGTTGATATTGAGAAAAATAAACGGGTCGAAAAACACATAGAGAGTAAGTTGCGTGATGGGTTTCTGATCTGACCTTGTCGACGGCGCCATTGTTTTTTATTCTGCTTTGGGCCGTCTGCGACAAGGCGACATTACATCTCAGCTTTACAAAACATTGTGGGATTGAATAAAATATACCGACAAAGTAGAATGGAGTTATAAATGGGTTGGGGCTGCCTGGCCGGCGTCTATACCTCAGAGGGTTCTCTGGGTTTTTTCGCTTTTTATGGGTAAAGGCAAAGACCATGTCCAAGTACAAGTCCCTCTGCACTTTTGTGAAATTTCTTCTCTAATATCCTTATTGCTCGATTTGATTGATGTGGTCGAAAAGTCGATAAACCTACTGGTCGAGCAACGATGTCTGCGAATTGCAAACCTTCAGAATTGGTCTTTTTATCTGCGATGACAATATCGAAAGGAAGAGTTTTTTTTAGGTTGTTTTGACCAGCACAAACACGACGAAACTCTAATTCAAGTTCTTGATCTTCTCTACGTCCACGTGCCTCGAATATCACATAGGTTTGATAACCTTCTTGTTCCTGAGTTTGAAGAAAGGAATATAGGCGTTCTAGACCAAGCTGCATTGCAAAATGATAAGCATGCATTCCTTGAATGTTCTGTTTTTTTATTTTGTATTTATCGATGACACTTGCGAAGAGAATGAAATTGGTTTCTGCTACCAAAAAACTTAGTTTTTCTAGAAAAAGTTCTCGTTGATTCTTTTTGAGAAAATTAAATGCTCCATTTCCCTTACGAATATCATGCTCATGTAAGATCACCATGTCATGACCAAACGTTTCAAAAAAACAGACAATCATGCTCTACAAATGGTGGAAGGAAGAACGACCCAAACGACCAGACCCTATCGCCGCCAGCGGGTGGAGCGAATATTTTGATAAAAGATGCGCGTCTCAAGACGAAGATATTCCCTTAACTAGCTCCAACGATAAAGAGGCCTCTAAAATTCTAGAGATCTGCCGTAAAATGGAACAAGAACAAGAGGATGAAGACACTGAAATGCTGATTTGTCTTATTAAACTTCGAAGCCATCTTTGGACTTAACAGTCATCAGTGGTCTGTAAATTTAATTTCTGGGGTTTCGGCTAACGTGAAAGCTCGCTGAAATCGACGCTAGCCGGCTTCGCAAGTTGATCCGTATTAATGCAATACGAATCAACTTGCGATCGTCGATTTGAGCGGCTTTGACGCAGCCCAAACACTAGAAATTAAGTTTACAGACCGCTAGCAAACCGCAATGCATCCTCTATTGGAGAAGATATTTTGACGGCGAGGTTTTATTAATCGAATTTCTACTTTGCATCCCAAAATGGATAGATAATGGAGAAGTGTATCGGTACTGAATTCTGATAAATGGCCATTTATGAGCATGGAAACTTTTGATTGTTTTATCCCAAGTTTTTTTGCTGCTTGATGCTGTGTTAGACCACTTTTTTCTATGAGATTTCCAACTTCATCTAAAAGCTCAGATCTGGCAACGAGTTCATCGGCATCTTTGCGTCCAATTGCAGCAAAGATATTCCCTTCATCGACTTCGTAATCTGTTTCTTTTGCTTTAGTCATTTTTTACCTCAGTGAATTCACCGCTACTCAAAGAAACAGATGCTATCAATAGCTTTGGGATTTACCGCAGCCGCAGGCGCCTTTTGCATTAGGATTGCTGATCTTAAAGCCTGATCCGTTGAGCCCTTCGACGAAGTCGATCACACACCCTTTTAGACGGCAGACAGCAGATTTATTGACGTGGATATCAATGCCATTGGAATGGAACACTTCATCGCCTTCTTCGGCTTTCTCTGAATAGTCTAAAACGTATTCAAATCCGCTGCATCCGCCAGCGCGGTCTGCAAACCGAAGGCCCCAGCCTTCTTTCCCTTCTTCAGCGAGGATCTCTTTGAACTTCTCAGCCGCTTTTGGCGTCATGACGATCGTTGAAGTGTCGATCTCTTCAGCTAAGATAGCGTTAAGCTTTTTCATGAGTTTTTCAAGGTCTTCTTCTTTAAACCCATGTCCGAGCATTCCGGCTTCCAGGGTCTCCCAAACAGAGGCTCCACAGCCTACACAGTTAAGGCCTGCATTTTGCATCTCTTGAGCCAGTCTTTGACCTCTTTGAGGAAATCTTGTGAAGATCTCGTCGATGGTCATGTCTTTCGTAATTTGGTCTTGCATGGTTGGAACCTCTCCCAGTAATAATTTTCGTCGATTTTCGGGATTATTTTGGCCGCTTTTCGACTTTTTTTGGAGGGATTATATCAACATGCGTATATTATCCCTCCAAAAAAAACCAAAAATCGGCTCAAAAGAACCCGAAAATCGACTGAAACTTATGACTGGGAGAGGTTCTTCCTCTAGAATTTAATTTTTGCGCATCCGCCCCGGAGCTTGCACTGACAGGCAAGTCTTTCACTCCCTTCATCTCCGAGAAAGTCTTTTTCTTCTTGGGTAAAAGGGGATAGATTCTCCATCCCTTGAACAACTTCAATCACACAGGTGCCACACACCCCTTCAGTGCAGGCAAAAGGAACCCCCGCTTCTTCACAAACTGAAGCGATCGATTCTCCATCGGGAATGTCCTTCTCTTCCCCGCTATGTTCAAAAATCAACTTACCCATAAATATCTTATGACTCGACTTTGCACATTTTTAACTCGACCGCTTTGCCCATTTGCTTCCTGACGTTTGGCCCATGGCCAAACTAGTCGATTTATTTAAACAGGAAGGGGTTTTTAACCCCTTCCTGTTTAAATAAACGCCTCAGAAAACAAATGGACCGAGGCGGTCGAGCTAGAAATGTACAAAGTCGAGTCATGATTAAACCTTAAAATTCCGTAAAAAGCAAGAGGACAGACCATTTAAGGTCTGCCCTCTGTTGTAGACGAATGTAACTATCTAATCTTAAAGAGCTTGTGATTCGTCGTCGTTAAGGTCAATAGAAGATTCGCTAAGGAGCTCTTCGACAGTCATTTTCAGGGTCTTGATCCCTTCAGGAAAGCCGCATTTAAGAAGCAATAGGTTGATATAGCTCAGTTCTGATTCCAATAGATCGACCTGACTCTCAAGACCTGCAATCTTACTGTTTAATTCTGTGGTATTATTCATATTAACCTCTTTATTACACCTCTATATTAATAAATTTAATGTAAATATTCAATAAAATTATTGTTAGTATATTTTATAAAAAACAGTTTTTTATTAACAGTCTGATATTCAATGCGTTGCGCATTTGTTAAATATAAGTGCATGGCTTTTAATGCGTTGTAATTAAACATAAAATAGTATTAATAAATTTAATGTAAATATTAAATAACTAATAAATAAAAAGGATAATATTATGTCGTTTTCGCATGTAAAGGGAGCTCCAATTTTAACATCATCTAAAAATGCCTTAGATGTGCGTGAAGATGAGTGGAATGAAAAAATTTTAGTTCGAAAAATACAAAAACTTCCAATGGTAGAAAAGGTATTAGATGAGGAAAGTTTATCTCAACTAGTAAGTATAGGGTTGAAAAAGTTTGCACCGGTTGAAAAGCCTGTTGAAGTTGTTCGGGTAAACAACTTGGGCAATGAAAGCGATTCAGTGCATGATGCAGCACCTCATGTATCATTAGGTGTACTCGATTTAGATGAATAGAGGTAGTTGCAAAACTCCCCGACCCAGAAAAATCGATGATTTTGAGCCAGTTTATCAGGGTCGCCATGCGGCCTGAACCCCACTGCGGGGCACATACTCGGGGGGGTAGGGCCCCGCGGTGGGGCGATAAAATGGCTTAAAAGGGCGATTTTGCTGGGTCGGGGAGTTTTGCAACTGCCTCGAATATTCATACTCTTTAGTCGAGGGATTAGAAGAAATCTAATCAGACTGATTAGGATGGCAACACAAAAGGCTGCAGGTGATTCTATTGCGATCGTCGATTTGAGCTGCTTTGATGCTAAAATGGACCCAAAACCTTTTGAAAACGCTCCCTAGACGTACGATTCTTCTGAGTGGCTTAAGAGGTGAGATAGCTTAGCCAGGACGTCTCGAAGGACCTCGAGGGGTCGTTGATCAGCCTTAAAGCGGCTGATGAGGTTAGGGGGATAGTGCTCTAGGAGCTTGTGGGTGTCTTCTGCATAAACCCTCATGCGGGTCTCTAAAACGGTGTCTTCCAGGTCGTCAGCTCGTCTTTCAATGAGGGCCCGTCTTTTCATCCGTTTGATCAGTTCATCGATATTTTGGGTCTCTAAAACGATGATATGCATGATCTGGATGTACTTCTCTAGAAGCTCGGCTTGGATAATAGTGCGGGGGATGCCATCGAGGAGAAGGAGCTGTTGGTGGGGGAAGTACCGATTAGTGGCTATTAGACCCTCTACAAAGTGGTGCCAGATGCCGACAGTGACATCATCGGGGAGGAGGTGACCTTTACCCGCATAGGAGTGATATAGCTTGCCTGCAGGGGACTCTGGAGAGAGGCCTCTGAAGATGTCCCCGGAGGAGAGGTGGAAGTGGTTCCCAGCGCTGCTGAGCAGTTTGCCTAGGGTCCCTTTACCAGAGCCTGGGGGGCCCAGTAGCAATATCGAACGGTAGGGACGATTCTTGCCGGATATAAGTGATTGGATATCAAGCTCTTTTTTCATAGTTTGGAAAAGGCCTATCATAACCTATTGAGGATTAATATAGCAATATTCAATAGATAAAACTTGATATATAGTAAATGTTTTGTTAAAATAGAGTAAAGAAAAAAGAGGCAATAATGAGTACGACAAACCCTGCATATTTAGTATTTACAGTGCCGGTAGAATTCAACGGCACGAAGTATGATGTCGAGATCAGACCTACCTACGATGGCCAGCCAATAGAATGGATTGATGGTCATGTTGATCAATGGAACGAGGTTGAAAGAACGCGTAAAGTATTCAGTAAAACAATTGTGCAAATGTTAGAAAAGACTAATGTTGCTGCAGATTCTTTAGAGAGCCTCGGAAAGGTAACAAGTGTAGACCAGTTTACTTTTGGTGCCCCAGAGAGTAAAGCGGCGACTCAAGAGGTTTGGGAAGAGTTTATTCAGTACTTACGATATCCGGAGTCTCTGACAGCAGGTAGAGATCCTGTAGCCGAAGAAGTTCTAAGCACTGGGCCAGGAGTTGAAATCAATTTTACACTCAATGCTTATCTTAATTTAACGCAAGAAGAGAAAGCCTGTCTTAAATTAACGCCAGAAGAGCAAAAGGATTTAGGTCCAGAAGAGCAAAAGGCAGCTTTAGTAAAAAAGCAAGAGGCAGCACTACTAAACAAGCAAAAAGAGACACGACTAAGCTTATTTATAAAGAAATGCTATGAGAATTTTGCTTTAGCAGATGGGTTCCGCTTGGGTAGAATTGGGAAGTATACCCCTGCTGAAGAGGCATGTCTTGTCCATCTTTTATATCCTAATCGATTCAGTCCACGGCTGACACCTGAAGCAGAAAGGTTAGGAATCATGTCATTGAAGAAGCTGTCAGAAGAAGAGAAAGAAGAAATGGCTTCTAAATACGACCTCATCGAAAAAGAATGGGAGACTATGACTTGCCAGCTTGCAAACAAATCTTCTTCTAACTTTGATCTCGATTCATCAGATGAAGAGAGTGTGCAAGCAGAAGCTCAGGATGATTCTAAAACACCACCTTTAAACGCCCATATATCAGAAGAAGTCTCTATAGACGAATCCTCAGAAGAAATAAATGTGCTCAATCTAAAAGAAGTGGAACCAGTTTAATTTCATATCGTTATAGTAACCTGTTTATAATTAATTAGTTGTATTATAGTAATTATTTGATTATAAATACTATTTTATGTTATAATAAAAGTTTAAAACAGGTATCTATGGCTGCACTTTCAAACATTTTCAGCACCCATCTCCGGCGGAGTCGATCCGCAGGTATGCCTTTATCTCAGGTTGGCGGGCGAGATGCTTTGATTTATACGACAGTCCGTCCAAAGATCAAAACAAATCCTACAAGAGAATCGATGCCAACGGCAAAGCTTTACGATGCGGTTGCAGATGTCTCTTTAGCACTTAGAACTATTCCAGTTGCGCTCGCAGAAATATTTGGCTATGCATTAGGGCTCATTGGAGCTCCTTTAATCGGTTTGACATCTTTGCTCTATTGCATGATCGGGGTTGGCAGGGCTCGGGATAGTTATAAAAAGATGAATGATCTGAACAAGATAGGAGATACCTTTGGGGCAAGCGTTGCAAAGGCTCAAATCGTCATCAACAGCTTTTTTGCTTCTGGTTCTGCAGCTCTAGCCGTTGTGAGGGTTTTTGGCGCGATCACAGAGCTCTTTGATCTGTTGAAAAATCCGTTAGTCATCTCTTCAGCGCTAGTGGCTGTAAAGACCGCTGCTCTGGTGATCTCCGTGATTCTGTATGTTGGGGCTTATGCGATCTATGCTGGGCTGCAAGGGTTGGTATTATACGATCTATCCAAGGGAGATGAACTCAGAGAAAAACTGATCAGCAGTAAAGATCCGATTGAAGCGTTGAGACAGCACATCGATTTGGAGATGTGGAAGAAAACGTTTACGAAAGAAGAATGTCGCGACATGGCGCTTGAAGAAGGTGCTGGCTGGTTAAAGAAATTAGAAAAAGAATTCGAAACATTTCCATGGGATCCAACGGATGAGAGCCGAAGAGACCATGTCTATAAGCTTTTCGAAAAAAATCCTGAGTTTATGATGGCCGAAATGGGAAAACCACCAGGCTTTGATAAGTTGCCACCTGAGGATAAAATGGTGCGGTTTGGTCGATTTATTGGGGATAAGAGGCTAGCTGCAAAAATCGAAAACGATCTGATTCGAGGGCTCGGGCCTGATGCGATGGAAGCTTTCAATAAGGGTGATAAGAATGCCTTTGTTGCCGGGTTGAAATCAGCAAGCTGGTCGGAGTGGGGAGTTCGTTGGAAAACAGTGACTAAGATTGCCTTGTCTGTGGTCTGTGCTGTAGCTGTTGTTGCAGGATCTTTCTTCTCTGGGGGATTAGCTTTGGGTATTCCGCTCTTGGTTCTTGGTGTTTCAGGGCTTCTCTGGATTGCTTTGACAGATGGCGCTGCATTTATGTCTCAATGGAAAACAGGTGAAATGAGTAAATGGGATAAATTCTTAGTCGGCTTTAGTACTCTGCTCAACCTCATTGCCATCGGAACCTTAATCTACTTTACTGTTCTTTCAGGCGGAGCTCCGATTTATATCGCAGGGATTGTCTTTGCTGCAGCATGGCTGATCGTCAATGGCTACGTATTTTATTCGATGGTCGACAAACAGAGACATCCTTGGAAATATCAGAAAGAGATCTCTATCCAAGCTTTTGCAAAGTTCTTGAAGACAAAGCCTTCCAATGAAGAACTGGAAAAAGTTTATGAGAAGATGTCACTGGAAAACCGAGCGGGGATTCCAAAAAAGCTTTTATATAGCAGTAGGCTTGAAAAAGCGGTAACAGATTGGAAAAAACATCTTGAGGATCTCCGTGCAAAAAGCCTTAAGATCCTTATGGAGCGGTTAACAGAAGCCTCAAAAGATGCCAGGTTGTATCGCGCATTGCCTTCTGCTAATATGGAGAAGTGGAAAGAGAAATCGCCGACTTCTTAGTTTATCTCGGTTCTGAAAAAGGGCTTAGCCCTCATACGCTTGCTGCTTACGGCAGGGATTTGAAATCTTATGCCAAGTATTCTCAAGGAAAAGTTGAAGAAATCGATGCAGATCAGATCATTGAATATTTTCAGACACTTAAAAATAAAGGTATCGCCTCTAGCAGTCTCTGTAGAGCGCTGGTCTCGATTAAAGTCTTTTTCCGTTTTTTAAAACGGGAAAAAATCATCCTTACTAATCCCACCGTTTTTTTAGAAAGTCCCAAGATGTGGCAGCTGATCCCTGAGGTGCTCACCGTAGAAGAGGTGGGTAGATTTTTGGAAATGCCAGATAGTGAAACGGCGATTGGGGCAAGAGACAAGGCGATTTTCATGGTGATGTATGCTTCAGGACTGAGGGTTTCAGAGCTCTGCGGCCTGAACCTGGGGGATATTTCTGATGATCAAGTCAGAGTTAGGGGCAAAGGAAACAAAGAACGGGTGATTCCCATCGCATCTATTGCTGTGGATGCAGTGGATGACTATTTGACACGGTTTCGGACAGAAGGTGATGGACCGTTATTTTTGAGCAGTAAGGGCAAAAGAATAGACCGAGTGGCTTTATGGGAGCGGGTTAAGTTCTATGGTAGAAAAGCAGGTATCAGCAAAGAGATCTCGCCGCATACGCTCCGGCATTCGTTTGCAACGCATCTCTTAGAAAATGGAGCCGATTTAAGGGTGATTCAAGAGATGCTGGGCCATTCGAATATCGCTACGACAGATCGGTATACCCATGTTAGCAAAAAGCATCTGCACGAGGCTTTTGAGAAGTTTCATCCCAAGCCATAACTGCCTGAATAAGAGCATGTTTGCATGAAAAACGAGTAATTTTTAGCAGAATAATCAAGTAAATGATAACACGAAAATCAAGTAAATGATACGGCACCATCATTCGAGTGCAAAACCGGACAGAGTATTTCCACACTTTAGAGATGGCTAGTTCAGAAGGAAACATCGAACCTTAATGAGCTCAAAATTTACTGAATTAAAATCATGGTCTGAGATATAAGTTTCCCACTCAAACAGGGAACTATCATGCTTGCCATCAATGCGTTTCGTCACGCTAAAAAAATGCTACAATGCTTTCATTGCAGAGAGATTCATTTCGACAAAGGCCGAGATGGAATTGCAAAAATTTCATTCTCAGAGCCTGGTGGAAAAGTAAATGTGCTCTCATTAGCTACTTTAGAAACTCTTAGGGATCTATTAACCCAAACGAAAGATGTTAAGGCACTCGTGATCAATATTGAAAATCTTGCTGGCGCAGATTTAAAAATGATACGTCAAGGCTTAAGTGATCCTATTCTTCTGCGAAAAATTGTGGAAACTGGACATGATGTATTTTCCCGACTAGCTCATCTTCCCATCCCTACCATTGCTTTTATTGATAAGTGTTGTTTGGGAGGGGGATTAGAGCTAGCGCTTGCCTGTGATTATCGCGTCGTTACGAATGATCCTAAGACCATTCTTGGTCTTCCGGAGGTTAAATTGGGATTATTTCCTTGCTGGGGAGGCACACAGCGTCTTCCTCGATTAGTCGGAGGACCTCAAGCGCTCAACCTTATCATGAACGGAGAAACTGTTTCTGCATCGCAGGCACGGGAAATGCAACTTGCAGATGCTATTTTTTCTCGAGAAATGCTTTGGGAAAACGGGAGAGAATTTCTCGAATTCTGCATCACTCTCAAAGGGAAAAAAGAGGTGCAGAAAAATCGTGAAAAAATCTTAACCCCATCATGGCCTGGTTTTGCTGAAGAAAGGTACTCGCGACCTGGCCATCTTGCAGCTGATATCATGTACGCGGCCAATGAAATTTCTTTGGCTGAGGCCCTGACATTTGAAATGCAATATTTCCTACTAATGCCTCCAGAAGCAATGAGTGAAGCAAGAACTTTGGTATCTGCCTTTTTAGACAAAAAACCTCCTTTCTCTAAGGAATAAAAGACTGCATGGCATCGAGGATTTCTTTTAGCACAGGAGGAGTGGCATATTGGACGTAGGGTGTTTCACTGCCATGCATGTAGAGTCCATTGCTTTTCTTCGTGCGTCTGACATAGCTGAGGGTATCGAGCATTTCAGAGACACTTTGCTGCACAGTCAAAGGAGCATTATCTCCACCCATATCTGTTTTAACATGACCTGGACAGAGATGGCCACAGCAAGCGGGGTTTGAGAGAGTTTATCAGGATGTCTTTCTTTCCACTCTCTGATGAGTTGGATCGACCAGTTCCAGGTTAGAGCATTGCCCGCTTCTTTTGACTCTCGATAGCCCGGATACCCACCGCTTCCATTTTGAACAGTAGAGGAAACACCTGAGCTGATGTAAAGAATGCAGCTATTTTCCTTTTCGATGAGCAGAGGAAAAAAAGCGCGGATGAGATTGTTGGGAGCAATCGTATTGACTTCAAGGGCATTGCGGAAGTAGGCATCTGTCGAATCGGTCAGTTTAGTTCCTGGAGGATAACCTTTGATTCCTGCATTTAAGACCAATAGATCAACAGTTTTGACAGTTGCGGCAAACCTGCGGATGCCTTCTTGATCAGTAACATCGAGTTGATAGAGAGTGAGTGTTTCAGGATATTGATTTTTCAGGTTTTTTAAAGCTGAGGCTTCATCTCGGTACGTTGCAATGACGTGATAATTTCTCTGTAAAAGTTCTGAAGCAAAACCAAGTCCAATGCCACGATTGGCCCCGGTCACAATGGCTGTTTCTTGTGAGTGAAGATTCAGAGATAGGCATAAAAAGGCAGCAAGAATGCGCTTTTTCATAAAGGTTCCTCATTTGATGCGACTTTTTTAACACATAGATTATTTTAGTCGCGACTATTTTAGTTTTTTGATGAGGAGATCGTTGACGATAGAAGGGGAGGCTTTGCCACGGGAGGCCTTCATGATTTGGCCGACTAAGAACGCAAACGCTTTGGTTTTACCAGCCTTGTAGTCAGCAATGACAGTGGGGTTTGCAGAGAGGACCTGGTCGACGATCGCTTCGATTTCTACCATGTCGGAGATCGGTTGGAAGTCGGGGTTGGATTTGACGATATCAGAGGGAGAGATGCCAGGTTTTTGGACCATCTCGTCTGCGACGCTTTTGGCGATTTTGCCGTTGATGGTGCCGTTGTCGATGAGGTTAACAAGCTCAGCGATATGATCGCTGGAGATTTCCCATAGGGTTTTCCCGAGTTCTTTCAAGCGGCCAGGAAATTCTACGGTGAGCCAGATGGCGAGTGATTTGCCATTGGAGCATTTTTTAAGGCCCTCTTCAAAGTAATCAGAGAGCTTTTTGTCGTTAATGAGAAGGGTAGCGGGCTGCTCTGGGAGCTGAAGTTCTGTGAGATACCGTTTGAGCCTCTCGCGGGGGAGCTCAGGCAAGCTTCGACGGACTTCATCGATGTAGCTCTCAGTGAGAACAATTGGTGGGAGGTCGGGTTCTGGGAAATACCGGTAGTCGTCGGCTTGTTCTTTGAGGCGCATCCGGATGATTTCACCGGTCTCTGTGTCAAAACGGTAGGTGCCGTGTTCGATCTTCTCGTGCGGATGTTTGGAATAAAACTGGATTTGACGGCGGATTTCAGATTCTAAAGCAATCTCCATGTGGGAGAACGAGTTCATGTTTTTGATCTCGATCTTATTGCGAAAGCCTTGCTCACCTTTGAGGCGGACGGAGATGTTGGCATCGATGCGGAGAGATCCGGCTTCCATGTTGCAATCAGAAGCATCGATGTATTCCATGATGGCTTTGACGGCCATGGCATAGGAGGAAGCATCTTGGGGAGAGTGCATACACGGTTCTGAAACAATCTCTAAAAGAGGAACGCCTGACCGGTTGTAATCGACGCCAGAGAAGTTTGTGAAGTGTTTGAGCATTCCGGCATCTTCTTCAAGATGTGCGCGGTTGATCTTAAAGTGTTTAGTCTCGCCACCGACGTCTGCAGCGATCGAACCACCATGAACGATCGGGTGTTCAAACTGCGTGATTTGGAAGTTTTTTGGAGTATCTGGATAGAAGTAAGATTTTCTATCGAAACGGCTAATGAGCGAGACATTGGCATGGACAGCGCAGCCAAATTGCACAGCTTTATGGACGGCTTCTTTGTTGACGGTGGGAAGAGCTCCAGGCTGACCTGTACAGACAACGCCGATGTCGGTGTTGGGTTCGGAGCCAAAGTGATAAGGCTCTCCTCCGAACATTTTCGATTTAGTGTTCAGCTGGACATGGATCTCGAGTCCAATGATCGTCTCCCAATTTTCGTAGTTCACATCAACCATGGACAGCCTCATTGAAGTGGGGAGGAACTTTTTGTGTAAAAGCAGTCTTGAGCTCAAAGTGGTGAGCGACTCTCAGCACTTCAGCATCGTGCAAGAAGGGTCCTGTCAGATGAAGGCCAAACGGTCTTCCTTTGCTGCAAAAACCAGATGGAAGAGAGATAGCTGGAAGTCCGGCGAGGTTTGCAGGAATCGTATACATGTCTTGCAAGTACATTTGCAGAGGATCTTGGATCTTGCCAAGTTCAAAAGCAGACGTGGGAGATGTCGGTGTTAAGATGATCTGACATTTTTCGAAAGCTTTCTTAAATTGACGGATAATCAAAGTACGGACCTTTTGAGCGCGTTTATAATAAGCGTCCTGGTATCCAGCAGAAAGGACATAAGTTCCTAACATGATGCGCCGCTTGACTTCTTCTCCAAACCCTTCTTGGCGGGAAAACTCAAAAATCTCATCGAGTGTTGTCGCTCTCGCCGATCTTTTTCCAAACCGGATGCCATCGAAACGGGCGAGATTAGTGGAAGCTTCGGCAGTTGCCAAGACATAATAGACGGCAATCGAATAGCGCAAGATGTCGAGGTCGATGTCAACAATGGTGCAGCCAAGATCTTTTAAAACGGCCACGGATTCTTCAAAGTTCTTCTTAGCTTCAGGCTCTAAACCTTCCAAAAAGTGCCATGGCACTCCGATAGACATTCCTTTGAGGGGGGCGGCAAGTTTTTGGAGGTAGGCTTCTGAGGCTTGAGGGACGCTGGTGGCGTCTTTATCGCACGGCTTTCCAATCACCTCCATGATTAGAGCTGCGTCTTGGACTGTGGTCGTGAAGGGGCCGATTTGATCGAGAGATGACCCAAAAGCAACCAATCCAAAACGAGAGACTCTTCCGTAGCTTGGTTTAAATCCAACAATGCCGCAGAAAGCTGCAGGCTGGCGGATCGATCCGCCGGTATCGCTTCCAAAACCAATGGGACAAAGCCTTGCTGCAACAGCTGCCGCAGATCCACCCGAAGATCCTCCTGGAGAAATAGCAAAATCCCACGGATTTTTTGTGATCTGATAGGCAGAATTTTCAGTCGATGATCCCATTGCAAATTCATCGAGATTTGTTTTGCCAATCAGCAGTGCATCTTCTTCTTCCAAAAGCCTTGTCACTGTTGCATCGAAGACGGCCTGATAGTTTGACAGGAACTTAGACCCGCAGGTGGTGTTAACGCCCAGGATATGGATGTTGTCTTTGAGAGCCATGGGGATGCCAGCGAGCTTGCCTAGCGGTTTCTTTTGGGCTCTTTTTTCATCGAGTGTCTTAGCATGGGCAAGTGTTCTTTCAGAGAGGACATTCAGGAAACAACCGAGCTCTTGATCGTGCTTTTCAATCCGTTTTAAAAAGGCCTCTGCAATTTGGCTAGCACTAACCTGGCCTTTGACAAATTGATCTCGAAGAGCATGAGCTGGAAGCTGATACACTATTTTGCCTATTGTTGTTTAAAGACAGGGGGGACTTTGATCATGCCGCCAACTTGAGATGGAGCGTTTGCTAAAAAGAGATCGCGTGACAGCGGCTCTTCAGGGATATCTTCCCGCAGCTTATTTGTTAGAGTCTCCAAAACGATCAGGCATGGAGGAACTCCCTCTGTGTCAACTTCTTGGAGCTGCTCGACGTACAAAAGAATATCTTCGATGCTTTTCGAAAACCGTTTCTTTTCGTCTTCAGTGCAAGAGATCCGGCAAAGCCGGCTGAGTTTATTAAAATCTTCTTCGTTCATCGTAGAAAGTATATACTCCTTCCACTTGAAATCTAGAGTTTTTGCTACGTCAGCTTGGCTGTAAATTTTTTGTCTTCACTCGCGCCTTGTCTTTCGACAATTGTCGCTCGCTCCATACGAAAAAATTTACGCCGCTTTCTTGCAAAATTCTCCAGATTTCAAGTGTCACGAGTATAGTGAATCTTTGCCTCTAAATTCAAGGGTTTTAAAAATTACCCCAGATGGCTATTCTGAAGTTATACCGCCATCGGCCTCAAACTTTGAATTTGGACTGGCTGCGACTTTGCCCAATCGATCCTCCTCGTCACCCTTCCCACATGGGGAAGGGCATCCTCGAACGGATCGCAAAGCTTCGATTGTGCTTTGTCTCGCAGAGTCCAAATTCAAAGTTTGAGGCCGATGGGCGGTATAGGAGTCACACATGCAGCAAATACTTGTTTATGTCGATTTAGGTGTCGATGGAGTCGCCCTGAAACATACAGTTAAATCTTTACAACAGGAGATCGAGCCATCCAAGTACAAAATTCGCCGGATAGACTCTAAAGCTTTAAAATCTGAAAATTGGCAGCAAGAGACGGCCCTTTTAGTCATCCCTGGAGGAAGGGACATCTATTATCATGAAGCGCTAGATGGAGCCGGCACCTCGAAAATCCGCAAATTCGTCGAAGAGGGTGGAGCCTATTTAGGGATCTGCGCAGGTGCCTATTTCGGAGCCGGGTCTATTGAGTTTGAAAAGGGTGGAAGCTATGAGGTTTGTGCTCAAAGATCTTTAGCTTTTTTCCCAGGCCTTGCTGAAGGGCCTGCCTATGGAAAAAACAAATACCGGATCGATGGACTTCAAGGGATCGAAGCGGCGCGTGTCTCTTGGAAGGACAACCATTTCCATGTCTATTACAATGGCGGCTGTCAATTCATTGGGGCGCATGAGTTTCCAGGGATTTCCATCTTAAGCTCCTATCTTGAGCTAGAGGGTGACCCTGCTGCGATCATTTCGTGTGAAATCGGGAAGGGGAAAGCCATCCTATCGGGGGTTCACCTAGAGTACAGCGCTCCAGCGCTGCATCGGAATAACCCTTATATTGAAAAGATCTATACCCTGCTAGAAAAAGGAGAAAGTCACCGAAGGATGGTTTTCCGTGAAACTCTTGACCATCTAGAAATAAGATGACATTCAACTCAATTTTTTCTAATAATGCTCAATAAAGGAGGATTTTTTATGAAATTCCTAAACGTACTTGCTTTGCTTTTAATTCTCGCCGGTGCTCTTAACTGGGGACTGTGGGGCTTTTTCCAATTTGACTTCGTTGCTTGGTTTGCTCATGGAAACACCAGCTGGCTTGCTCGGCTTTGCTATGCCGTCATTGGCTTGGCAGGAGTTTGGGGCCTTGGGTTCCTTGGCAAATGCAAAGCTCTCTGTGGATGCTGTGATAAACATGGAGGTCCGGGAGACAGCTGCAAGATGTAATTGCTTCTTCTTTTAGGCTAAAGGACTCTGTCAGAAACGGCAAGGTCCTTTTTTTTAATCCCAAATCTACCAATGTTATTGGTAATAATACCAATAGGATTGGTGGATAATGCTTTAGGAACAATTCCTATCCTTGCTTAACTTTTGTAAGCTGCTTATCTAGAAATAGATACAATAATTATTGATGGTAAATATGTTCATATATTACAATTATCTCAACTGAAGATTCAGTGGAAAAATGAGATCTGATGATTTTTTAGATAATGTGAGACTCCGCAATACGATATTGCAGCATATCGCAAGCGGGAGGTACAGACTAACAAAGCATGCAGCAGAGGAACAGGCAAAGGACGATATCGACCTGTCAGATACGCTGCATGTTTTAAAAACTGGATTTCATGAAGCTGGAAAAACAACATTTAATAACAAGTTTCAAAATTGGAATTATGCTATTAGAGGAAGAACAAAGGAATCGAAAGATGTGAGGGTTATCATTGCTTTTTCGAATGAGATGATGATCGTAACAGTGATGGAGTTATAACTATGGAAAGAAAAAAAGAAACATTTGTCTATGAAGGGCTGGGATTTCCAATCGAGCTTATCGACACCCCGATGAAAAAAGTGTTTGGTGAGTGGGTAATCGATATTGACATGAATGCTCTCCAGAAGTTTGTATTTAAAGGTCTTATTCACAAACCTTACCCATTAACAGGTAGGGAGATTCGATTTATGAGAAAGTTTTTGGAGATGTCTACAACAGAACTTGGGGAAAAACTAGGAGTGACTCACGCTACAATTGTAAAATGGGAAAAACAACAAACAAAAGTCGCGCCTATCCAGGAAACTTATATTCGCATGCTCTTTCTTGTGACATCAAAGGATAGTGAGCTACTTGATCTCTATACAGAAATAAACCCAAAAAAATTGGCAGAAGCGCAAAACAAAAAGTTTCCTCTATTTACAGTAAACCCTAAATCTCTTCGAGAAGCGATTTAACACTTCTGGATAGGCTTTAATCGGTAACTTTGGTATCTACAGATATTTGTATGCCAACGAGTCATCGCATTCTAGTCACGGGCGCTTCGGGTTTTATTGGGAAGGCCGTTGTGAGCTACTTCAAGAAGCAAGGATATGTCGTAAATCGGTTAGTGCGGGATGTCCGGCAAAGAGCTCCCGATACTGTCTATTGGAACCCCATGAATGAAGAGATCAATCTAGATGACTTTGAGGGATTCCATACGGTGATTCATCTGGCGGGGGAAAACATCTTTGATAAAAGATGGACTGATGCCAAAAAAGAGGCGATTTTCATCAGCCGTGTCAGGCACACATGGCTACTGTCCCATGCTCTTTCAAGACTTAAAAGACCTCCGAAGGTTTTCTTTTCAGCTTCAGCTGTCGGTTATTATGGAGACAGGGGAAATGAGATTTTGACAGAAGATAGCAGGAAGGGCAAAGGTTTTTTATCAGACGTTTGCGCTAAGTGGGAAGAATCAAGCCAGGTGCTCGATCAGATGAAAACACGAGTGATTCGAGCGAGATTTGGAGCGGTTCTTTCAAAAGAAGGAGGCATGCTAGAGCGCTTGCTTCCGTTATTCCGCTACGGCCTTGTAGGAAGGCTAGGGAGCGGAAAGCAATGGATGAGCTGGATCGCTCTCGAAGACCTGATTAGCGCTATTGAGTTTACGATGACTCAAGACGTCAAAGGTGTCTTCAACTTCACTTCTCCTAATCCCGTCACAAATGCTGAATTTACGCGGCAGCTGGCAAAGCTCATGCATCACCGTCCTTTTTTGCCTGTGCCTGTTTGGTTAATAAAATTAGTTTTTGGGGAAAAGGGCAATCAACTGTTGTTATCAAGTACAAGGGCTGTTCCAAAACGACTCCTAGATAAAGGTTTTCAGTTCAAAAAAGCAAAGCTCGAAGAACTATTGCTTTAACTCTGATTGGAGCCGCTGGGTTGTATGAAAACAGCGGGACACCTTTTCTTCATCAAGAAAATCATTGTGAAGAACGACATCGACACTGTCGAGAAAGTCAGCTACGACGTAGCTGATTTCATTCCCTAACTGCAATGCAATCCGGGACATTTCTGGGGCAAATTTCAAGAACTCGCTTTTGGCTCTTTGATGAGCAAGGGCGATTTGAGTCGGGTCGCCTTCTTCTGTTAGGACAAGATATTGACCGACGTTGAGGCTAATCCGCTTTTCAAGGTCCACAAGCATTTGCTTTTCAAGGGCATTTTCGATTTTCTTGGCTTTTTGTTGTGGAATTTTTTTGGGATAGTTTTTAGGCGCTTTCTTTCTTGAAATAGACATAATTAACCTCACCTGTTTATAAACTAATTTATACAATAATGATTATTATTTGTAAAGGTGTTGGCTTTAACCTTAAGGGATAGGTTCTTGTGTGTATTTGAGTCCGTTTGTTATTTTGAATTTCTAATCCGGGAGTCTGCAGATGGATAGTCGAATTATCATGTTAGTCATGTCGTTGATGACCTTTGTGGCCTACCCATTCTTATCAGGTAGTGACAGGAAGCAGGTATCTCTGCTGGCCTCTCCGGCCACTCAAACGGATGAACTAGAGGACGATGAAGATCCTGTGATGATGCAAGATGAAGACAATGAAGTAGCTGATCTCCAACTGGACACTGAAAATCAATACATCAAGAGCAAAGCTTCTGATGCCCAGATCAGGGAGGAGAATCAGCAGATCAAGAACTCCGCTTCCGATCCTCAACTCGCTAAAGAAGACGATGTTGAAGAAGATTATTAAGAATTAATAAATCACAATTTCTTTTTATTCTGTTTCAAAATATTTAAAGTTAATTTTACTTAATTACAAATTATATTGATTATTTAATTATCTAATTCTATTATGAACATACGAGCCGCATGAGAATGGGGGGCCGAAATTATGGGAACTCAGCTTTCAATCAATCCTTGGAAAGAGATGTGGATAAGACCGCGGGAGACAATCCGTGCGATTATCCAGACCAACCCAGGATACATGTATCCTTTACTGTGCTTCATCTACGGATTTCCCATGGCGTTGCAGCTAGCTCAAAATCTCTCGCTTGGCACACGCTTTTCTGCGGCAGCAATTGTTATAGGCGCTTTGATTGTAGCGATCATCTTAGGCGCTGTCATGATCAATATCGCCACAGCGCTTTTTAATTGGACAGGCAAATGGATCGGAGGAGTCGGAACTTACCAGCAAATCAGAGCAGCGGTGGCTTGGTCGAACATGCCATCCGTTGTCAATATCGCCATTTGGATGATCAACCTGGCAGTTTTTGGTGGCAGGATTTTTAGCGGCGACTTTATCGAAACACAATTTGTTGGCAGTCAACTTTCGGTTATTTTTCTGACTGCAGTTGTTCAACTTGTGGTTGCAGTGTGGGCTTTTATCATTACGTTGAAAGCTTTAGGAGAGGTGCAAGGGTTCTCGGCATGGAAGGCCTTGCTCAACATTCTGATACCACTATTTATCATCTTCATTGGTGTGTCTATTCTGGCTTGGCTCTTTTCGCTCATGACAGGCACATCGGTTAGTTAAATTTAATAAAAGAGGGGGAGTTATGTATCTAAGAGGAAAAATAATGGGATGGATGGGCGGGTTGCTCTGCTTGCTATCACCCATGACGGCTGAAAGCAACGGCACACCTAGCATGTCAGCGCAGACGATACCGAGCGGATGGAAGGAATTCCATTCAACACCAGGAAACTGTTCCATGATGTTTCCAGTAGAACCAGAACACATCTCAGAGAAAATGGCGATGCCCAACGAGGGATTTGAGCTCAAATACGATGCTTATATCTCTGCGGCTGACCAGCAAACCGTTTTCATGCTACTGGTTGCGCAATATCCTGATTTTGTCGATGAATCTTATGCGCAAATGAGTTTAGAGGGATTCCTCAACGGAATTTTGACTCACAATCCAGGTAATCAGCTCTTGTTTGCTGATCTACTCTTAGTTGATGGACACGAGGCTTTGGACTTTTTTATCAGAACCGGCAACGTCTACTTTAAAGGACGTGCTGTCATGGTCAAAAACAGCATGTACCTCATGGCAATGGAGTGTGAAATTCCGAAATACGACGAAGTGCGTTACAAACACTTTGTGAACTCATTTAAGATCCACGCTGTTCAGAAGACAAGTCATTAGAAAGTCAATTCCAAATTTCCTTGGGCGTAGGGTGCGGATTCATAATGGAAATACTTCCCATGATGGTTATGTCCATCTTTGATGTGTATCCATCCCCCGAAGTCCCAGCCTCCACCCACGGAAATGCGGATCAAGTGTTCAAACTTGTATTTGAGTAGGAGCAGAGCTCCGTTCGAATGGACTGAAAAAATCGGATCTCTAAATCCTTCCATGCCGTCTCTCGCACGCCGGGGATACCTATCAGGCCCTCCAAGACTTGAGTAGGCCGCTTCTAAAGACCAATTTTCATTAAAAGCGTAATTGAGAGAGTAATCGATTGGAAAAATTGCATTGGCGCTCCAGTTGTCACAGAATTTCCAATCAAATCCAATAATTGGCCAGGCATGTCCGTTTAAGACGCCATACCATCCCAGCATCCCTACGTGGACGCCACAACAATCAGCAAAGTTATATCTACCCCACAGCATCGCATGTCCAACGCCTGATTTTGCCATATCCAAATGGGCTGCATCGACTGAAAAGCCTGCGCTCGCGATCCATCTCCATTTGTCTAATGTCGTGGAAACAAATCCCAAAGAAGCTGCGAGATAATTGAAATTGCTTTGGCTAAACCGAGGGTTATTCTTCCACTTGAATTTTAAGAAGTCATAGCCAATCTCATACGTCAGGGAGTTTTCATCATTAAAGAACTGGGTGTAGTAGATCGCTGAATCGACATCCGTATAATCAACATGACCTTTTCGATGGTTCTCAAATTTTGCTGGAGCGACCCAGTTGGATCGCCCTTCCACATGCCACGGCCGATCTGGATCGATAAAATGGTAATCTGAAAATCCATATTCAGAGGTATAAGCCGCCGCAGGTGAAAGTGTCGCGAGCTCATCTGCATAGATAGCAGCCATTGATAGTAGAACAAAAGGAACGGTTAAACGCATAGCTTCACATTATGAGAAAATTAAAGATTTAAGGAAAGTATGTCGTTGTAGGTTTTGAAATGGAGCTTGGCAAATTTGCCGAGGCTCTCTCCGCCGTGCCTCTCAATGAGTTTTCGTCCAGCTTCGATGACTTGTTTAGAGGCGCCTTTAGGAAGCTCAAAACCCGCCTCTTTACTCAAGGTGTCGATCCCTTCGACAAAAGCAGCTCTTGCTAAAATCGAAGCTGCTGCAACGACAGGATCTTCTTCAGCGCGTGGTCTCTGCGTTAATTTGATCGTCAGTTTCTTCTGCTTCAGAGCACCCAGCACCAAGGATTCATCTGCAAATTGGTCGATGAGCGCTTCTTTGCAGCCTGTTTTTTCCACCAGCTCGCCAATTGCTGTGCTATGGCCCCAGGCGAGCAGCCGATTTAGGTTTTTAAACTTTCCATACAGTTCATTGTATTTGAGAGGAAACAGCCTGATAATGGAATGGGCAAAAACCGGCCTAATTTTAGAAGCCATCAAGAGGATGTTTTTATCATTCATCCGCTTGCTGTCTTTCACTCCGATCTCCAGCAGTTTTTTGATCCCTGCTTCATCGGCTTGTACACCGGCAATACAAAGAGGACCGAAAAAATCACCCTTGCCAGCTTCGTCAACTCCAATATGTGGTGTCATATCAATGCCGATCTCAGGATAGGTGTAGGCAAGTGATTTTAGAATTTCTGGTTCCAGATAATAGGCGATAAAGTCGTCTTTGCCTTTACCCTGCACTGTGATCTTGCCGCTGGTATAAAGGGTGCAGGAGACTCCCTGCTTTTGGGCAGAAAAGATTGTATAGGCAGGCTTAGCCATTTCAAAGCCTTGTTCTTCTAGGTCAGCTTTTAACTTAGTAGCAAGGGCCAGGTCTATGGTCGCAACAAAGGTATTCACAGTCTGAAGACTAGCAGGTTACGATGTTTTTGTGAAATGCTCTTAGATATAATCGATAAGCCCTTGGATGGCTTTTGACTTTTGACAGCCTGATCGAGATGTTTGATTCTTAATTGATTCCTGATTTACACTCTCTTTTTTAGCCAAAGAGGACTTATGTCAGATCAAGAAGCTTTAGCCAGTCGCGGGAGCCTGCTGTTTTATCAAACGGAAGATGGAAAACAGAGAATTGAAGTCCGCCTTGAAGAAGAGACTGTTTGGTTGACGCAGAGGCAAATGTCCGAGTTATTCCAAACCACCTCTGAAAATATCACTATTCACCTAAAAAACATTTTTTCTGAAGGAGAATTGGATTCAAATTCAGTTGCTAAGGAATCCTTAGTAACTGCCCGGGATGGGAAAAATTATCGGACAAAGTTATATCGATTGGAAGCCATTATTGCAGTCGGGTATCGAATCCAATCGCATAGAGGGACCCAATTTCGACAATGGGCGACTCAAAAATTGCAAGAATTTATTGTTAAAGGGTTTGCGATGGACGATGAACGTCTTGCTAATCCCGGAGGACTTGATTATTTTGATGAACTTCTCGAGCGCATTCGTGCGATTCGAGCCTCTGAAAAACGGTTCTACCACAAGATCAGGGATATTTATTTGCTGAGTGCGGACTATGATTCAAAACATCCCATGACTCAAGAATTTTTTGCCACAGTGCAGAATAAATTGATTTATGCCACAACAGGGATGACAGCTGCTGAAATCATTCACAGCCGTGCTGATGCTTCAAAACTAAATATGGGCCTCACAACTTGGAAAGGTGCTGGGCGAGGTAAGGTCTTAGGTAGGCAAGACATCGAGATAGCAAAAAATTACATGAATCGTGAGGAGATAGAAACTCTCGATCTTCTGGTCAATCAGTACATCGATTTTGCTGAATTGCAAACTCGCTCACGAAAGGTGATGTACATGAAAGATTGGAAAGATAAGCTTGATGCCTTTCTGAAGCTTAACGAAAGGGAAATCCTTCACTCTGCCGGAAAGGTTTCTGCCGAGCTGGCCAAAGAATTAGCCCATGCGCAGTACGATCAATATGTTGATCATCGAAAATTGTTAGAGGTGAAGCTGGCGGATGAAGAATTATCAAAAGATATTCTAGAAATCGTCAGAAAAACCGACTGATTAGGGAACAAGTATTTTCAAATTGAAATGTATTGGGAAGAGGTAACTTTTTCTAGTCAAAAGTTCTGAATGCATCCAGCCGCCCCCAATTCCTCTCTCTTATTTTTAGAGGAATTATCTTCGAAGAAATTTCTCTATTGGAAATTTTTGCAGTGCATTAAAAATAGAAGACGGTATATTTAATATAAACTGAGGTGGTTATGGCTGAAGAATTGAAACGTTTAGGCGATATGCTTAAATCGAAAAGAAAAGAGATGAACCTTTCTTTAAAAGAAGTTGAGAATGCAACATCTATCCGCAGCTCTTATTTGGAAGCAATTGAAGACGGGAGCATCACCGATTTGATTGCCGGTATCTATGCCCAAGGGTTTCTCAAACAATACGCCTCATTTCTTGGAATGGAAGTTCAGCAGCTTGTCAAAGACAATGCGGTTGCTTTTGCTATGCCAGGAGAAAAACATGAATTTACCTACGGCATCGGTACGTTAGAAGTCCGAGGAAGCCAAGGCGGGGGAGTCAAGTGGCTGCCTAATCTTTTATGGGCAGGCGTTTCTGCTGTCATTCTCGTTGTCGCGTGGTATGTTGCCAAGGCGCTAGGAGTTGTGTGACAGGTCCTAATAGACTTATCCATGAAAAGTCTCCTTATCTCCAACAACATGCCCATAATCCTGTCGATTGGTTCCCCTGGGGGGATGAGGCGTTTCAAAGAGCTAAAGAATTAGACCGTCCGATTTTTCTTTCCATTGGATATTCAACATGCCACTGGTGCCATGTCATGGAAAGGGAATCGTTTTCCAATAACGAGATTGCTAAACTTCTCAATGATGCCTTTATCTGCGTCAAAGTCGATCGCGAAGAACATCCGGAAGTCGATAGCCTCTATATGGACTTTGCCCAAGTTTTAATGTCCGGGGGAGGAGGCTGGCCTCTCAACGTGATCCTGACTCCCGACTTAAAGCCGATGCTCGCTGCGACCTATATTCCTCCAAAACCCATGAGAGAAATGCCGGCATTTTCTGATCTAATCACTCAGGTCAAACAGCTCTGGGAAAGTCCCGAAAGGCAAGAACTTGTTCTGCAATCCGAAAGAATCGTCGAAGCTTTCGGCCATACCAGCAACGCAACCGGCCATGAACTTCCCACTGCAGAGACGCTTGTTAATGCAGTCAATATGTTCTTTGAGATCACCGATCCAGTCAATGGCGGCCTCCGAGGCGAACCTAAATTCCCGCTGGGATTCCAAGCGGAATTTTTACTCAGTTGGTCTCAGCTTAAAGGCGACGGAAGGGCCCTATTTTTTGTAAAACTCACCCTCGACATGATGCAAAGAGGGGGCATCTACGACCATCTTGGCGGAGGGTTTTCCCGTTATGCTGTCGATGAAGAATGGACGATTCCGCATTTTGAAAAAATGCTCTACGACAATGCAATTCTAGCCAAAGTCTATCTTCAAGCTTGGAAGTACACCAAAAATCCCAAATATGCCCAGGTCTCCAAAGAAATCCTCGATTACATGATCCGCGATCTGATGCACGGTGAAGGTGGGTTTTTCTCAGGAGAAGATGCCGAGAGCGAAGGACATGAAGGTCTTTTCTATACCTGGACTCCAATGGAAATCCAAGAAGCCCTACCAGGCGAAGAGGGAGAGCTTTTCTGCGCATTTTATGACGTCACAACTCAAGGCAACTTTGAAGGCAGAAATGTCCTCCACGTTGATTTGCCAGTTGAAGAATTTGCTCCCGCGCTCCAGATGCAAAAAGACGATGTCGAGAAAATCTTAGCTAAAGGGAGGCAAGCCCTGCTCCGCAAGCGGCAGCTCCGCCCCAGACCACTACGTGACGAAAAGATTTTGACCTCATGGAATGGCCTTGTCATCGATGTCCTAGCACGTGCAGGCAGCGCCTTCCAAGAACCAAAATATACTGAAGCCGCGATCAAAACTGTAGAATTCATAGAAAAAAATCTTTGGGCAAATGGCAGGCTCCTGCACCGGTGGTGCAATGGAGAAGCCAAATTCCCTGGCCTCTTAGATGACCATGCCTTCTTAATTAAAGGGCTGCTTTCTCTTTTTGAAGAAGGCCTGGGTATTAAATATTACGATTGGGCAGTGACGTTAACTAAAATTCTCGATCGTGACTTTAAAGAGATCGAAGGCGCCTTCTACTTTACAGATGAAAGGTCTCAGCTTTTACTTCGCCAGTGTGAATTCTTCGATGGCGCTGAGCCGTCTGGCAATGCCGTCCACACTGAAAACCTTCTCCGTCTATATCAAATGACCCATGATGAGACCTATCTCAGACAGGCTGAAGATGTTTTAAAAGCCTCCAAAAACTATATTGAAAAAGTCGCCCCAGCCGCTTTTTATCATATGATGGCAGCACTTAGATATCTCGATCAGACAGCTCCGACGGTTGTTGTGGTGCCAGACTCGAAGGCAACGGACGTGCCAACCCTCCAATCCAAGCTCGCGGCTCATTTTTCCGCCCATCTCATGACCCTCTGGAAAAAGAGCCCTGATTTCCCTATAGAAAAAGATAAAGTTGCTATCCAAGATTCAACGACGGTTTACATCTGCCGGCAGAATAAATGCGAAGCTCCCTTGACCAAATTAGATGAAATCGTCAAATCTATAGAAAAGTTGTGAGATCATGGAAAACAAGAATTTAGGGGATTATCTATTACTCCGGTGCCTAGGAATCGGTGCACTCGGGACTGCTTATTTAGCACAGCACCGTTTTTTAAAACGGTCGTTTGTTGTTAAAGTCCTCGATTCTGAACTTGCCCAAGATAGCGACTTTCTCAACCGGTTTGAAAGAGAAGCCGCTGTTTTAGCGACCCTAGAACATCCCAACATCGTTAAAGTCCATAACGTTTCAGAAGCTGATGGCCACTATTTTCTCGTTACCGATCCTGTCATAGATGAAAAAGGCGAGACAACCAATCTCTATGAATACTGCCGTTTTAAAGGTGGCCGCGTTCCAGAAGATGAAGTCGTCAAGATCATCCATCAGATCGCAGCGGCTCTTGATTATACCCATGAAAAAGGCCAGGCAACCGACCCATTTGCTCACCTCGGTCTTAAACCGACGAACATCTTAATCTCCAAGAAAAAAGAGGGGATTCATGTTCAAGTTTCAGATTTTGGCCTCTCTAAGGTCATCGGCGCTTCTAATTACATGAACCGAATCTACAAAGCCTTAGCCGATAAAATCGGCCAGACCACTGAAACACTTCCTAAACAGAATCTTTCGTTCCTCCATCATTATCTATGCTTGGCTCCAGAACAGAGATGGGACAAAAATTTAGGTTCAGGCGTTAAAGGCGACACGTATGCCTTTGGCGTCGTGCTGTATTTTCTACTAACAGGCAAATATCCTGAAGGCGTTTTTGATCTTCCTTCTCAAATCTCCCCCCAGTACAAACTCCCATGGGATCGAATCGTCAAGCAGTGCCTCGTTGCAGATCCTGCCAAGAGACCAACGCTCCTTCAGCAACTCTTAAGTGAGCTCGAGCACCATCTTCCAGAAGCCGAGCCAGAAAAAGTCATCAACCTAAAGCCTGCTTTGAAACCTGGCGAGATACAGCGTCCTGAATACGAAGCCGACCCTGGTGCAATCTTCAAAATGGAGACCGTTGTAGCTCCTTATCAGCCCGCTCCTGAAGAGAAAAAAGAAATCGATCCCCTTCACACCGAGATGGTCATTATTCCCGCTGGCACTTATGAACGGGGCAGTAATAAAGGCGGCCGTGATGAGATGCCGCGCCACCAGATCAGCCTCGATGCGTTTGCGATCGATATCCATCCTGTCACCAATGAGCAGTTCGTTCAGTTTTTAGAGGCCATGGGCGGAGAAAAAGATCACAATAATAACGACATCATTCGTCTCAGAGAATCTCGCATTAAACGGCATACCGGTAAACTTTCCATCGAATCTGGATATGCACGCCATCCTGTTGTTGGCGTCACATATTATGGCGCTGTTGCCTATGCAAAATGGGTTGGAAAAAGACTTCCTACAGAAGCCGAATGGGAGATTGCAGCCTGCGCTGGCATTGAAGAGTATATCTATCCCACAGGAAAAGACATCGAAAGAACGCAGGCGAATTTCTTCAGCTCCGATACAACACCCGTGATGAGCTATCCTCCCAACAACTACGGCCTGTACGACATGGCTGGCAACGTCTACCAATGGTGTTTAGATTGGTACGACTACCATTATTATAATCTCTCAATGCAAGAGCCTCATAATCCTAAAGGGCCTCTCCAAGGTGTCTACCGTGTTCTGCGTGGAGGATGCTGGAAGAGCCTGAAGGAAGACCTCCGCTGTTCTCATCGCCACCGGAACAATCCCGGTACGATGAACGGCACTTATGGGTTCCGCTGCGCTAGCGGTGCAACCGCATGATTTCTATACTATTTGTGTGTTCAGGTAACATTTGTCGATCTCCAGCTCTGGAAGCGACTCTAAAAAAGCTTGTCCAAGAAAAAAACATGTCTGAGAAAATCTTGGTCGACAGCTGCGCTATCACTCCCAGTTTTTTAGGAGCTCCTGCCGATCCTCGGATGGTCGCTGCTGCGAATAAAAGGGGAGTCCACATCGACCACAAGGCTAAGCTCTTTGAAGAAGAGTATTTCAAAGCGTTTGATTATATCTTTGCTTCAGATCACGAAGTCTTAAAAGTGCTTCAGCAGATGGCGCCTGAGAATGCAAAAGGCAAACTCCATCTAGCTACTGAATACAGCACAGCTTTCAAAGACAAGGATCTTCCCGATCCTTACTTTGACGGCGAGTCCCGCTTTGAGACCATCATGGATATGTCTCAAGAAATCGCCCAAGCCATCTTGGCTAAAGTTGTTAAGAATTAGTTTGGTTGTCTTAAAATCGATCTAATGGATATGCTGCCTTTAGTTTTATGTCAAATCCAGTCACTTTTATTGATTTATTGCCTGGAATGCAAGATCTTATCCTCGGAAATGTTGGAAGATGACTAAACTATACCGAGATCAGATACTTGGTAGGCTCTTTCAATATCCATAACAGAAGTTCAAGTCCTTGCAAGATCACATCACGTGCGATGCTCAATACTCTGCAATTTATTGACAACGTCATTCTGCTGGGAGATCCTGAGTGGAAAGAAAGTTATTTAAAAGAGCGCTTTCTAGAAGTCGTCAAAACAAAAGATCTTCAAGTTTCGTGTGGACTCATTTCCAAGCCGTTTGTTGTCGAGTGTCTCCAGACTATTTCACTGACCCAATTTATGATCTCTCTTTCTCATGCAACAGGAAAGGGCCATGTTGAAGCAGTACGTCTATTGCTGCAGATCGATTTTCCGATCACAGTCTATACTCGAGGTCTTTGGGTTTCCCGAGCAGCTTCAACAGGCCATGTTCAAATTATCCGTGAGCTCTTAAGAAACAATGCGGTGATTGGAAATGACATGCGGGGGACTGCCCTAGGTGCCGCAGCAGCATGCGGCTGCCTTAAAGCAATCAAATTGCTCGATAATGGTGAAATTTCACAGGACCTACGAGGCTCAGCTGTTATGAACGCAGCAGAAGGTGGACATATTAAAATCATCAGAGTCCTCCTACGCAACGGGACTATCGTTACAGATAATCGCGACATGGCAAAGAAATTGGCAGCTAGAAAAGGCCACCATCAAGCCGTCAAGGAACTGTCCAAACTCTAGAGAAATCCGCTTTTAATCTACCTTATCAGATTTATTTTTTTCAATTGTAGGGAGCAGTTCATTTTGCCAAGCATGGAAAATCCAGAGAACCGATCCAGCTGTTCCACAACCTATGAATATGGACAATGAACGGTCTGCAAGCGAGCTGATTAGAGAGTTTGGTGCCACAAATTTGAATGCAAAGCCAACTGCTGCTCCAATCATTCCCACCTTTGCAAAGCCTTTTGCAAAACGTGACATGTAGTTATTGAAGTTTTTGTGATATTTTAGATCGGTTATGTTGTTTCTTACAACTTGAGTAATTTTCTTTCGAATGCAGAATGCATTAAATGTAAATGTGACAAAGCCCCAAAGACTTGCACTAAAAACATAAGGAGCAACTGCTTTCCAAGCCCCTTCTTGGGCAAGAAATCTGTTGAAAACGAAAGAGACTAATGCCGTACCGCCAGAGACCAGAGCACCTTGCGATGTCGTCGTGTAACAATTTAGTGTTACTGTTTCCTCATCTTTTGGCGTTCTAAATGGTGAGAATGCTTGCTTTACCATATTTATGAAAAGTGCCATGGTTTTCTCCTTAAATTTTTAGTTTGAGCGCGTTTTTTCAGAAATATCATAACTATTTTCTAGTTTTAATAACACTGCAATTGCCATGAAAGCAGCGACTAAACCTTTGGCGTGAGCCATAAGCTTAAAAAATTAAGTTTACAGAGCATTAGCAGCAGCTTTTGTCCAGCATTTGAGCGAGCTGGAAATGGTTGCCGTCACCATCGACTCCGGTGAGTAGTTTCACATGTCCAGGGACTTCGATGATTTCTCCGAGGAACTTAGCTCCTTTTTGTAAGAATGAGTCGCGGGATTTTTCAAGATTTTCGACTGTGAAAGTCAAGCAAGCGTTATTGCCGGCCTTAATGGGATCGTTATTGTTTTCTTGAGCAATCCCCAACATGGCTCCACCGCTTGGTCCTTGAAGCTCAGCCCAGCCGAACTCTTCATGGAGTTTTAGAAGTTTCAGTCCGACTGTTTCTGTGTAGAATTTCACAGCTTCTTTGATGTCTTTAACGACGATCCAAGCAAGATCAAATGATTGAGTCATAAATTTCCTTTTGTTTAAATTGATGCGTATGAAACAGCGCGATGGCAGCAGATGTGAACTCAACCCACATGAGAGGAACAACGGAACGCGCAGCAAGTGATTTTATCATCTGGTTTGGGTTTAAATAATTACGGCCAAAAATAGCAATAAGACTCAAAGCTGCAGAAGTATAAACCAGCACATCTTCTAGAGACCACACTTGAGCTTCAAGTTTTTTATAAGCAGGCTCTATTTCTTCGTCTTTAACTTTATATATTTGCAGAATTTTATAGCCTAAAAAAGCAGCAAAGAAAGTAAAAGTCCCGCAGCTAGTTAGGCTTGCATTAAAAATATAGGAGACTCTCCAGGAGTTTGCTTGCACTAGAGATCTCTTAAAAATAAAAGTTAACGCTACAGCGCCAGAACTTAAAGCACCCCAGATCGATACCCGGAAAAGATTCCGTGGTATGGTGTGAATACTTTTGTGTTTTTCTAAGCCTGACAATGTCAATCTTGTCAAATATTTTAATTCTACAGCCATGTTAAATTATGTTGTTATTTGGCTTGGTGGTCATTTAACTTTTGGGTTTGTCTATTCTTGAAGATGCTGAGAATCGATCCTGCAATGCCTAAGCCTAGAAAGAGTGGGAATAAGGCGCGTTGTTTAAGTGTATTTGATGGATCAAGTTTAGATACCAAAAAAGCAGCTGCAGCTCCAAATAAACCAATGCCTGCTGCCCATTTTGATGAAAGGGATACTCTTTCATTGATTTTTTGTTCAGAATCAATGATGTCAGACTCTGAATCCATGACAGCTTTGTAAATACAGTAAACTGCAAAAGATGCAAAGGTTGCGCAGCTTACCAGGGTTGCTTTAAAAACATGCGAAGCAACCTCTTTGTAAGGCCCTTCTTGCATGAAAGTTTTGCTGAAAATGAAAAAGACTAATGTTCCAGCTCCAGAGCCCAAAGTACCCCAGACCGATACTTTTATAGTATTACCTACTACAACCTTGGGACTTGTGGGTGTTTGTAAGCCAGTCATTACCACATCTTTGAACAACGCGACTGCCATCATCAACCTCCTTAAATTTTATTAGCTGAGATCCGTTTGCCTTGAAGTTTCAAGCTTGTTATTCTGCCAATGAAGGAATAGCCATAGGATTGATCCTACAGCGCCTAATCCTAGGAGTGGGGAGAATGCATGTTTTGCAAGAGAATTGACTTGAACATTTGAGATGGCAGATTTAGCTGCCCAAGCAGCTGCAGCTCCAGCCAATCCAATCAGTGTAGAGCCTTTTGCAAAAAGAGGCACTTTTTTATTGAATGATTCGGCAGCACTCTCGTATTCAGTTTCATTAGTTACCCTTA
Source organism: Chlamydiota bacterium (assembly GCA_013286675.1). Taxonomy (GTDB): domain Bacteria; phylum Chlamydiota; class Chlamydiia; order Chlamydiales; family Rhabdochlamydiaceae; genus PALSA-1444. Next base: position 65,248 of record JABDFE010000002.1, read on the forward strand.
CCCATCTGTAAAGAGCATTTACGGCAATAGCTACAAATGTTAAAAAGCTTGTCAGGCTTGCCTTTAAAACAGAAGGAGCAAACGCTTTCCAAGCGCTTTCTTGCGCTAGAAATCTATTAAAAATGAAAGAGGCCAATGCTATAGAGCCAGAGCTAAAGCCACTCCAGATCACGACTCGTCCAATATTTAATGATACATCTATCTGATCTTCGGGTGTTTCTAACCATGAAAATGTCAATTCTCTCAAATGGGTAAGATATTCTGCTGACATGATCTGTCTCCTTTAATTATTTTTTATTTTCTTTTATGTATACTTCTAGTTGTTTACTCTGCGAGTTAAGGAATAGCCAGAAGACTGATGCCGCAGCGCCTATACCTATGCATGGGTAGAAAAACCGTTTTGCAAACGAACCTGCCGGTGTTTCGGATGCAAATGCCACAGCAGCTCCAATCCATCCAGTCATTGCATTGGCTATTGCCAAAATTGACACCCTTTGGTGGAGTGTTTTGTCAAAATCGGAGCCAGCTCTATTTTTCTTTATTACACCTACAGTACAAAAAACTGCAAAAAGTGCAAATGTTATTTGGCTATACCAGCTTACCTCTAAAACATGAGAAGCAAGCGGTTTCCAAGCGCTTTCTTGTGCTAGAAATCTGTTAAAAATAGTAGAGGTTAACATTGCAGCGCTAGAGCCTAAAGTACCCCAGATCGATACCCGTGCAAGGTTTTGTGTGATGATAAGAGGAATTCTGGGTTGTACCAACCCCGAAAATGTTAGATTTGTCAAAGCTTCTATTGCCATAATGAGTCTCCTTAAATTTTACAATTTGTTGATCAGATACATTTTTCTCACAGGCAGTATAACGATTTGCTATTTTAATCACACCAGACTTGCTAAAAAAAATGTGAATCTTCATATCTGGTTTATGAACCTATCCCTTAATGCTAAAAGTTCGCTTTTTGCGCCCTGCTCCTCACAAAAAATGTCCCCCGGACATTTTCTCTGTTTCCGCAGTCCATCATCTTCTAAAGCCGCTTCTTGGCCTACTTTCCCAAGTATGTCCTACGAAGCGGCTTTAAAATCTGCGAAAAAAATCATCAAAAATCAAAAGTTTATCATTAAGGGATAGGTTCATGGCTCGAAAAGATTCATCTGTTACGAATATCCCGCAAATCGATCGTGGAGCTCTTAAACGCGTCCTGGGGGTTTTTGATCTTTTTGCCATCGGCTACGGCGATCTGGGCTCGTCTATTTACTATGCTTTGGGGATCACGGCTTTTTTTGCTTTAGGAGCAACGCCGATTGCGATGGTCCTGGCAGGGATTGTCTTTGTCTGCACGGCTTTATCTTATGCTGAAATGTCTGCGGCTTTTCAGGAATCGGGAGGGTCGGCTAGTTATGCGAGGCATGCGTTTAACGACCTGATCTCTTTTATTGCCGGATGGGGGCTTTTACTCGATTATATTGTGACGATTGCGATCTCGGCATTTACGGTTGGTCCCTATTTGATCCATTTTTTTCCTCAGATCAAAAATGCAGATGTCCAAGTTCTTTTTACAATCGGATTGATTGCGCTTCTTTTAGTCATGAACGTCCTTGGGGTTAAGGAGTCGGCGAGGACGAGTTTCTTGCTGATGTTTTTTACGGTGATCACGCAGATCTTCATTATTTTGGTCGGACTTTTTACAGCGGAAAATTTAACCAAGGTGATCAGCGGCATTACAATTGGGGGAGCGTCTCCGGATTCTCCGTCTTGGAACGAGTTTATTAAAGGAACTGCGATGGCGATGGTTGCCTATACGGGTATCGAATCGATCGCGCAGCTGAGCTCTGAAACAAAAAAACCTGTTCGGACAGTTCCTCGCGCGATTATGATCACGATGGCTGTCGTGCTTTTCATGTATTTGGGACTGACGGTGATTGGCTTTTCTGTTCTAACTCCTCATGAGCTTGGCACGACATATGAAGAGAGGCCGATTGCGGGGATTGTGGCACACTTTCCTTGGGGAGCCCATGTTTTACTTCCCTGGGTGGGGGTCTTAGCGGCTGTCACGCTGTTTGTCTCTGCTAATGCCGGCCTAGTCGGAGCTTCTAGGCTTGCTTTCAACATGGGTGAGTATTATCAGCTTCCTAGGTTCTTTCATAAGATCCATCCAAAGTTCCGGACGCCGTATGTGGCGCTGGCTTTTTTTGCTTTAATTGCTTGTGTAGTTGTTGCGCTAAGCCAGGCAAGGCTTAGTTTTTTAGCCGATCTTTATAATTTCGGAGCTCAGATAGCCTTTTTCTTCACTCAGCTTTCATTGATATTGCTCAGGATCAGAAAACCGGAGATGATCCGTCCGTTCAAGGTCCCGTTCAATATCAAGATCAAGGGTAAATCGATTCCGATTCCGGCAATTGTGGGGGCAATTGCGAGTTTTGCGGTTTGGACGCTGGTTGTGATCACAAAACCAGAAGGGAGATATCTGGGAATTGGATGGATTCTTGTAGGGCTAGTGATGTTCTGGGCATATCGGAGAACGAAGAAGCTCTCCCCAATGTCCCAAGTTGTCATCCAGAAAATCAAAATCCCTTCTTTTGAACCTTTGGAAATTAAGCACATTCTCTTGCCCCTTAAGAGCACAACGCAAACGGAAACGGTTCAAATTGCCTGTGAGATAGCAAAACTGCATAAAGGTAAGATTACAGCCCTCCATATTATCGATGTGCCACCTTCCATGCCTTTAGATTCTGTCATTCCTCATCGGTTGGATTTGTCAAGCCTGGTGCTTAAAACTGCCGAAGCAATTGGACTTGATATGGGGGTTGAAATGGAGCTGGAGATCATCCGAGCCCGATTGATTTCCGATGCGATTGCCGACGTACTCAACCGAGACGGTTTTGATCTTCTTCTTTTAGAATCGCGCAAGGGATCCGAAAAACGGAGCTCTCTTCTGAATGATATCGTTCGAAAGGCTAAATGCAGGACCTGGATCTGCAATTCACATACTGCAGAAAATGCCAAGTCTTTAGAGGCAATTGCAAAACTCGTGTACCCCAGAAAATCGCCCTTTTGACGCTAGGGAGTGTACCTAAAAGCCCCATACCGGTCTACGCCCTATTTCTCGCTGCTCCTCCTCGCCTGCCCATTCGGGCATGGTCTCGTCGGCGCTGCACGGGCCAGCATGCTGGCCCTGAAAACTGGCGTCAAAATCATCGATTTTCTGAGGCACAGTATACACAAACAACTTGAAGAATCGGTTTTTGACTGCGTCTTAGTTTAACTCATAATTTCTGTTCTCACTCGCGCCTTGTCTATCGACAATGGTCGCTTGCTCCGAACAAAAATTCTGAGGACCCTCCCTGTCAAATTTCTGGTCAAATTCCCGATTCTTCAAGTCATTTGTGTATAGTTTTGCAACTGCCTCTCTAGCTGAAATTGCCGGCATTAAAAAATAAAAGATTTGCATTAATTATCGCATTTGCATATTTAAAGATTAAGAACTCAATGGAGCTTTCTTATGAAGAAGTTAATATGTTTGATGACTTTTGCTATTCCTGTTGCGATTTTTGCTATAGAGGTCGATAACAGCCACGTTGCACAAGAGGGCTGTGCTGTCAAGGAAGAACCTAAGCAATGTCCACCTCCGGAGCCAAAATCTCCACCTAAAGAAGAATGTAACAAATGCCAACCTCCAAAACCGAAATGCGAACCTAAGGAAAAATGCGAAAAACGCCCGCCTTCAAAGCCGAAATGTACTCCTCCTAAACCGAAATGCGACAACTAAGATTTTGTAAGGTGTTCGAAATAAGAGCCCGTCATCGATGGGCTCTTTCTGTAACTCACAAGCTGAAATTGCCGGAATTAAAAAATAATTTAATAAAAGATTTGCATTAATCACCGGCTTTCAATATTCAAAATTTAAAACGGAGTTGTGCAATGAAGAATCTTATATTTTTTTCAGTTTTAACTGCTGCGATGGCTCTGTCAGCTGAAGAAGCGCGCTATAGTTTAAATAGTATCGACTTTATTGCTTTTGGAAACGGACGCGCTCCTGAAAGAGGTATTCCTGAGAGATATAGATGCCCACCTAAGAAAAAGCCTAAGTGTGCTTCTCCAAAACCAAAATGTCCTCCAAAGAAAAAACCTGTTTATTGCGAAGACGAGTGCAATCCAACAAAATGGAGTTTTCAAACCCGGGGAGCTGCCTATCTTCCTTTACAATCGCAAATTCGAAAAATCTACGGATCAGCTCTGCCGACAGTTGAATTCGAAACTTCGTATCAACTTCTTCAATGGTCAGACTGCAATCAGTTGTTGCTTTTTTGGAACGTCGGCTGGACATTTAAGACAGGGAAAACGATTGATTTTGGTTATCATACCAGACTTAATATGATCCCTCTGAGCTTAGGTATCGAATATCAAGTCAATATTTGCCGTAATATCGATTTCTACGTCGGGGCAGCTCCTACGTATAGCTTCTTGCTGATTGAGGATAAAAACCGCTTTTCTACCAAGCACATCTACAGCAGTCAATTTGGTGTAACGACAAAAACAGGATTTAGGTTTACCTTCTGCACCAACTTCTTCTTCGATGTCTTCGGAGATTTCTTTTACACGCCTTTTGGAAGAATGCGTGATTCGATCCAAAGTTTTAATGGAAACTTCACCGGCTTCTTTGTCGGCGGTGGTTTCGGTGGTAAGTGGTAAACCAAAAGGACAGGGGAAGCTTCTCGCAAAAAATATCAAATCTTCTGCCAAAATTGTCTGAATAAAGAAGCGGTTTTTTAATTTTTTTTACAAAAAAATTGTGTTAATAAATGGGTTTTGATATCCAGAGATTAAGAACCAAGGAGTTATCTTGTGAAGAACCTTATATATATGTCAGTTTTAACAATTTTTGCTATGCCAATGGCATTTGCAGCAGAAGAAGAAGTCGATTCTAGCTTAACATCAGGCGGTAGTTATATAGCGCAAGAAGAAGCCACTTCTAGCTTAACATCAGACGATAGTTACATAGCGCAAGAAGAAGCAGACATGGTTGCTGCAAGAGATAGATGTGCACCAAAAAAATGTACTCCTCCGAAACCGAAATGTCCGCCTAAAGCAAAACCGAAGTGTCCGCCTAAAGCAAAACCAAAATGTCCTCCAAAGAAAAAACCTGTTTATTGTGAAGACAAATGCAATCCTACGAAATGGAGCTTTCAAGCCCGCGGAGCAGCTTTTCTTCCTTTACAATCGGAAATCCGAAAAATTTATGGATCGGCTCTGCCAACAGTTGAACTCGAAACGTCGTATCCACTCGCTCAATGGTCCGAATGCAATCAATTGTTGCTGTTTTTGAATGCTGGTTGGACATTTCAGACAGGAAAAACGATTGGGTTTGGTTATTATACGAGACTGAACATGGTTCCTCTGAGCTTAGGTATCGAATATCAATGGAACCTCTGCCGTAATCTCGATTTCTATATCGGCGCAGCTCCTACATATAGCTTCTTGTGGATTGAAGATAAAGACGGCTTTTCCAAAAAGCGCATCCACAGCGCTCAATTTGGTGCGACATCAAAAACTGGATTTAGATTTACCTTCAACACCAACTTCTTCTTAGATGTGTTTGGAGATTTCTTTTACACGCCGTTTGGAAGAATGCATGATTCAATCCAAAGTTTTAATGGAAATATCACTGGCTTCTTTGTCGGTGCTGGTTTGGGCGGCAAGTGGTAATAAAAAAAGCCATGGTCCACTGATTGTGGACCATGGCTTTTGAGACGAGATCTAGAGTCCTGGTGATGGTGACACTCCTAAAATCGAGAGTGCTCCCTCAGCAAGCATATAGACGCCAAAGCAGACGCTTCCATTTGGTATTTTAGGGATAGCGCTTGCATCTACGATCATCAGATTTTTAGCTCCATGAACATGGAGATTTCCATCGACAACCGAGTTGGAGGGTGAGGTTCCCATTCTGCAAGTCCCAACGGTGTGAGACAACGCAATAATTTTTTGTTTGGCATCCATCAAAAGGGTAGCTGGGGGATTAGGATTACCAGGTGACACGACGAAATCAGCTGGTGGAGGGTAGATCATAGTCCCACCTGCACCTGTCACCACCGCATTAATCAGTTGATAGGTGGCGACGCTTAAATTTGCATCCGTCCCGTTTGTTGTAACGGGTCCATCGGAGTACATATTTAAATCAAGTAGCGGTTGTATGAGAGGATTTGTGTTGACAATTTTAACAGATCCCCGACTGTTTGGCTGTACAAGAAAAGGAAGTATCTGAACGACATCTGGAGCAATTTGGAAGGCATCGAGTTGTAATCTTCGTGTCGTATCATTGGGGTAGTCAAACGGGCTAGGAAGAGCAGGGGTTGTAGAACCATTTATCAAAGCTTGAAAAAACGGAGTGGCATTTGTGCCTCCTGGAAGAAAGGCAATGGCAGTGCCCCCATATTGGTTTACGAGATTTGCTCCCACATTAGGATTGTTGATACGGACTTTAATTGCTAAGGGTTCAAGTACGGCTGGATCTCCGATACCCGATCTTTGCAAAATTGCAGGGGTGTTAATACTTCCTGCGCATAGGATGATTTTTTTGCCATAGGCTTTCAATGCTTTATTCGGCTGATTGCTATAGAAAAATCTGACTCCAATTGCTTTCTTGCCATCAAAAATAATGTTATTGACATAAGCATTAGATTCGATTCGCAATAATCGACTACCTTTTCCTACGCCGCCCGTCGGGGTAATTTTGGTGACAGAATCAAGAAATTCTCTTGAAGAAAAGCTGCGTACGCCTAGACTGCAAGGAGCTGTAGCTGTTGCAAAAGCCTGAAAGGCAGAAATCCCAATAAGTCCCTGTGTGGGATCATTGATATCATCAACAAAAGGTGTTCCTGTAGTAGTGTTGAGAGCAATTCCAAACGGGTCCATGGTCACAGGAAGAGTTTGTGTGATGCTAATAGGACCGCCCATTCCTTCTTGCGAGGGATTAGATATTGTCAGACAAGGCGTATAGTTTATAAAACTTAGTATCCTTGACAGCGTATTAGCGTAGTTCCAAAGAGGGTTGCCTGAAAGCGTTGCCCATGCGTCATAGATATCAGGAGTTCCCCTGATAACTTGCATGTAATTGTGTAAACTGCTGCCTCCCCAGCCTCGTCCTTCAGAATAAACGATGCCTGTTAGAGGAAAAAAGACCGGGACTCCATAGGTTTCAGCATATTTAGGATTAAAAGTGAGGTCTGTAAAATCATTCAAAAGCACGCCCTGATTTGTATTTAAGACCTCAGGATCGTTATCATGGTTGATACCTGCTTCTAGGACTAATACCGATTTCTTACCGCTGTCTGTCAGTTTTCTAGCGAGAACTGCACCTGCGGTGCCGTTTCCGACGATGATGTAATCGTACGTGACATCTCCCTTGGCGCTTAGGCTGCTAAGCGCAGTGACAAGACCTAAAAAGATACCTGTTAATGCTTTTTTACTCATATCTCCTCCTTTAAGGACCGTTTTTGTAAAAATTCTAAAAGAATCTTAAGTGAATATTTTTATTGATACAAGATTTTTTTTTGATCAGATGAGATGGCAAGAGACGAAATGACCTGGCTCCACTTCTTTGAGCGGAGGAGCGGTATCTTTACATAGGTCTTTTGCATTGGGACATCGGCTGCAGAATCCGCATCCCTTGGGAGGTTGAAGAGGGCTGGGGACTTCTCCTGTGAGAACGATCCGCTTTCGTTTTTTTTCTGCTACAGGATCAGGCAGGGGAATTGCAGATAAGAGGGCTTGGGTATACGGATGGAGAGGATTTTTAAAAAGCATTTCGGTGGGAGCTTTTTCAACGATCTTGCCCAGGTACATCACTGCAACTTCATCGGCAATATACCGGACCATCCGTAAATCATGAGAAATAAAAAGATAGGTCAGGTTCATCTGTTTTTGGAGATCTTTGAGGAGGTTGACGATCTGGGCTTGGACAGAAACATCTAAGGCTGCAATCGGTTCATCGCAGACAAGGAAACGAGGATTTAGAATTAAGGCTCTTGCTATTCCAATTCTTTGCCTTTGCCCTCCGCTAAACTCATGCGGATAGCGGCACCGGTGGTGAGGATTCAAGCTGACCTGCTGAAAGCTTTTTGCAATTGTACCGGGATCAATATCAATTCTATGGATTTTTAACGGTTCAGCGATAATGTCTTCTGCGGTCATGCGAGGATTCAAAGAGGCGTAAGGATCTTGAAAGATCATTTGCGCTTCTTGTCGCCATTTCTTGAGTTCATCTGGAGAAAGAGAAAAGATATCGTTTCCATCAAATTGCACCTGCCCAGCTGTGGGCTCATAGAGACGGAGCAACAATCTTCCTAAGGTCGATTTACCGCAGCCGCTTTCTCCAACGAGTCCTAACGTTTGCCCTTCAGGGATGTCGAACGAGACACCATCGACGGCCCTCAGGAGTCCCTTAGATGTTGAAAAATGTTTTTTTAGGTTTTTAACGGTAATCACTTTTTCCTCCTTGCGTCAAGGAGCCAGCAGCGGGCCTTATGATTATCTGGATGACTGTGATCAAAGAGGGGAGGAGTTTCAGTTCGGCAGATGTTCATCGCTTCCGTACACCGGCTGCAAAAGGCACAGCCCTGTATTGGGGTGGATAAATCGGGGGGAGATCCTGCAATAGGATGGAGCTTGTCTCCTTTTCCATCGATGCGAGGTATCGATTGGAGCAGTCTTTGCGTATAGGGGTGCTGAGGATTTGCAAAGAGCTCAGAAACGGTGGCTTCTTCGACGATCTGCCCCGCATACATCACGATAACGCGGTCGCAAAAAGAGGCGACGATGCTGAGGTCGTGTGTGATGAGCAGTGTACTGCTTTGTTGGAGCTGCTGAAGGAGATCGAGGATTTGAGCTTGAACAGTGACATCCAGCGCTGTTGTCGGCTCATCTGCAATCAATATCGAAGGTTTTGAAGCGAGAGCTAGCGCAATCACAGCGCGTTGCCGGATGCCCCCGCTTAAAAGATGGGGATACTGCTGCATTCGGAGCTTAGGTTCTGAGATCCCGACTTGGCAAAGAAGCTCGAGTGCGCGAGCCTCGGCCTCTTTTTTGGTGATCAGAGGAAAATGTCTTAGCAACCCTTCAGCAATTTGGTAGCCGATCTTGAGAGTCGGATTTAAAGACGTCATCGGATCTTGGAAGATCATCCCGATCTCTTTACCGCGGATCCCTTGGAGCTCTTTTTCGGTGAGCGTCACCAGATTATTTTCTTGGTACCAGATTTCTCCGCTGTCAATGGTTGCAGTGGAAGGAAGCAGCTGTAACAGCGATTTCATTAGAATGGTTTTTCCACAGCCGGATTCACCGACAATTCCTAGTCTTTCTCCTTCATAGAGAGTGAAGCTGACATTGCGGACAGCCTGGATGGTTTGCCCTTGGCTTTGGATTGAAACTTGAAGGTCTTTGACTTCGATGTGTGGTCTCATTGTTTAAGCCTGGGATCAAACGCATCGCGGATGCCATCTCCGACTAAATTGAAACAGAGCATTGTCAAGCTAATGAAGACAGCGGGAAAGAAAAGTCTCCAAGGAAAGTAGCGGAGCGCGGGGAGGCCGTCGTTGGCCATCGCACCCCAGCTGGCAATGGGGGCTTGGACGCCAAGGCCCAAGAAACTTAAAAAAGCTTCGGCAAAAATCGCTGTCGGAATTGTAAAGGTCATTGTGGTGATGATCGGTCCTAGAGCATTCGGCAGGAGATGCCGAAAAAGGATTCTCCAGCGGCTGGCTCCGAGGGCATAGGCGGCATAGGCATAGTCGAGCTCTTTGAGCTGCAAGACTTGCCCGCGGACGATCCGAGCCATCGGGATCCATCCGGTGAGAGTCAGGGCGATAATGATTGTCATCAGCCCAGATCCCATAACAACGGTGAGCAAGATCACAATGAGCAGGTAGGGGATAGAGTAGATGATGTCGGTAAACCGCATCATCATTTCATCTAATTTCCCACCCCAGAGTCCAGCAATCGATCCGTAGATCACTCCTAAAATCAGATCGATGCCCGCCGCTGTGATGCCGACAAAGAGTGAGATCCTGGCGCCCCACCAGATCCGGGTGAAAAGATCGCGGCCGAGCTCATCGGAGCCAAACCAAAATTGCAAACCAGGAGGGGTGTTTTTTAACGGAAGATGCGTCTCATAATAGGTATAATGGCTTAGCAGTGGCCCAACAAGAGCCATGACAACGAGAAAAGCTAACATCCAAAGACCGAACATCACGCGTTTGTTCGATTTGAGCCGCTTCCAAGAATTTTTCCAATAAGAGGTGGCCTCGACTTCTACAGTAGCCGTCTCCTCAAGCTGGGCTAGATACCCAAATTGCCTCAATATTTGGTTTTGGACTTCGCCAGCATTCTTATCTTCGCAGCTGCGTCCATCGGCCATGTTCTTGAACATGGCCTGCTTCCGCACCGGCTGCGCCTGCTGCAAATCTAAGGCGCTGCCTTTGTCCAAAGTCAAATCTTGAGGCAATTTGGGTATTTCAAACTTTTGCAATCTTTATCCTTGGATCTAGCAATGAATATACGATATCAACGAAAAAAACACATACCATCATGAAGGCGCTATAAAAAATCGTCAGCGACATGATCATGGTATAATCTCTGTTAGCGACACTCATCACAAACCACTGTCCAAGACCTGGAATCCCAAAGATTTTCTCCACGACAAAACTCCCTGTCAGCACATTGGCTGTCAGCGGTCCCAAATACGTCACCACAGGAAGCAAGGCATTGCGAAGCGCATGCCGGACAATAATCTGAAATGAATTGAGCCCTTTCGATTTGGCAGTCAAAATATAATCTTGCTGGAGCACTTCGACCATGCTCGACCTTGTTAATCTTGCGATCATCGCAGTCGGCAGAGCCGCCAGCGATAAAGCGGGGAGAACCGACTGGGCAAAGCTGCCCCATCTGGCCACCGGAAACCAGTCAAACTGCATGGCAAAAACGTATTGCAGAATCGAAGCCAAAATAAAGCTGGGCACAGAGATCCAAATGACCGCCAGGAGCATCGCACTTTGATCCTGCCACTTGCCTCTTTTAAAAGCTGCGTAAGACCCAAGAGCGACTCCCATGCCAACCGCAATGAATAGCGCTTCAAGCCCTAACGTGAGAGAAATCGGAAAGCCTTCACTAATTACATTGTTCACCGACCGTCCGTGGTATTTGAATGAAGGGCCGAGATCTCCTTTCAAAAGATTAGTAAAATATTTTCCAAACTGCACATGGAGAGGAAGATCGAGCCCGTAATGATGGTAAAGCGCCTTCATGATCTCTTCAGGAATCGCCTCTTCATCTGTAAACGGATCGCCTGGGATCGAATGTGTCAAAATAAAAGTTAGAGTCACCACGGCAAAGAGTGACGCGGCAAGTATCATTAATTTTTTTAAAAGATGCTTTATCACAAAAAATCCTGTATACTTGCCCAAGATTATCAGAAAAAAGGTTTGGCATGAAGAAATTTAGTGGAAATAAAATTCATTTTACAAGCTTAGGGTGCGCCCGGAATCTCGTCGACAGCGAGGTGATGCTAGGGATCCTTTTAAAAGCTGGCTATGAACCTGCCGAGCATTTAGAAGATGCCGATTTTCTGATTGTCAACACCTGCGGCTTCTTAGCTGAATCCCGCAAAGAGTCGTGCGATACGATCGATCTGCTCCTAAAAGAGAGAAAAAAAGATGCAAAAGTGATCGTCGCTGGTTGCATGGTCCAAAAATACGGTCCTGAGATCCGCAGCCGCTTTCCTTCTGTCCATTATTTCCTGGGTTCTGGTGATATGGAAAAGATTCTCGATGCTGTTCAAACTCCAGAGTCTGGCACAGCAATTACCTCTGCCCGCAGCTATCTTGAATGGGGTGAAGTGCCGCGCCAAATCTCAACTCCAAAAAACTTTGCTTATTTAAAAATTGCGGAAGGCTGCATGAAACGATGCTCTTTTTGCATCATCCCTTCTATCAAAGGACCCTTACGCAGTAAATCGATCGACCAGGTTGTCAAAGAATTCAATGCATTGCTCGCTCAAGGCGTTCATGAAGTCATCTTAATTGCTCAAGACTTAGGAGACTTTGGAAAAGACCGTAAGGAAAAAGACGGCCTTGCTCAGCTCCTGCGTCCCATGCTATCAACGGGGCTTGCAACCGATAAGAAATTCTGGCTCCGTTTCCTCTATCTTTATCCAGATGAAATCACCGAAGAGATCATGCAGATGATGGAGCAAGACACCCGCATTTGCCGCTACTTTGACATGCCCATCCAGCATATCAACGACACGATCTTAAAATCGATGCGCAGAAAAACCTCTAAAAAACACATTGTCGATACGATCACCACGCTCCGTCAACGGTTCCCAGACATCGTCCTCCGCACAAGCCTGATGGTCGGATTCCCTGGAGAGACCGAAGAGCAATTCCAAGAGCTCATCGACTTTGTCAAAGAGTGTCCTCTTGATAACGTCGGCATCTTTAAATACTCTCGTGAAGAAGAATCCCATTCGGCCTCACTTCCTGGCCATCTTCCCGAAGAGATCAAAGAAGATCGCTTTAAAAGGCTCGCCGCTGTCCAGCATGAAGTCCTTCAAGACCGCCAGCGCCGTTTCATCGGCAAAACTTTAGACGTCATGGTCGAAGGATACCATCCAGATTCTCCCTATCTGATGCGTGGAAGATTCTACGGTCAGTGCCCTGAAATCGATGGCCAAGTGATCATCAATGATGGCCGTCTTGTGAAATCGTTTGGTAAGCTCTATCAAGTCGAAATCACCGATATTGCCGGTTACGATCTCATCGGAACAGTCGTTGCTCCTGTTAAACAAAAATCCCGAGGCCTATGTCTCGTGTAACGCTAAAGCCTGGTAAAGAAAAATCTCTAGTCAATCGCCATCCGTGGATTTTTTCAGGAGCAATTGCTTCTCGTCCTGATCATGCGGCTGGAGATATCCTTTCCGTCTACTCCTTTGAGGGAAAGCTCCTAGGCTCTGGCTATTTTCACCCTGAAAATTCGATCGCTGGCCGGATGCTTAGCTTTACTGCGGAAAACCCACTCGACACCGTCCGGAAAAATCTTAAAGCAGCCCTTGATCTACGTAACACCTTTGTTCCTACTGAAGCCCGCCGTTTGGTCAACGCTGAAGGCGATGGCCTCCCAGGCTTGATCATCGACCAATATGGAGACGTGCTTGTTATGCAGATCCATACCGCGGGGATGGAGAAACTCAAATCGTTCCTAGTGGATGAACTCGTCACTCTCTTGCACCCAAAAGCGATCTATCAAAAGTGTACCGCAGCTGCTCGGCGTCAAGAAGGGCTTGAAGATGCCAAAGGCCTACTCTACGGGACAGAGACTCCCGAAGTCACCATCACCGAACATGGAATCTCCTATATCGTCTCTGTTTTAGAAGGGCAGAAGACCGGCTTTTTCCTTGACCAGCGCGAAATGCGCAAAAAAATCCTCGAACTTTCTAAAGATAAAAAAGTTCTCAATTGTTTTGCTTATACCGGTGGATTTTCTCTTGCAGCTTTAAAAGGGGGAGCAAGTGTTGTTCATAGCGTTGAGATTTCTGAAGAAGCCTGTAAACTCGCTCACCGCAATAACTTTGATCCTGCAAAACACACCATTTTCCAAGCCGATGCATTTGATTTTCTCCGGACTAAACCTCTCGATTACGATATCGTGATTCTCGATCCTCCTGCCTTTGCGAAAAAAAGAGCCGATGTCGTCATGGCTTCTAAAGGCTACCGAGAGATCAACCGCGTCGCGATCCAAAAGATGCCCGCCAATTCTCTCTTGCTAACCTGCAGCTGCTCTTCTTATATCGATGCGACCCTCTTTCAACAACTCCTTTTCCAAGCCGCTTCTGATGCCGGACGCACTGTTCAGATCTTGGGAAGACATATCCAAGCTCCCGACCATCCTGTTTCGATCTATCATCCAGAAGGGGTATATCTCAAAAGCCTTTTGCTCTATATTATTTAAGATATGAGCAAACTCAAGTACCTGATCGCAACGCTGGGTGGTTTTCAGTTTGGCTATGCCATTGGAATCATGGCGGGAGCTATTCTCTTTATTGCCACCCAATTTTCACTCACCACAAGTCAAGAAGGCCTTGCTGTCAGCGCCTTTGTGATGGGAGCGTTTTTAGGTTCTGGGATTGCTGGGCCGCTTGCAAATGCCATGGGCAGAAAAAGAGTCCAGCAATGCTTGGCCCTCGTCTTTATCCTCGGGACGATTCTTGTGATCACAGGAGCAGCACTTCCTCAGCTGATAGCAGCAAGGATTTTGCAAGGGATAGCAGCGGGAGGCTTTTTTGTTGTCTGCCCAATGTACCTAGCTGAAGTTGCTCCTGCTGCGCAAAGAGGTTTTTTTGTCGGTTGTTATCAATTGGCTGTGACGTTAGGCATCTTTATCGCGTATGGTGTCAACTGGGCTCTTTCGTTTTCAGGTTCCTGGCAATGGATGTTTGCTTTAGGAGCGATTCCGGCACTTGTCCACTTCATTGGATTCTTTTTTCTTCCAGATAGCCGGCCGGCCGAGCAGCAGAAATCAGATGTGCCTTGGAAAGTCCTTCTGGAACCGGCTGTTCGCAATAATCTAATCGTCGCCATTCTCATCAACGTCTTCCAGCAGGTTACTGGAGTCAATGCCATACTCTATTTTGCACCGTCAATCTTTCAGGCCAGTGGATTTTTATCAGCTTCTGCAGCATTGCTGCCTGCTGTTTTGCTTGGCAGCATTAACTTTGTCATGACAGCGCTCGCCACTTGTCTTCTAGACAAATGGGGACGAAGGCCTTTGCTCATCTTAGGAATCAGCGGGATGACGCTTTCTTTGATGGGGCTTTCACTCGCATTTCTCTCCAGCCCTGAGACCATGAAGTGGCTAGCAACTTCCAGCATCATGATCTTTATCGCTTCGTTTGCTATTAGTCTAGGACCGATGCCTCAGCTCCTAGGAACAGAATTGTTTTCCAGGCGCATCCGTGGCCATGCGATGAGCATTGCAGGCATGTCGAACTGGACCTTCAATTTGATCGTTGTCTACACCTTCCTAGATCTGACAAAACGTCTCTCTCATGCGGGGACATTTGCAATCTACGGCTGCTTTGGGATCTTAGCGCTTTTCTTCATCTTGAAATGCATCCCTGAAACTAAAGGCCGTGCAATCGATTGAGGATTGTCTATTTGATAAGAGTTTTTTCTTGTTTTTTCATTTCTTTTTTTAAATTCGTTGATATTCTTTTTTTCATCTCGAGAAAAGATGACTCTTTTGCGTTTTTTGCTAGTTCTTTTTGCACTGTAAATATGACCAGCTGCGCTATATTTTGCACCTCTACGGGTAGTAGTAGTTCTGAAGTTTCCATTGCTAGTTGTAGAGAGAGCTTTAAGGCTTTCACTAGTGGCTTTTTCATAACCTGATATACGGTCTGACTCGTTAATGCTATGCCTAAGCTAATTGTAGGTGCGGAGTAGCGAATAATATTTAAGCGATTTGTATTGTTGGAATAATAAAATGCTACGGCTGCAACAGAGCCTTCCAAAACGACATTGCGATACCATAGATTACGTGTTGATCTTCTTAAGTTAGCAAGATCGATCAAAGTGATTCCAGCAAAAGCAAGCGTTATACAAGCAGTGGAGTCGCCTCTCTGTACCTGAATGATGGTCATGGCAATATTAGTCATGATCATCAAGTAGGGCGTTGCTTTCCAGACAACAACAAGGACCGTACCCAATATTCCCTCTTTTGCAGGCTGCGTAGGGAGGGAATTGTCCTTTACGGGGACTGACGAATAATCCTTGAAGACTTTTGCCGCATTCAAGGCAATGAATACAAGCGGAACATAATTTCCTCCATAGGACGTTACTCTTTCTGGAGATAAGGTTTGCTTTACATCATTAAACGTTGCAAATAGCCCCTTACCCAGCTGATAAATTGTCCAAGCAGCGTATGGGCTAAAAGATACTCCACATCGATAGATGGGGTGATTATTCCATCCGACCCAACTTGCCCAGTATCTGTTTAAGACCAAACCTTTGTAGGCAGCTAATGCATTTTCTTTGTTGATCCAAGTAGAAACAGCCTGAACACCCATAAAATTAAATCCCACATTTAAAATTGCGATAGAGTTTATAGAAAATTTGATTTTACCGACATTGAAAAAAAGCTCACAGATGGTTAAGCTTCGAATATACCGGGAATTGTCTCAAAATTTGGTTTTGGACACAGCCAGCGCCTCAGATTTGCAGCAGGCATAGCCGTTGCGGAAGCAGGCCATGTTCAAGAACATGGCCGATGGACTTTAGCTGCGAAGATGAAAATGCTGGCGCAGTCCAAAATCAAATTTTGAGACAATTCCCGGTATAAACCAGGACTATTATGTCATATTCGAAAATCCAAAAGTTACTCGGCCGCAAAGCCAAAAGCCTTCTCTCCCATGTTTGTAAAACCATTCCGAAAGATCGGCTTCATCTTCCAGGTCCAGACTGGGTGGATAAAACATTTGCAGATTCAGACCGCAGTATCCGCGTGCTGCGCAGTCTTCAAGCGCTCTATAGCCATGGAAGACTGGCTAACACCGGCTACTTAAGTATTTTGCCTGTAGATCAAGGCATCGAACACAGCGCAGGAGCTTCTTTTGCTCCTAATCCTCACTATTTTGATCCTGAAAACATCCTCAAACTTGCGATTGAAGGCGGAACTAACGGAGTGGCTTCGACTTTAGGAGTTCTCGGGAGCGTTGCTCGGAAATACGCCCACAAGATTCCTTTCATTCTCAAACTCAACCATAACGAACTTCTCACATACCCCAATAAACACGACCAGATCATGTTCGGTTCTGTTAAACAAGCCTGGAACATGGGCTGTGTTGCAGTGGGTGCGACAATCTATTTCGGATCGCCCGAGAGCGACCGTCAAATTATTGAAGTCAGCAAGTGGTTTGAAATGGCTCATGAAATGGGCATGGCAACGATTCTCTGGTGCTACCTTCGCAATCCCGCCTTTAACACCCCTGACACAGATTACCATTTCGCTGCAGACCTGACCGGTCAAGCCAATCACCTCGGCTGTACCATTGCAGCCGACATCGTTAAACAAAAGCTTCCTGTCTGTAATGGGGGATTTAAAGCTCTTAAATTCGGTAAACAAACGCCTGAGATGTACACCAAACTCTGCACCGACCATCCTGTTGATCTTGTCCGGTACCAAGTCGCTAACGACTACATGGGCCGCATCGGTCTTATCAATTCCGGAGGACCCTCCGGGGGCCACGATCTAGCTGAGGCTGTTGAAACAGCCGTCCTCAACAAACGGGGTGGAGGCATGGGCCTGATCACCGGCCGTAAAGCCTTCCAAAAGTCGATGAAAGCAGGCGTAGAGCTCCTGAACGCCGTCCAGGATGTCTATCTGTGCAAAGAAGTTACTGTTGCTTAGAATCTAATGCGGCAGATCTTTTGAAGTTATGAATTACGTAGCTCATAGGGGACCTTTCCATATGCATGATATTCCCCCCAACTGCAGCCGCCCAAATCTCTATCCATGCCTTTATTAAACCACTCGATGTACGTCTCTACGCGTTCTTTCAAATCGAGAGGAATTTCAGCTCCTTTTTTCACCAAAGCATCCACTTGCCACAAATTCCCTTTTTGGACTGCCCAGGATAAAGCTGATTCACCCCAGGAATCCTTTGCCTGAAGATTTAAGTGATCATTTTCTAATAAGATCGCAAACTTTTGTTTAGCTTCTTCTAGTGCTGTATAGTCCATATCGAAACTACAAAAGCTTCTGAGAATCTTCTCATTGCTCATGGTGTTGTGTCGAATTAATGACTTCATTCCTTCTAGAGATGCTGTGGTAAGTGTGGCATCCAAAATATAAGAAGGTAATTTTGTTACAGGAGCCAAAATCTCTGTTAACTCATCATCTCTTTCTTTTAATGCCAACTCTAAAGCTGTAAGTTTTGTACGATCTTTCAGCTGGGCGTTAGCACCTTTTTCCAAAAGGGCTTTAACCAAGTCAGGTCGCTTAGCTTTTACAGCCATATGCAAAGCAGTTCTGCCACTTTCATCCTGGGCATTGACATCAACTCCGGCCTGAAGAAGGTAATCCACTATTTCCATCTGATTGAATAGAATCGCAGCATTCAAAGGAGTCAACTTTCCCTCTTTATAATCGGTGACCCGCTGGGGAAGATTGAGGAGAGAGGGATTTGATAAAATCATTTCCTTTAAGTTTGTCAAAGCTCCATACACCACATATTCTGAGGCAGTCATAGGGTCTTCTTTCTTCAAAAGTAATCCCCGATGATTAACACGCAGGGGATATCCAAAACGGAATAGAAAAACGTTTTCGCAAAGCGTCGCTTCTTCCTCTTCTCCTATAATAGTTTCCTGTTCTTCTAAATTGTCCAATTCGGGATCAATAA
This sequence comes from Chlamydiota bacterium, assembly GCA_013286675.1. Classification (GTDB taxonomy): domain Bacteria; phylum Chlamydiota; class Chlamydiia; order Chlamydiales; family Rhabdochlamydiaceae; genus PALSA-1444. Next base: position 83,693 of record JABDFE010000002.1, read on the forward strand.
TGTTTTTGCTATTTGCTTTCTTAGTCC
>JABDFE010000003.1:0-9538 GCA_013286675.1 Chlamydiota bacterium
TTTTTTAGGAAAAAAGGATGAAGAAGGCCAGAGTTCAAAGGCCCCATCGATATAAATCGGCACGACCTGCGCGTTCATTTCCTTTACGATCATCCCAATTCCTGGCTTAAAAGAGGCCATTATTCCATTGCGACTGCGTGTTCCTTCAGGGAAGATGAGCAAATTCTCTCCTCTTTTTAAAAGCTTACCGATGTTCTTTAAATTTTCGCTGAAGTATTTATCGCGGTGAAAAGGGAGCATCGGAATCAAAAGAGGATGCATAAAAAAGGATCGCTTTTTCTCTTTTCCAAAAAAGTAATCATAGGCTGCTGCGGCCATGACTCGATATCTAAAGTAGGTGGGGAGAGTTCTTAGGACTGAGAAGGTATCCAAATGGCTGCTATGGTTTGCAACAAAAATAGTAGGTTTGTTTTCGGGGATCTTAGGCATAGGTCCGGCAATCTTGATTTTGACCCATCTTGGGAGCAAGCATTGCTCAAAGAGGATTCTCAAGATGCGCCGAACCATTTTTGCAGGCCGTGACAAATAAAAATGAGAAAAAGCAGGAGATTTGTTATCTTTTTGAGTCGCAATTAATGTTCTGAGATGTGCAATGTTGCAATCTCCTGTTAACTGCGCTTCATCGATATTGACACGGAACTGAGTTTCCAATCTGATCACAAGATCAACAAGATTGAGGGAGTCAAGGCTGAGATCTTTGGCTAGTGTTGTCTCTGGTTGCAGTTTTTCTATGGGAGTTTTGCTGATTTCAGCAATGATCTGTAATAGGGGATCCTGACTTGTAGAGTCGTGCGTATGTTTTTTAGCAAATTGCTGATAAATATGCGGAAGTTCCTTTCTTTTTATTTTTAATGAGTGGGTTTTGGGAAGAGATGTATGAATCCAAGGGATGAGTTTACTCAAATGTTGATGGGATGCAAGTTGTTGGTTGGTTTTTTGAAGTGTTGCGGGGATATCAACACGATCAGAACCCGTGTCTAATATGACACCTGCTAAGAGTTTTCCTTCATGTGTTGGATCTTCGAAGACAGCGCTTTCTTTAATGCCGGGCATGTTGTTTAGTATTTCTTCAATGTCAGTTGGGAATACATTGAGCCCATTGGCAGTAAGGATCATCTCTTTTAGGCGGCCTACGATATAGACATTGCCTTCTTCATCCAGTCTTCCTACATCGCCAGTATGATACCAGCCGTTACGAAAATATTCTTGGTTAAGCTCTGGGGCGTTGTAGTATTCGGAGATAATATTATCTCCGCGAAGTAGAATTTCATTCTCTTGGCCCAGCGAAAGATGTTGGTTGGGAATCGATTTTCCAACAGATCCTTTTTTTCGATGCTGGTAGGTGTTAACACAGCTCATTGCGCAGCTTTCAGTGAGACCATATCCTTGAACGACCTTGACCCCCAAATTTTCCCAGAAAATCTCAGTGCTGATGTTTAACGGAGCTCCTCCGCAGATAAACGCTTGTAGGTGTCTCCCGATCTTTCTGCGAATGGGTAAAGAAAGAAGCCGTCTTAAAGGCAAGGAGAGCTGTGCAGAGACTTTAATCAAGTTTTTGAGTAATTGGGATTTTCCTTGAGCTTCAAGCTCTTCAACAATTTTGGTATGAAATCTTTTCAAAATTGCCGGAACGCCGATGATATGGGTGATTTTTTCCTCGCTCATGATCTCAACGATGCGTGAAAACCTGACCTGTTTGGTATAAATAATCTGGCCCCCGAAGCGTAGAACGGATAAACAGCCGCCATTTTGCTCTAGAATATGGCTTAGAGGAAGCATGGATAAAAATCGGCTATATTTGTCGCAGGATAGATGGTGATGACGTACTCCCCAAATGCTGGAAACTAAATTGCGATGTCGGATGACAGCTCCCTTGGGGGCTGCCGTTGTGCCTGAAGTATAGATAATTTCTAAGATGTCTTCGCCATCTACCGGTTGTCCTTTTCGTAACAATTCACAGTTCTCGATCAAAGAAATAAGATCGTCAAGGATCAGGCGTGTAACTGAGTTGTCTTGGCTGGGAATTGGGGCATCAGAGATCACCCATTTGGCTTTGGTCTCGAGTCTTATTTTTTCAGCAAATTCAGGCGGAGATTTGCTATCGATCGGAACTAGGACAATTCCTGTCAAAGCACAGCTCAATAGAACAATTACCCATTCGGGGCAGTTCTCGCCATAAATAATGAGACGATCTCCCTTATCAAGCCCTTTTTGTAGAAAAAAAGTCGAACATTTCAATGCCAATTCATAGAGCTGACGATAGGTGTAGGTTGTGTAGCGAAATCGGCGGTAATAAGTGAGTGCAATCTGCGATCCGTACTGCGCGGCAAGAGATTCTATATAATATGCTATGGATGGAGTCATGGCGTTGCCTTTTCTGAGAGCCAGGATTTGGCAATTTTTCGAGTGATGAAACGGGGTGAGACAGCGTTAATGATCATGCGAAGGCGATTTTTAAGACTGATCACAACTTCCTTTCGGGCAAGAAAAGCATCGACGGCAGATCGAGCCACTTCTTCAGCATGTGCATAATCAAATTTTCCATTTGTTTTGAAGTATCGCAGCAGAGTTCGGCCTATTTTTTTCTGCATGCGGGAGTGGAGTGGAGAAGATACAAAAGTTGTCACATGAAGCTTTCCTTTGGAAAGCTCACGATGTAAACTCTCGCTCATGGTCCACAATGCACCATGACTAGCGGCATAGCCACTCAAGAGGGGATACCCGCATCGTCCTGAAGGGGAGACAATATTTAAAATACCGATTGCATCTTCTGAGGCAAGGTTCAGAATAAATTGTTGCATCAATTGGCAAGGAGCGACGAGGTTGACCTGGAGCATTTCGGAGAGCTTTTCTGGATCCAAATTTGTCATCGATTCAGCCTCAACAAGGCCGGAACAGTTGATCAGGCCAGCATATTTTTTGCCTTGAGCTTGCTGGTTTTGGAGGAAGTTAGTCAGGCTTTCTTTGTCTGTCAAATCTAGATGAGTTGACTCGAAACGGGTTTGAAATGTGTTTTCAATCTTATTTTGAATCTGCTGCAAGAGCTCAGTGTTTCTTCCGATGCCTGTAATATTAAATCCCTTTTCTGCCAGATAAAGAGCTATCTCTCTTCCTAAAATGCCGGTTGCACCATTGAGTAAAATCGATTGGGTTTCCATGGGCTTTTCTGGCTTGATTTGAGGAAAAAATATCCGTTGATTCCCCAGCTGCCCACCTAGGGCTTCTATCAATGTGTCGAGTTCAGCCTTTGTATTGTAAAAATGAGGCGACACGCGGATGTGATGTTCTCGAGCAGTGATCACAATTCCTTTTTTTGCGAGCTCAGGGAGGAGTTTTTTAGCATTGATCCTCTTCGGGATGTTGCAACTGACAATCGCACCCAGATCATGGAGATTGTCAACAGCAAGTTCAATGCCATCGATTTTGTTTAATCCTTCAACTAGATATCGGGTATTGGAGGCGATTTTTTCATAAATAGTATCCCACCCGATGTTGCCTAGTTCCCTTAAAGATTCATTGAACCCGCCGATGGAGGCGATATTCGATAGCCCAGGCTCAAATCGCATCGCTTCGGGTGCAAAATCGAGCGTCATGATATCGAAATTTTCAGGATAGCGTGTGCTTGTCCATCCCACTAGGGGCACATTAACTTTTTCAATTAACTCTTTACGAATATAAAAATAGCCGCATCCAATAGGGCCTAGGAGCCACTTTTGAGCACCACCCGCTAAAAAATCGATTTTGGCTTCTTTTACATCGATCGAAAATGTACCGACGGATTGGATAGCATCAACGCAGCTCAAAATGGTATGTTTGCGGCAAAACTCTCCGAAAGCCTTGATATCGTGTTTTCTGCCTGTTAGATAACTGACATGGCTGATGCTGATTAAACGAACGTGAGACAGATCTTGTTTTTCTAACGATTGAATTAATGTTTGATCTTTTGGAATGTCAAAAAATGTGCATTCGACACCATGATATTTTAAATTTTGCCAAACATACCGATTGGAAGGAAATTCATCGCGGGGAACTAAGACCCTGTCACCCGGTCTAAAATCGACGCATCCTGCAATAATGCTCAGAGATGAGGATGTATTTTGTGTCAGAGCAATTTCTCCGGGATGTGCTTTGATTAGATCAGCAATTAGACGGCGAGTTTCCTCGAGTATGGCTAGCCATCGATAAAAATGTTCACCTAGAGGCCTTTGCATTTCATCGCAAAGCGCTTTCATCCTCTCGATTGTTGCATATGATACCGGCGCAGTGGCAGCATGATTAAGGAAAATCCCCTTCTTCAAAATCGGATAGCGCTCATTCATAGAATTAGCTCGGTTTAAAAGTACGGGCAATGCGGAGGCCTATTGTAACGAGGCTGCCGGCAATGACCCACCAGAAGAAGAGATGGATAAAGTCGAATCCCCATTGATAGGCTGAGCTTAGGTACTGAAGCACAGAGAAGGCTGCTAAAGCAGCAATGCGATCGGTTTGGCCTACAGGACCTACACTTTGTGTTTTTCTCCCTACAACACTTCCAATCAAACCAAAAAATGTCACAGCCCAACACATCCCCATGGCCGGAATTCCGACAGATAAATAAGCTGAGGATGAGAAGCATAAAGCGATCATTAGGCAAATGTCACAGACTTCAGGGGCTATGCGGTTGATGATTTCTCCATTAGGAGTGCTTTTTTTAAATTCAACAGCGATAAGACCGTCCAAGGTTCCCACGATCATTCGTAAAAGAATCAATAATGCACCAACGACATACAAGACTGGTGACCCAGATGCGAAAAAGTAAATGACAGCTGTGATGAGACCTATTGGAATGAGAGCCCAGCTCACTAAGTTTGGGTTGATATTTGTAAACAAAGGAAGTAAAAAGCTGATCATTTTGCGAAAGGGGTACTTTAAATTATATAAACCAATATCCATCTTAATCCTCCAAATAATTGCTTCCCAGTGTATGCATTTTGATGAAAAAAAGCACGGATTAGTTATAATCGCTTCCTATGAAACACTGCGTGTCAACTGAAAATTTAAGGTTCATATGTTTCCACTCTTGAGGCCTCCTGTTATAGGAGCTATGGTTTTTATTTTTGCCCTCCTGGCATGTTTTCAAATTTTTGTTTGGATAAAGTCAAAAAATAGCACAGATCATAAATTCAGCGATCTAAAGCAGCGAGTCAAGGCCTGGTGGTATATTATAGGTCTTTTTTTCGTTGTCTTTTTGACCCGTCAGTGGTGTTTAACCCTGCTATGGATGGTGATCAGTTTCTTTGCCCTTCGGGAGTATCTATTGGTTATTCCTAAAAGAGAGGAAGATCAACGAGTAAGGCTATGGCTCTATTTATCGATTCCGATTCAATACTTATTCATTTTAACAGAATGGTATACCCTTTTTCTCATTTTCATTCCTGTTTATGTCTACTTATTGCTGCCCATCAGAATGATCATCGTAGGAACCACTGAAGGTTTTCTTCAGGCCATAGGGAGCATGTTTTGGGGAGTCATGATGGCGGGCTATAGTTTAAGCTATGTGGCTTACCTATCCATTTTTTCTTCTGAAATGGGCTTCAAAGCTGGACCTTTGGGTTTGGTTCTCTTTCTCCTATTTATTACAGAAATCAATGATGCTTCTCAATACATGTGGGGTAAAATATTTGGCAAACACAAGATCGTTCCAAGTATCAGCCCTAAAAAAACCTATGAAGGCCTCATAGGCGGAATCGTAACAAGTGTTGTTTTTTCAATGATTTTAGCCCCTTTTCTGACGCCAATGAATTACACGATGGCTGCTTTAGTTGGGATTTTGATTAGCGTCAGTGGTTTTTTAGGGGATATTACCATGTCTGCTTTAAAACGAGATGTTAAAGTCAAAGACTTTGGGTCGCTTTTGCCAGGTCATGGGGGATTGTTAGATCGTATTGACAGTTTGATTTTTACAGCCCCTCTTTTTTTCCATGTCATCTATTGGTACTACAAGTAGCGGAAAACGCCAGGTTTTTGGTATTCTATTGCATTTATGGCAGAAAAAGTGATTGTCATTACAGGAGCTGCGGGTCTCATCGGTTCGGGAGTTGTCCGGCATCTGAATGATCTGGGGCATGCCAACTTAATTCTTGTCGATGAGCTTGACCATTCAGAGAAGGTCAAAAATCTGCAAGGAAAACAATACCAAACGCTTCTTCCTATTTCTGGATTATTTAACTGGCTGCAGGGTAGAGAATCTGAAATTAGTGCTTTCATCCATTTGGGGGCTTGCTCAGATACCCTAGAACAAAACGAAAGCTATCTTCTTGAAAACAACACCCGCTACACGCAAAGACTTGCAGAATACGCCTTAAAAAATGGCCAGCGCTTTATCTATGCCTCATCAGCTGCAACTTATGGCGATGGATCAAAAGGTTTTTCTGATGCGCATGATCTATTAGATTTGTTGCAGCCTCTCAATCTCTATGGCAAATCGAAACATTTGTTTGATCTGTGGGCTAAACAAGAGGGCGTTCTAGATCATATTGTTGGCCTTAAATATTTCAATGTTTTTGGGCCTAACGAAAATCACAAGGGCCGCATGGCTTCGATGGTCTACAAAATGATCCCTGTCATTCAGCAAGAAGGCGTCATCCGGCTTTTCAAATCGTCTGAACCGGAAAAATTCGCCGATGGAGGCCAGTGCCGCGATTTCATCTACGTCAAAGACGCTGTGAAAATGACCTGCGACTTTTTAAACGACAAACGAGGCGGGATTTTTAACATCGGAAGGGGAGAGCCCACGACGTGGAATGAACTCGCTGGCGCAGTCTTTAAAGCATTAAATAAACTCTCCAATATCGAATACATCGACATGCCGCAAGATCTTGTCCGCCAGTATCAAAACTACACCTGTGCTGAAATGGGTAAATACAAAGAACTCAATTTTAGTTATGATACGGATGAAGCAGTGAAAGACTATATTCAAAATTATATCCTATTAGACCGCCGATGGTAAAAAAGCTCAGTGGAATTTTCAGCCGTTTAAGCCCTGTCCGTGTCTTGGTGATCGGCGACTTCATGTACGATACGTATACAACTGGAAAAGTCCGTCGGATTTCTCCAGAAGCTCCTGTCTCTGTCTTGCATGTGCTTCGTGAAGAGAGCCTGCCCGGCGGAGCCGGCAACGTTGCTTTAAATCTGATTTCTTTAGGCGCTAGTGTTGTTGCTGTCGGAAGAGTCGGCCATGATGCAGCGGGAAAAAACATTGTTCAAGCTCTGACAGATGAAGGCGTCAACACAGACGGGATGATTTTTCAAAACCAGTTTCAGACACCGGTGAAAAATAGGCTCATTGCAGACGCCCAGCAAGTTCTTAGAGTCGATTTCGAAAACATTACTCCTATTCCTGAACAAGTCGAACAAGAAGTCATTGAAAAACTGCCTTTGCTTCTCCAGGATGTCAATATCATTTCGATCTCCGATTATGGGAAAGGATTTCTCTCTCGCTTTCTTCTGATGGGCGTGATTGAAATGGCAAAAGCCAGAAATATCCCCATCATCATCGATCCTAAAGGTGACGACTTTACGAAATACCAAGGTGCTACTGTTCTAAAACCGAATCTCCAAGAAGCCTACGATGCAGCCAAGCTCACCCGTGAAGCGTCTTTAGAACAAGTCGCAGAAGTCCTCTTTAAAAAAGTCACCGTCGATATGCTCATGATCACCCGGTCTGAAGCAGGGATCTCTCTTTTTACCCGCGATGGCAAACGGCTTGATTTCCCTGTCCGGTCGAAAGAAGTCAAAGATGTCACAGGAGCCGGCGATACAGTGCTTGCGATGGTCAGCGTTGCTCTTGGTAACCAGCTCGATATCAAATACGGCGCTCAGCTTGCCAATATCGCTGCTGGTATCGCGATTGAAAGACTCGGCTGCGCCCGCATCAATCTTTCCGATCTTGCTGTTCGATTACTTGAATACGATGTCGATAATAAAGTGTTCGATGAAGAGCATCTCTTTGCCCTCCAAGAAGCTCTGAAAAATAAACGGTATTTTGTTCTAGGACTCTATAGCGCCCAAGGGATGACAACAGCTCTTTTCCGCAGCATCCGCAAGCTCTCTCTCCGTGATGAAGATGCCAAACTCATCGTTTATATCCGGGATGAAAATCCCGACGAAGAGATCATCTCTTTACTTGCCTCATTGGCAGAAGTCGATTTCGTGGTTCTTAAATGCGAAAGTTTGAAAAACCTCTGCGAGATCATCCATCCCCATGAAGTCTTCCTCATGGAAAATGACCAACTCGTGACGCTGGATCACTTTAAAGCCCTGCTGAGTTCTTAAATGGCTAGAAATTATTGTTGTAACGCGTTGATGACCGCTGTATACTGTCGATGCGCAACCCTCGATCATAGATTAAAATCTAAGGTGGCAAAACGAACAGCAAAAAAAGGAGGCCTTATGAAACACCTTATCGCGTTTGTGGTTTTTATATTCTGTAATTGCATGCTTACACCTTCTCTCTCTGCTTTGTCAATAGGGCGAGATGGATCCTCCTACGTTCAGGATGGTATTGAATGGCAAAATATTTGCTACAAAGACAGTGATGCAGGATTTACAGGCACTCTTCCTGGATCTCCTTGGAGTGGAATTTCAGATGGATGGGCATACTCCTATAGTAAATACAACGGCGTACTCTTTGAATTTCACACCGAACTCGGAGCAATATATAACCCACCAGAAACAGAAAAGGAATTTATCAATGGACTCTACGAGGTATTTGGCACGAAAGCCTCGATCTCTCCCATCTCTTCCCCCCAAAAGAATGTAAAGTATTGTGCAGAAATGATTTTTAAAAACGGAAATAAAATTGGTCGGGTATTTTGTAGCGAAAATCGCCTTTATTGGGCTATTGTTGATGGGGCAGATCTTTCGTTAGCACCTTTCGTTTTTGATTCGTTTCAAGTTACTCAGTAATCGGCTCCCTCGTTCATTTTTTGGACACGAGTTTGTGTCCAAAAAATGGCAACGAGACAGTGCTATTAGGAGAGCATGGAGTTCTCTTTGCCATATTTAAACATGCATGTTGGAGTTTAACACGTATGTTAGCAAATCGCTAACATACGTGTTATTTTTGCATAACTGGATGGGGCTAACCCTGCTCTTTGAGCCGTTGAATACGTAGTTCCAATGAGGGATGGGTGGCGAAAAAAGCAACCAAGCCCCGTCGTTCTTGATGGGAGATCTTCATCGATTGGAATGCAGGTTTTTCAACCTTTTGATCTCGGATCTCTTGGAGTTTCTGCAAAGCTTGCAAAGCCGAGATCATCTTTTCAAGACCAGCGAGTTTTGCTCCGCCTTTATCGGCTTTGAATTCCCGGAAGCGAGAATATGCAGCGATAACCAGCGATCCTAAAATCATGAAGACGATCTGGAATACAATCACTAAAACATTAAACATGAGGTAGGAATTTCCAGATGATTTGCTGCGGTTGCCGATTCCGGATAAGACATAAGCTAAAACGCGTGCTAAGAACATGACAAACGCGTTGACAACGCCTTGGATGAG
>JABDFE010000003.1:9548-77683 GCA_013286675.1 Chlamydiota bacterium
CATTAGCAACGTGAGAAATCTCATGTCCGATCACACCTTCGAGTTCATCGTGATTCATTCTGTTTAGCAATCCAGAAGAGACAGCAACAAGTGATCTGTTTCTTGTCGGTCCTGTTGCAAAGGCATTGACTTCTGGCGAATTGTAAATACCGACTTCAGGCATCACAGTGAGTCCAGCTGCACGCGCAAGCTTATGAACTGTTTCTACAAGACTTCTCTGATTAGAATCAGATGTGGTCGGATCGATCAAGCGGACGCCGAGCATCCACTTGGCCATCATACGAGAAAGGCCCAGAGAAATAAAAGCACCGCCAAATCCCCAGATCAAACAGAAAATCATCAGGGATTTGTAATCTAACCCGTGAGCAGTGAGAAACGGTTTGACGTTCAGAAGATTTAAAATGATTGAGATCGTGGTGACGATCAGAATATTGACGACCAGAAATAAGAAAATTCGCTTAAGGAATCCCATGATATTCTCCTAGTGATTTCTCCTCTATTAAACCTGTTTAAATCTTAATCGTCAAGCGGTGTAAAGCTTTAATTTTAAGCAGACAACGATTGCTAATTAATATTGATTTATGAGATGTATCTGAACATAGCATTTAATTTTTGCACGGAGAGCAATGCGAAAACTCGTAAAGGGTTTGTTTTGGCCCCAAAGAAAGAGCACAGTGGAAATCAAGAAGGCTCTTTCTGAAAACAATACTTGCTATGTTTTAATCACCTGCACTGAAACTTCCAAGGATGGAAAGATGGAAGTCGAGATGTCGTATGACGGTGATCCGGTCTTAGCTGCTTATCTCGTCGAAAGTGCACAAAACATCATAGATACAGACATCAAATGACGCCCACTCTTTCAGAGCTCAAGCAGTGGTACAGCAAAAACAAAGAGAGCATTCAACAGGACTATTTCACATTCTTAAAATTCCCTTCTGTCAGCACCGATCCAGCCTATCGCAAGCACATCGACGCTGCAGCATCATGGGTGGAAGGCTACTTAAAAACGATCGGGTTTAAGACTCAAATCTGGCAGACGAAGTTTCATCCTGTCGTTTTTGCTTCCCATGAAGTTAATCCAAAACGTCCAACGGTCTTAATCTATCATCATTACGATGTGCAACCCACCGATCCGATTGAAAAATGGAAATCTCCTCCTTTTGAGCCCACCATCCGCGATGGAAAGGTCTATGCTAGAGGTGCCTCTGACAATAAAGGTCAGTGTTTTTATACACTGACTGCATTGAAGGCGCTTTTTGAGCTCTGTGAAGAGCTTGATCTCAACATCAAGGTCTTTGTCGAAGGTGAAGAAGAATGTGGCAGTCGAGGTGCATTGGAAGTGCTCAAGACGCATCAGAAAGAGTTAAAGGCCGATCACATCTTAGTTGTTGACGGTGGATTGCCAGCAGCGGGCCGTCCTGCGATTACATTAGGACTGCGTGGGATTGTCACGATGGAAGTGACGTGCCTCAATTCAGCCATCGATCTTCATTCCGGCATCCACGGTGGGATTGTTTTAAATCCAAACCGTGCTTTAGTTGAAATGCTTTCTAAGCTCTGGGACAAAAAGGGAAAGATTGCGATTCCCGGTTTTTATAAAAATGTTGCAAAACCGACAGCCAAAGAACTTAAAGCGCTCCAAAAAATCGTCGATGAAAAATATCTCCGAAAACAATTTGGCATCAAAGCCTTCAAAGGCGAGGGTGGATATTCTCTTTGGGAATCGAATGCGATCCGTCCAACTTTAGAGATCAATGGCATTTCCGGTGGCTACACTGGAGCCGGCTTTAAAACCGTCATCCCTTCAATGGCCAGTGCAAAGATCTCGTGCCGCATTGTTCCGAATCAAGATCCCACAGAAGTTGCAAAGTCAATTGCCAGCTATCTGAAAAAAATTGCTCCGAAAGGATTAGAAGTGACTGTCACGACAGATCATGGTGGTAAACCTATACGTAGCTCTCCTGATACGAAGATCGCGCATGTCTGCTCAGATGCTCTGACAGAAGTCTTTGGCAAGCCTTGCGGGAATATTCTCTGTGGCGCTTCAGTTCCTCTTGTGGCAGATTTAGCTAAAGCCTGCAAAGGAGATGCCGTTGTCATTGGCGTTAGCCTCGATAGCGATGATTTCCACGCTCCGAATGAACACTTCAGCTTCGAGCAGCTCCAACAAGGATTTTTAATGATGGGACGCATTTTAGGGAGATTAGCCTCATGAATCTATCCCTTAATGCTAAAAGTTTGCTTTTTGCGTCTTTTTTCGCATCTTCTAAAGCCGCTTCTTGGCCTACTTTCCCAAGTATGTCCTACGAAGCGGCTTTAAAATCTGCGAAAAAAACCATCAAAAATCAAAATTTTTATCATTAAAGGATAGATTCATGAGAATGATTGGAATGACATTATTAGTCGTCACTTTTTTGCTCACAGCTTTAAAGTACGATCATCTTTCCATTTGGTCGGCAGGCGTCGGCGTTGCTCTAGGAATCGGTCTTTTCCTTGCTTTGATCAAGCCTGAAGAAAATCCGGCGCCTCCTCAAGAGCAAAACAATCCCTGGCAGGTCCGTTTTCTAGATCTACAAGCCCAAACGAATCTGGCCATCGAAAATTTAAACGCCGAAAGTAAGAAGCTTCAGCAAAAGCTTACACGCACCGAAGAGCGGTGCACCTCTTATCAGAAACTCGTCGATGTCCACCAAGCTGAGATCGGGCAGCTCAAACGTGAAAGCTCTCAAATGGGCCAGCTGGTCATCGAAAAAGAGCGCAAGGTTGCGCAGCTCGAACTTGCCAAGTTAGAGCCCGATCTTTTTGATGCAGAGAAAAGACAGACGGAGAGCTCTTATCGAGAGCTCAAAAAGCAGTTTGAAGAAAAATCTCAAGCCTTAGAACAAGCGCGGGCTCGGCTGTTCTCAGTCGAAAGTCAGCTGCTTACCACTCAAAAAGAACAAGAAGAGCAGTCTCGCCAGCTCAATCCCGCAGAATCAACTCTCATCCATCAACTCAAACAAACGGAAGAAGAGAAGAAAAAGCTCGAGACCGAGCTTGCTTCGTTGCAGCAGATTGTTTCAGAGCTTTCGTTGACGAAGGCCAAGACGACTCGTAAAAAAACCACCAAAGAATCAGAATCTCAAGATTTGTTAGGATAATCATTCAATTCCTCAAAAGTTCTCAAAATCTTACCCAAAAGAGTTTTTTACTCGGAGGTTACTGCTGCTCCAAAAAAATGTAAATTTATTGTTAAATTGCATTTAAGATTTTCTTGAATTATAACGTTCTCAAAATTCCGGAGCGTGTTCAATGATAAGACTCGATGGATTTGCACAGTCAGTATCAGGATTTCTAACTGCAGCTCCTACTTTGCAATTTGTTTTCAACCAAGCTTCAAGTGTTTTTGCTTCGTTTGTTGGATCTCATCTACATAACCCGCGCACTGTGGTGATCACATCTGTAACGATGGCTGCGCTTTTAGTTCTCAAGAAATTGACAGAAAGCAAACCGTTCTCTGACAAGGTTATTGACCCCGCAAAAAACTTGCCTGTTCCTTGCGCTGTCGAAGAAGAAGTCTCGAATCAGCCAAGCATATCATCGGAGTATGCAAATGACTTAGCTTTCCAACTCAAGCAAACCAATGCCGATTTTTATGCATTTAGCGATTTGTTCGACAGAGCTACACTGATGTCTGTGACCGATCCTGAGGCAAGAGAGTATATCTTAAAAATCGTGGCAGACGCCGTGCGAAAAAAGACAATCACTTATCCTCAACTTTGTCCGTATCTTGATTTAAAAGCGCTTGCGAAAAAAAATCCCAACACTGAAGAAATGCAGCAACTCCGCTTCCTTTTTTTCTCTTTTGAAGAAAGATCTGCTAGCTTATATGAAGAAGACCGCCAATTTTTTAAAAGCGAAACAGATATTCATTTTCTTTGGTTCAAGATATTAAGGCAGCCGCCAGATCGTAGAGGTCGTTTTAGAGTAGAGTCAAAATTTCGTGACCTGTTTTGGTAATGAGGATGGTGTGCTCCCACTGACCGCTTGGCTTTCCATCGACTGTCCGCGTTGTCCACCTGTCGACTGGATCGATAATGCCTTCCCGGACTCCAGCATTGATCATCGGTTCAATCGTAAATGTCATCCCTTCAACTAAAGGAATGGTGATATTATTGTAATGATGGGGCACTTGAGGGGGTTCATGGAACCCGATGCCGACGCCATGGCCAACGAACTGATTAACCACGCTGCAGCCATGCTGACTTGCATAATCTTCAATAATGGAGCCAATTTCATTTATGAAAATGCCGGGTTTTAAGATCTCGATGGACCGTCTTAGGCACTCTTTGGAAACTTCCACAACGCGGTGTTTTTCTTCAGAAACATTCCCAATTTCAACCATTGCACTGCAATCGCCGTAATAGCCGTTTAAAATACAGGTAATGTCGATATTGACGATATCGCCCTCGACAAGAGGTTTGTCATCGGGAATTCCATGACAGATCACTTCATTTAAAGAGGTACAGATGCTCTTTGGAAAAGGGGGCTCTCCATAGCCCAGAGGCGCAGGGATTGCACTCGCTTTGCGGTGGAGACTATCGGCAAAGTCATTGAGCTCATTGGTCGTAACTCCAGCTTTTGCCATCTTGCAAGTTGCTTGTAAAATGGAAGCTGCCAGCTTGCAAGAGTTGCGGATTCCTTCAATCTGTTCAGGAGTTTTTAGTAAAATACCGTATTGTTTTTTGTATTGGTGGGCTAGGTTTCTCGTTTGCCCAGCCACAGGGTAGTGGCATTTTTTCCATTTCTGTCCGCTTCCACACCAGCAAGGATCATTTCTTTCCATGAACCTATCCCTTAATGATAAAATTTTGATTTTTGATGTATTTTTTCGCAGATTTTAAAGCCGCTTCGTAGGACATACTTGGAGAAGTAGGCCAAGAAGCGGCTTTAGAAGATGCGGAAAAAGACGCGAAAAGCGAATTTTTAGCATTAAGAGATAGGTTCATAAAATACTTCTTTTAAGACAAGGCCAAGAGCCGGAGCTGTCACGCCTGCTAAGGTTCTGTCTTTACTGTTTAAAATTGTAGGGATCTCTTCAGCTGACAGTTTGTTGCAGCCGACGTAGATCAGAGTCCCGACAATATTTCGGACCATTTTATAGAGAAAATTGTTTCCTGACACTCGAATTTTCAATCGATTGTCAAACGCTTCAATTTCAATATCAAAAATTTCTCTGATATTATTTTCCTGCTTTTCATTCGTAAAAGCAGAAAAATCGTGCTTTCCAGTGAGATGAAGCGCAGCTTTTTTCATCTCTTTGATGTTCACGGGATAAGAAAAGTGCCATGAGAAGTTTCGATAGAACGGAAGCTGCGTAGATCCCAAACACACAAAATAGTGGTATTCCTTGCCGCAGTTCTGGAGTGTTGGATGAAACGACTCTTGCGCCTCTTCGATCTGCAAGACTGAGATATCGCTGGGCAAGATGCTGTTGAGCCCTTTTTGGAGCTTGTCCAAAGGCATCTCCCTTTCTGTGAAGAAGTTCACGACTTGCCCTTCTGCATGCACTCCCGCATCAGTCCTGCTAGCTGCCTGCAAGTTCACGGGGTGCTGCAGGATCTGAGCTGCGGCCTTTTCCAGTTCTTCTTCGATGCTCGGACCTGCTATTGTTTTCTGCCACCCCAGATACTGGGTGCCTTCATAAGCAAGAATTAATTTGATATTTCGTCTGGTCATAGGCTCAATTTTACTACTCCAGATGGATTAGTAGAAGCGATTCAATTTACAAAAAAACTTTTGTCAGAAGTTATACCTGGTTTTGAGTATAACCTAGTATAACTGAGTATAAGTTCTCAGCGTTGTTCAAGATAAAGATGCCAATTTCTTAAGCCTGCTCCAGAGGAAGAGCATCAGGAGGAGGAAAAACAGGAAGAATAGAGGCATTGCAAGGGCAGATTCGGGGAAGATGAACTCTGAGAGGAATACAGAAACCACGATGGTGCCGATATTGAGGAAATTAAACACAGCAGAAGCGTTGGATTTATTCTTGGCTGTGGAGAGTCCGTAGGAAGAGATATTGGCATATCCAACCGCTTGGAAGATATAAATCAGAGCCATTGGAAGAAAGAGCGACAGGGCAGTGGGGCCTGAAGTAGCAAAAGGAAAAAGCATGGCCATGAGTGCTAACACGCAGCCCAATATTGCCCACTTGATGACTTTCATGACGGCAAAGCGGCCAATCAGGGCTGAAGCCAAGAATGATCCGATGATTAATCCGATCGGCGGGATTAAATTGTAGATTCCGAACTTGGCAGGGCTTAAGCCGATGATATCAATACCGATGAAGGGGGCTTTTGAGCCAAAGATATAGATCAGAGCGCCTCCGCATCCCATCATAAATGAGCAGAGAACTAAGATGGTGTTGCTCAGCGTTGATTTATAGCCTTCAATAACGGCTAGGATTTTCAAATGATCCCGGTCAATCGATTTTGCTGTTTCAGGCAATTTTCTAGAAACGTAAAGCATGGCAATTCCAAAAAGTGCTAAAAAATAAAAGCAGCTCTGCCAATTGATCCACTCGGTCAACAGTCCACCGATGGCAATTCCAATTCCAGGCCCGATGGCAAATGCCAAAATAAACCTGGAGATCATCCGGGTTGTGTCTGCTTGTTCATAGGTATCTGCGACCATGGTGTAGCTGATCTTGAGACCGACAGTTGCTCCCAATGCTTGCAAAAATCTTGCGAAGATAAGTGTTCCAAAGGAGCCGAAGATAGCAGAGAAGGCGCACAATAAAGATCCAAAAATCGAGAGCCAAAGGCCGAAATAGAGCGTCTTTTTCCTGCCGTAGGCATTGGCAAGCGGCCCATAGGGCAGTTGTCCTAAAGCATAACCGACTAAATAGGAAGTCATGGTCATCTGCGACTGTCCCACTGAAACGTGGAAGAATTGTTGGATTGCCGGAAGAGCAGGAGTAAAGAGTACAGCTCCTACAGAGCCGAAGGAGACCAGGAGTAGAAGAATCAAAAATTGAGGTTTTTTGTCAGACATCCCAAAAGGCTACAGTAAGGCCATAGCGTAAGTCAAAAGGAATAAGAATGGTTTCAACAACGACTGAGTGGAGAGATCATAAACGGCTGTGTGGTAGGCCAGGCTCCACGCACCATGAGATGACCCTTATCATAAATATAAGGCATGGGTATCGCTTTATCTGTGAATCGGTCTGGTGAAAAATAAAAATAGATTTCGTCGATTGGACCTGGAAAATGATCCAGGATTGAATCAAGGGAGGGGATTTCTCTTGCAATGACATCTAATAAATGCAAAGTCTTATCTTCCAATCGATAGGAAATGAAGCCATTGATAGCAGGGCTATAATGGAGAGACCAGTAGATGGGGTAGGTCGCAAAAATTGAATTAAAAGAAGCTATAGAGCCATTGTCCTTTAACCAGACGAGATTGGATAACGGTGCTCTTTCTTCAAAGCAACGACGGAAGAGCATGTTATCTTCGGGAGCAATAACGGGTCTTAAAGATTGCGATCCCTTGATATGTTTGCAAGGGAGGTGAAATCGGTGTTCCGGTAAGAAGCGAAATGAGAATTTTTCATAGAATTTTGGAATTTCTGTAAATAACAGAACGAATTCGCATCTTTGCTCAGCCCAATCGAGTGCTTCCAATATCAAGTTAGATGCTAATCCCTGGCCGCGATGAGCCTGCTGCGTACATATTGCATGCAGAGCTCCAGTTTTGTACCACTGACCTTCTATAAGCATTGAAAATTCTATAAAACCTACATTGGAAATCACTTTCCCTTTTTCTTCTTTGAGAAACGGCTTGCTGAATTTCCAAGAGAATCCAAGATTTTCGTAGCGAACAATGTTATCCACGATTCCAGGAAAGGATTCTTCAATTAAATTGAAATATGATTTTTGTTCAGCCATATAGCAACAGTCAAGGGTGGTGAATTGCGGTCAGGAACCCGGCAAGGCCTTCTAAGAACATCTGGATGGCCATCATGGTCAAAACAAGTCCCATGAGCCTTTCGCAAGCGGTGATGCCCCTCGTGCCCATGATCTTGTTGAGGAATGTTGAGGAAAGGAGAATGAGGGTGGTGACAATCCACGCAGCCATGATCGCAAGGACTGAGGAGAGAGCTCCGGTCTCTTGCCTGGAGTATAAAATGATCGCGGCTAAAACAGCAGGGCCAGCAACGAGAGGAACAGCTAAAGGAACAATAAACGGTTCTTTATCAGCTACAGAGACGTGCTCCGCTTCTCTTGCTGGGAAGATCATCTTGAGAGCAATCAAGAAGAGGATGATGCCTCCGGAGATCAAGACGGTGTATTGGGTGACTTGCAGGGCATCGAGCAAATAGTCGCCAAGGAAATTGAAGAGGATCATGATTGAGAGGGCAATGAGCATCTCGCGAAAAATAATCTGCAGCTGACGCTTGCGTGGGATTCCTTTCAAGATAGAGATGAAAAGCGGAATATTACCGATTGAATCCATCAGTAAGAAAAGGGAAAAAGCCATCGCGAGCATCTTCATGATCTAAATATATCAAAGAGTGTCGTTTGATTCTAGAGAGATAGCGCGGCTTAAATTGTCGAAAAGTTTCTGCTCAGCAGGATTTAGAGATTTTAGGAAAACCAAACAGTCTTGATTTTTTGCAAAGGCTGCTTTAGTCCAGTTTGTTGATCCAAAAATCACTTGAGATCTATCGATATAAGCCCATTTATGGTGGAGTAACTGAAGCCCTTGGCTGAAAGTCACGGGGATTTTTTTATCTTGCAAAAACTTGACGGCTTTTTTGCTGGCTCCGCGAGCGGCATAGTGATCGATCGCAATGTTGACATGGACGCCGCGTTTGACGGCACTTGCAAGAGCTTCTAAAAGTTGGGGATGGGTGAGCGTGAACATCGCAACAAAAATCGAGCTTTGGGCTTGATCGAGCTGCTCGATCAGGTAGTCAAGTGCACCGAGATCGGGCAAGAGCCAAATTCTGCAAGACCGATTTTCAAGATCAAAATAAGAAGAGGTGGGATTGTTTAAAAAGCGGGCAAGTGGAGGATGGTAAAAGCCGACGGATAAATTATCATGCAGAACAAGGGAAGATGTCGTCATATTGGCAGAACCGATGAAGACATGAGCATCGTCGGTTGTGATGATTTTACGGTGCATGAGGCCTTTGGCTTTAACAGGGGTGGCAACGATGGGGATTTGGAGGGGAGTCGATCCGCTTTTGTGATCGTGCCGGACCCGGACAGAGACACCTTTTTGAGCTTTTTGGTAGAGCTTTTTTAAGAGCTCTTCATCTGTGACAGCATACATCGTAATAAAGATCGATTTTTGAGCGATCGTGAAGGCTTTTTTAAGAACTTGTCGGAAGTCATCGCGCTTTTGGTTAGAATAGAAAACGATCGGATTTTGAGGAGATGGGAGAGAAGGATTAAGAGCCGCTCTTATCAAAAAAAAGTAAAGAGCGGCTAAAGAAATTAAACTAGCTAATAATTTAGACTTTTTCGCCACGAGCACGCATTTCTCGAACGACGGCATCAATGCCGACTCTATCGATTTTGCGCATACCGTGTGCAGTTACATTCAGAGTGATGAAGCGCTTTTCTTCTACGAACCAGAACCGTTTTTTCATCATGTTAGGATTGAAACGGCGTTTTTTAATTCCGGTCACTTTTAGGCCGACGCCTTTTTTCTTTTTAGCGATACCGCGGATGGCGTAGCTGTTGCCCCTTCGTGGGATTTTTCCTGTGACTTGACATTGTCTTGGCATAACTAACCTCTATATTTAGAGAGAAACTATACCATTTGGGAGGTTATACCGCAAGTGTCTCAAAATTTGGTTTTGGACTGCGCCAGCATCCCCATCTTCGCAGCTGCGTCCATCGGCCATGTTCTTGAACATGGCCTGCTTCCGCAATGGCTGTGCCTGCTGTAAATCTGAGGCTCTGGCTGTGTCCAAAATCAAATTTGGAGACACTTGCGGTATATCCAACAAGTTTTTGTTCGTAACTTGATGGAGCTTAAGGAATTTGTACAAATCAGTTGATCTTCAAAAGTTAGAGTGTTAAATATAAATTTTAATTTGACATGGAAGAACTTTTAGCGGACTACATTGTGATTGGATCGGGCCCTGCTGGGCGGCAAGCGGCTATTCAGGCGGCTAAGCTTGGCAAGACGGTGATCGTTGTCGAAAAGGGTCCTCATCCAGGAGGAGCTTCGCTCAACCTTGGAACGATTCCCTCAAAATCTTTACGTGAAGCGATCATTGACTTGACAGACTTCCACCAAAGAAGCTTTTACGGGAAAGACCACCCAGAAAAAGAAATTTCCATTAATGACTTGAACTACCGCCTAAATATAGTGCTCGATGGACGAAGGCAGATACTGCTTGATCAGTTTGAAAAAAATAAGATCATACTGCTGTTTGGAGTTGCTAGGTTTGTTGATCCTTATCATATGGAAGTGTTCGATGATAAGGGCAGTATCATATATAAGGTGCGGGGTGATTACTTTTTAATAGCGTCCGGATCGCGGCCACGTAATCCGCTCCATGTTCCATTTGACAATGAAGTCGTTTTAGACTCAACAAGGTTGCTCAGTATTGATCATGTGCCGAAAACCTTGCTCGTTTTAGGTGGTGGGATCGTCGGTTCAGAATACGCCAGCTTTTTTGCAGCCCTTGGCACTGAAGTGACAGTTGTCGATAAAAGAGACCACATGCTCCCACAATTAGATGTTGAGATTGGAACGCATTTGCAAAAAGCACTGACTTCGATCGGACTTAAAATGATTGGACGGAAGGAATTAGAATCGATCAAGCGGGTGGGGAACCATGCTGAAGTTCATTTTAAAGATGGCACAAAGCTCGAAGCCGAAATGCTTCTTTATGCACTAGGGAGAGAAGCCAATGTTGAACATCTAAATATTGAAAAAGCGGGAATTGGGCTCGATAGCATGGGATATATTCCGGTCAATGCACTATTCCAAACGATCATTCCGCATATTTATGCAGCGGGTGATGTCATCGGCGGACCAGCACTTGCATCAACGAGTATGGAACAAGGAAGATTAGCTGCGCGTCATGCGTTCGGTGTGCAGACGCATCACTTCCCGACGTTTTATCCGATTGGGATTTACACGATACCAGAAATTTCGTCGTGTGGTTATACTGAAGAAGAGTTGAAAGAACTGGGGTTTCGCTACGAAATTGGAAGGGCTCACTATTACGAGATTGCACGCAGTCTCATTGCTGGAAACGACCCAGGGCTGTTTAAGATTTTATTCCATGCGGACACTTTAGAGATTCTTGGCATCCATATTATTGGACGTGCTGCAACCGAATTGATCCACATCGGACAAATTGCAATGAGTTTTAATGCGCGGATCGACTATTTTATTGATCAGGTCTTCAACTATCCGACTTACGCTGAAGGCTACAGGATTGCCGCGCTCAATGGTTTTAACAAAGTGAAACATAAGAAATAGGAAAGTGTATGCCCATTTATGATATCTTTGCGACGAAAGAACCTGAACCAACAATAGAACCAGAGCAAGAAGTCTTGTCCAGCGGTAAGGACAGATTTTTCTCTTCTCTGACAGCAAGAGTGCTTTTCTTTTTGCTCTTTATTGGAGATATTTTCTGGGGCATCTATGCCTTGAGTTTGGTCTTGCTCTCAGGAGTTTTAACTCTTGTGACGGCTGGCAAAGTCGGTGTTGTTGGCCGCATCTATCAAAAAAACTGGATCTCTCTGAAAAGATCGGGCATCTGCGGAGTTGCGCTTTTCATCTCACTCTTTAGTCCTGCCCTTGGCATCATGATCGCTTGCACTTACTTCATGATGTACGACAAAAAAGGGATCCAAGAAGTGGTGCCAAGATCGCTCCAAGAACAGTTTCAAGAGTTTTTGAAGTAATTATTTTAATGGTGTCATTGCCTGAGTGGGAGCTTTGACCATTTTGGCACTGACGCTGACTTTGGTCAGAGTATTGGTGATTTTAGCAGGATAGTTAGGATCGCCGCTCGGTTCAATAGACACAGCAATCGGTGTGAGCCAAAAAACGGTTTTGGAACGGTCTGTTGGAGCAATTTCATAAACCGATCCGTCGCTGAACATCAGCTGAGCACCACTCTGTATATTTTGTTGGAGATAAATGATGGAAGCACCAGCCACAGGTGTGGGCTTGAGAACGAATTTATCGTTGATCCAACTTTCTAATTGTTGTTTTTGAGCATCTGAGAGTATTGCAATGCCTGTTTTCTTTTGCTCATCCATCGACATCACTTCATTCAAGCGCAGAGTTCCTAAAGCCTTGCTTGAGTAAAGAACGGTGATGGCAAAGACGACAAGGGCGGAAATTGCGCGAATAGGATGCATAATACCTCTATAGCTGCCTTTTAAAAAGAATATTTGAATATTGCAAGAGGATTATGTGGAGGGCTCGGGGGAAAGTCTGCGTAAGTGATCTCTCAGTCCTCGAAGAGCTTTACATTTGTGGCCGCGATGGCTGAGGATTTTTTCTGTTTGGCAAAGGTGCTGCCACGCTTTGTTATAATCGAGTCTTTGCAGGGCAAGAATGGAGAGATAATATTCGACAACGCAGTTGGTCGGATCGATCTGATGGTGCAGCTGCAATGTTTGAAGAGCTTCTTGTTGCCTTCCCAGCTGCAGCCATGTGACAGCAAGCTGTAAAATACCTGCGCGAAAGCGTGGGAATTTCTTTAAAACTTCTTGGATTTTTTTTTGTTTTTCTAAAATCGACTGCCGTTTTTCATCGACATGCAGATAGATCGCTTTAAGAGCGTCTGCATCAGCATGTCCTTCTAGATAATCATCGGCGACAGTCTCGGGAGAGACAGCCCAATCAAAGGTAAATTTTTTCATTGGCTCTAATAGAGCTTTAGCTTCTTTTTTCTTTCCGACAAAAAGATAGTTCAAGCCAAGGAGGAAGCTCACAAGAGGATCTTCTCCAACATAAAGGCGGGCTTTTTCATACAGCTCAATGGCTTTATTGTAATCATTTTGCCCCCAATAAACCGACGCTTGGTTGAAATACGCCATCCCGATGACTTCTTTCATGTTTCTCTCGATTAACTTACGGGTGTCGATTCCTAAGTACGTCTCCGAGGGCAGGTCAATGCCTCTTGCCGTAGTTTCGATATTCACGACTTTAACACCTTTGCGATACCGTACATAGATGTGGCCAGGAGGTGTAATGATCTCTAAAGGGAGTCCCATGCGCTGGGCTAAGCAAAGATAAAGAATAGAAACTCCCAGGCAAACGCCTTCTCTGCTATCCATCACAGAAGGTAAAAAAGTATAAAGGTCGATATCTTTCACGTGGAGAGAATGGGGAGGAAATCTAAACTTCATCTCTTGGAAGATAAACCGGTTGATTTCGCGGATGTAATCTTCTGGTTTTGCACTTTGGGGAAGTCTGGCTAGGATTTGGAGGGCAATCAGATCTAGCCCGGCTTCATATTGCCGGATCTCTTCCACATTTTCATTGAACTGTTCAATCAACAGTCCGCGGCTTAAATCGACCTCATGCGGCTGCAATAAAAGCAGCTGCTCTTTCGTCCAGATTTGATGCCCTTTGATGAACCGATTGGCAAGGCGGCTCCCGAGCTCTTCGATGACGCTCAGTTGCTGCGGGATGAGTTTTGCCGGTTTTTCATATTTTTGTCTTGTGATCATCGAGATCACCGCTTGGATATCAAAAACAGGAAGAGTGACCTCAGCAGTATTGACTTTTCCTCCGGACAATAGATGCCATGCTTGGGAGAGGGCTTTTTTCCCTTCTTCAGTTTTGGGATAGAGTTCATAGAAGGCAAGATGTTCAGAAACAGACAGCGGATCTAAGCTGCTCAGACGAGATTTTAGAAAAAGATCTTCGCCATGGAGTAGACAAGGTAATAGGAGCAGTAGAATCCATCGTTTCATAACAAGTGATCATATTAGAAAAGCTCGTCAATGACAAGCTGGTTGTCAACTGCGCTAAGATAGGCAGGGTTTAAGCTTGCTCCATAAGGGGTAATCAATGTGGTAAAAAGTGATTTTTTCGTACGGGTTGTTGTGCGAAAGGCTTCCTTTTTACTGAGTAATTCTAGGGCATACGATTTAGAAACTTGGTAAGGGGAATTGCAGAATTTAATTTCACAAAGATTGATACATTGATCGGCTCTGTCAATAACAAGATCAATTTCGCTCTGTTTTTTTCCTTGAATTAAGGACTTCCAATAACCAGCGCTTGAACTGACACCACCAATTTTTAAAGCGTCTTTAATTTTTCGTATATGCTTTAGGCAGAGACTTTCAAATGCCAGCCCTGCCCAACTCAGCCATTTGGATGAACCTGACTGCTTCATCCAATAATCGTGATCATCGCCGCGTAAAATGCTACTCTTTATGGGGTCGATCCAATGGAGATAAAAAAGGCTATACTCATCGGACAAGAGATACTTTGCTAATCGATTTTTCTTGCCGGTCTCATTAATAACGGTGATAAAGTCCGACTCTTCCAGCTCTCGTAGAATTTTGGAAAAATAGCCGCCTTTTGGTAATTGAGTTGAATTAAAAAGCTCATTCCTTTCCATTCCCTGTCTCTTATTTCCCAAGGCTTTGATAATCTCAATATGGCGCTCAGGATGTTTAAAAAGAGAATGGAATAGTTTATGAAACTCGCCGATCAATGGAGATTGTGGAGTAAAGCATAGAGATTGTATGCACTGCGCTGAAGAAGATGCAGGTTCTATAAAGGATAGGTATTTAGGCACACCCCCTGTAACCATGTAAATTTCGCAGATTTGTTTCCGTGTTAACACGATCCCTTTCGACTGAAGAAATTGTTCTGTTTCGGATAAAGAAAATGGTTTTAGCCTTAAATGTGCACTTAGTCTTCCATAGAGTCCGCCCTTATTATTCAAGATTTCATGGATCATCCAAGAGGCAGAAGAACCGCTAACGATGAGAAGAACCTGAGGCATCTGAGAGAAATGTCTATTCCAATAATAGTCCAACGCAGATAGAAATTTAGACCTAGGCGCAGCCAGCCAAGGGACTTCATCAAAAAACAACACAATTTTTTGATCATCTTTAAATTCGTTGACAGCATCTTTAAGTCGAAGGAATGCCTTTTCCCAGGTTTTAGGCGGCTTGAGCTTTTCTTCTTTTTTAAATAACCCGCAAAATTCACGGTGAAAGCGGAGGAGCTGCTCTTTTGTTGTTGCTGTCGCTGAACCCGTGATTGCAAAAAAGATGCCTTTATTTCGAAAAAATTCTGTTACAAGATAAGTTTTTCCAACGCGTCTTCTCCCATAAATAGCAAGGAACTCAGCTTGCTTTGAGTTGTAAAGTTTTTTTAGTAATTCGATCTCTTTTTCTCTGGCAACAATACGGCTCATAAATACCTCTTGCCTTAATGATAAAACAAGATAGGGCGTTATTTCAAGCAAAATCGCGCCCTAAGTGCCAAAAAATAAGAGTTAGGGCGCTTTTTGACGTTAAATTGCGCCATAACTCATAAAAATAGATAGATAGGGCGTTTTTTGACATCAAATTGCGCCCTAATTGCCCAAAAATGGTAAGTTGGGGGGATTTAAACCAAAAACAGTCCCGCTGATTATTTCAAAATGGCCTTGATGGCTTTTTTGAGAGCTTCATGACGGGTGATTTCTTCGAGAGGCACATGGAGCCTATAGGTCCAGTTCGTGGGAAGAATCTTACCGGGGACGTTGATGCGCTCATCGTCAGGATGAGAAGAGACAAGCTCTGGAAAGAGCGCGAGATATTCCGGCAGAAGGTTGATATGGAAAAGAGACGGTGTATGGTGGGCATCGCGGAGGATTTGTAGCCGATGGTCATAGGAAAGATCAGGAGAAAAGGTCCATCCTTTAAAAGCGCAAAACTCTTTCGCATCTTCAATGGGATCTAGCCACCAGAGCTGCAATGTTTCTGAATCGTGGGTTGAAACGGTGGTCATGGAGAGGACAGGATACTCATTGAAGGGAATAAACCTTCCGCCTTGGTCGTATTTTCTTTCCCAGCGGATCACTTTAGTTCCGCAGATGCCAAGTTCAGCCAGTGTTGTTCTGACAGAAGGAGGCACCTCTCCTAAATCTTCTGCAATCGGAAGCATTTGAGAAGCTTTGAGCATCATGAGAAGGATCTCTTTTCCTTGAGGAACCCAAAGGGAGGGATTCTCAGGGAGGAATTTTCCTTCTTTTGGGGAATGATTGAGGGGAATGGCCCAGATGCGGAAAAATCCGACGACATGATCGATGCGATAAAGATCGTAATAGTTAGAAGCGGCTTTGAGTCTGTCTTTCCACCAGAAGAAGTCTTCGTTTTTCAAGTCTTCCCAATTGTACAAAGGAAATCCCCAGTACTGTCCGTCCCACTTAAAGGCATCGGGAGGCGCTCCTGCTGAGAGTGTAAAATTAAACCGGTCGGGTTTAAACCAAGCATCGGCACTATCAGGACTAATGAGAATCGGGATGTCTCCCTTAAGAAGGATGCCTTTGGAATGGGCATACTCTTTGACCTGGATCATTTGCAAATGACAGAGGAATTGGAGAAGAAGATAAAAGACCACTTCCTGCGAGTGTTCTGCTTCGAGTTTTTTAAAATCAGGGGTTTTGAGCTCTTGCGGCCAGCTCATCCATGGGGTGTGTTGAAGTTTATCCTTGAGGACTTTGAAAAGCGCATACGGAACAAGCCACTGGTTTTGATCTAAGAAGGCTTGGAATTCTTTACTTTTAATGATGTCTGATCCTGCTTCATTGATATAAGTGTGGAGAAAATTCAACTTCAGGGAGAGGACTTCTAAATACGAGACACGGGGCATGATGTTGAGATGAGAAGCGTCTGGAGGAGTCGGATTGCCAGGGAGGCTAGGCAGATGCTGCAGAGAGAGATAGATCGGATGAAGCGCGCAGGAAGAAAGGGCGCTGTAGGGAGAAGGATCTGTTCCTGAATCGTTGAGCGGTAGAAGCTGGATCACTTCAAAGCCGACTTCATGGCACCAGTCAATGAGAGGAATAAGATCGGCAAATTCTCCAATCCCAGAGCTTTGAGCTGTTTTGAGACTTGCAAGGGGAATATTGATCCCATGCCGGGACTTGACCCCAATCTTATTCCACTGAGAGGCAGAGGGTAGATTTTTAAAGTCGATCATTATTTCCTTTGGATGTCAAAAATAGAAGGGCCTGTTTTATGCAAAGTATGGCCGCGCTCGGGCAGCTGTCCTGTTTGGAGAGCGGTCTTCCAAGAGAAGGCTTTTTCAAAGAATTTCTCAAGAAAGTCAGCCATCTTATCGCCATCGAGACCTTGAAAATAGACATACGAGTAAAGAGCTAGCTGATTGTTTCTTTCGCTGTAGCTAAATGTTCCAACACGGGGAAAGAGATTGTTTTCTTTGAGGGTTTCAGTCAGGATATTTTCCCGGAACTTCCCTGCAGGAATCTCGGAGACAAAAGCTGCCACTAGGATCCGGTCTTTATCTTCCTTGAGCTGGACATGGAGCTCGCCATTGACACTGAGGCAGCAAGCTCGGTGATGATCCGGATGAAGCGGCACTTGAATCAGAGCTCCAAGGTCGGCAAGTAATAGTGCGAAGTGGTCCATACTCATTTCTTTTTCTTCTTCTTTTTATCTTCTTCCTCTTCGAGCTCTTCTTCAAGCTCTTCCAGAGTTTCTATAAAGCACATTAGCATTTCTTGGCGGTGCCGCTCATCGCGGAAGAGGCGAGGAGCAACCCCGCGCATTGCATCTCGAAATTGCAGATAGATAATCAGCTGTGCGAGCTCTTCGTCGGCAATGCCCAGTTGTTGAGAAAGGAGGAGAGCTTTATCGACAGAAGGATATCTTTCCTGAATAAACCGCATGAAGATACGGGCCAGTGTCTCAAAATTGATGCGGGGCGGGAGCAGGAGCCCTTGCCTGTCAAATGAGCTAGCAACCAGCCGCATCCGAGAAAAAAAGTATTTGTAGACTCCTAAAATAGCTTGCATATTGCGGGTTTCTGCTAGGTATTGTTGGAGCTGAGCGCGAGGAATCGAGGGCCCCTTCGCTTTGATATCCGCTCCGATGGAGTGGAGAACAAAATCGATCGCGACTTTCATTTTCTCAAACGGATATTTATTGGAAAGCTCTTGGTAGAGCGTATTGGCATCTCGCTGGGTCCCGGTGATATCGCGGTAAAGATCTCTTAGAGCTGTCGGAGATCCCAACCCTTGAGTCGAAAAATTACGGGCCTGAGCGCCGATATTGCGGCCTGACTTGATCTCTCTTTCATACAATCGGTTGAGTTCAGCTTTCGCTTGCTCTAGAGTGGTTTTCATCCCGGGATCAGAAGTCTCTATGAGAAAGTCCAAAGCTTCATCGACAAGGGCTAAATCGGTATAAGCTTCTCTAAGCTTGCGGATGATATCTTCAACAGAATCTTGGGCAGTGATCCTTACCCGGAGCGCAAGCAACGTGCGGGCTTGGAGTTCAGGGTTTCTGCGTTGGTAGCTCTCAGAGACCGATTGGAGTTCTTCGACGGCATTGACTTCTTGCTCTTCATCGATCTTTTCTTGTTTGGACTCTTCGGAACGGGTTTTTTCTCGGGTTCTTTTTTCTAAATTCTGAAAATTTCTAGCCAGCGCTAGAGGATTCCACGCATTGAGGTCGCCCCACTCTTCAAAACCCTCACGCGCCGCTTCTTGGGCAATCGCATATTGGCTCATCCGGGCAGCCGCTTGCTGCTGGGCAGTTTTCTGTTGCTGCGTGCGTTGAACGCCTTGGCTGACAATGTGGTCTTCTGACATGAGCCCTCTTTAATCTTATGAAAACCACAAAGAGACTCTTTTTGTCTATGAGTAAAGAACTAGATTGTTTGATTCATTATTTTTCTTTACAATCCATGATCATTAAGGAGATTTTCATGATCAAAATGCTGAAACGGTTTTCTCTGTTGTTTGTGTTTATTTTTTCGATTGTCTCTGCAGAAGAAGATCAATATCGGCTATACGTGACGATGGTCGATCCTGAGTTTCATGGCTTTGCTTTATCGAACAACATGATTTGCGAAATTCCCAAGAGACATTGGGAAAAAGAAACGCTTCCTCAAGTGGGGACTGAGGTTTATTTCTACAGTGATATCCGACTGATGACCAACTCGGAGGATGAGTATGATGAATTCGCGATGGGGTATTCCCAAGACCCATCAAAGAAGTTGTTCAATGTTCGGATTACTCCAGAATCCAAACATTACGGTTTATCCTTCGTCACATCCGCATGTGTCATCACTGCACCTGCTGGTTGGGTTTTTTCAGAACAGTACCAAGATGTCATTCAATTGTCAGATGGATCTCAATGGATGAAAGTAGATAATGGCAAAACGGTCTTTGGTCCAGAGTCTCGTCTCTTGGTTAGCAAGCAAAAAGATGGCGGCTTTGCGATCATCGATCTCGATGTCATCACTCACGGCTGCAAATGCAGAGCGGAGAGGCGTGGGAAAGCATTAACCTGGCACCAGTATGAACGTGTTAAGCCTTATGTTCCGGAAACAACTAACTAAACAAGGAGTCTCAGATGTCTAAAATCCTGAAGCTGTTTTCTCTGGTGTTTGTGCTAATCTTTTCAATTGTCTCCGCTGATCCTGAGACAGGTGAAGACAAATTTCGATCAGTGATCTTTGAAAAATACATGTTAACCGTTACGGAAGTTGATCCAGAGCTTCATTGCTTTAGGCTGCCAAATAGGTTGGTCTGCAATATTCCAATAAAAGATTGGAAGACAGCAATACTTCCTGAAGTTGGAGATAGAGTGTGTCTTATCCCTATTGGAAGGCTTCATAGCCATCGATCTACTCATATTGAACAGGGAGAACTTAGGGCTGACATTAAAGGCCCTGATGGGCTCTCGAAGGGGGAAGTCACTGTTTGGATCTCAGACGAATCCGAATATCAATTATACTTTGTTGGTGTTGAGTTAGTCTGCACTCAACCTAATTCAGGCTGGGTGTTTCCCAACAGTGTCTACGAAGAAATTATTCTTTTATCAGATGGATCTAGATGGACTAGGAAAAGAGAGCAAGAAAGTGTTTTCACCAGAGGAGATCGTATCATTGTCAGTCATCTTAAAGAAAATGAATACCTTCTGATTGATTTAGACAACAATTTTAGCTTTAAAGAGATCAGGGCCGGAAAAAATTTAGTCGTACTTTCAAATGAAGCGGTAGAGCCCTTCAATAAATTGAAGATTACCAAAGGGTAATTCCGACGCGGAAGGTCATCGAAGATTTTAAGCTCTCTCCAGGAACGTACCCTTGGCTTTTTCCGCCCACTTGAAGAAAGAGCATGCCTGTATCCCAGAGTTTCTTCTGGACGATCAAGGAGGCAGATGCTCCGAAACGGCTGTCCAAACTATTGGCTTGAAGGTTTTGAGTGTGCGTAAAGTGAGATAAAGCAAAATGTTGGTTTTGCATGTTGATGTTGGGTTGAACCCAGACGTCTGCACAGTAGCCGATCTGGAACGATCCGAGATCCCACTGGTGAGGATTTTCGATTCCAAGACCCATGTAGTTCATTCCCACGTGTTTCCCACCGCGGAGGTAAAAGTAGATCGGTTTGTTATCTTTTACAAGGAAGTTTTCCAAATAGTATTCTGGTCCAAAAGGCGTGAGTCCTAAACGAGCTCCTGGAAGGTACTTGTACGATCCGATCGGGATCATCGGGATAGGACTTTCTTTTCCAGTTAAAATAAAGTTCCAAGCGCTGCAGCCGGCATAATATGTGAAGGGATCTAGCAAGTTGATCAAGGCTTGGATTCGTAAAGACTCACGGGTGAGATTGCTTCCTGCATAGGTATGATTGAGTACTTCAGTATAGTTCTTGATATCATGGCCAGGAGAATCGCCCATATTGATTGCGTAAAGAGTAAGGTCTTGTGCGGCGTAATAATATAGGGAGCTTTGCCGAGGATTGATCTGACCATTTTTTAACCATTGCATGCGAAGCCGGTTTGCAAAAATAGCTGTTGCCTCTACGCCGCCTGTGTGGATATTCATCAATTCAAATGCTGTTGTGTCTGTACTCATTTGGGAATGAGTGGAAGCTCCTCCAGGACCGTAAGGAGGAGGAACATTAAACGTGTATTTATTAACTTTTGCAGTCGGAATGCTTCTCAATCTAAATCCATGACCAAAGATTTCATGCTGTACAACCACCGACATATAATTGACAGGTTCCCAGAATAAAAATAACTCTGCTGCTCTGGAATATTTAGCCCACGTTGCAGGATTGGTTTGATAGAGATCAGTTAAACGTTGCAGTGAAGAATGTTGAACAAGTTTGTGAGCAATGAGTAAATCATCAGCGCCGACATAAGGGGATAAATACGTATCCACAATAAAGTTGTTCTGTGGTTCAGCACAAAGAAATCCTGACCCAAGTAAGGCAAATAGAAGTTTTTTCATTTTAAATCCGAATAATTCGGATTATTTTACTATTAAAATGAAAAGCGGACAATAAATAATATTATTTTAGCTCAGCTGGACGCGGCCCAGAGGTTGGATTCTCATTTCTGGGACGATCTCTTGGTACGAGACGACGGGCAGATCGGGGAACTCTCCTTCGATCAGCTTACGGGCAAAGCGCCTGACGTCGATCGCGGTTAAGAGGACAGGCGGCTGGCCTCCAGCAGGCGTCGGAGTGATGGTGGTTCTCATGGAATGCATGATCATCTGGACAGAATCAGGATCGAGGGCCAGGTAGGAACCCGCAGAGGTTTGTTTGATCGCTCCACGGATGAGGTCTTCGATTTCGGGATCGAGAAGATAGACAGCCAGGACCGATTGTCCTTGGGAGTATTTATAGCTGATGTAACGCTTCAGGGATGATCGGACATACTCGGTTAGGAGAACGGTATCTTTTTCGGACTGGGCCCACTCGCTGAGAGATTCTAAGATAGTGCGGAGGTCTTTGATGGAGATCTGCTCTTGGACGAGGCGACGGAAGATTTCGGTGAGTTTTTGGAGAGGAACTAAGCGGGTGACCTCTTTGACAAGATCAGGATACGATTTTTCAACAAACTCCAAGATGGCACGGACTTCTTGGATGCCGATGAAGTCGCTGGCGTGCATCCTGTAGAAGTAGGAGAGATGGAGAATCATCACGTCGAGAGGCTTCCAAAACTTAATGCCGGCTTTTTGAAGGACTTCTTGGTACCGCACGTCGATCCAAATCGAGGGAAGTCCAAAGACGGTTTTCGATTGTGTAAAAGGAATATTATACTTGCGGAGGATGTCAGGGTTTTCATTGACGAGGAGCTGCCCTTCAGGGATTTTTCCGCGGAGAACAGGGACTTCATTGAGATAGATGGCATATTCATCTGCTTCTAAGTTGGGGGAATCGGTCCTGACATGGATACCAGGGAAACGGACGCCAAGATCTTGATAGAGGGCATGCCGCATCTTGGGGACCATCTCTTCAATAAAGGTCGTTCCAGCCCGATCTTTTTTCATGAGTGTAGAAAGATTTTTACCGACTTCTAAGATGATGGGGAGTGTCAGGGCATACTCGTCGCTAGGGCCGCGGATCATCGCATGTCCTTCGACATCGGTTTCAGCAGCGCCGATCATTCCACCAGTGGCCTTTGTGGCTGTTTTTTTCATCGTGCGCCACTTCGAGATTCCAAGACCTCCCGTTAGGCAGGCCAAGATGAGAAAGATAACTTTGGGAAAGCCTGGAATGAAAGCAAATAACAGCAAAACAAACGCTGCGATCATGATTGCTTTGGGCTGGCCTAGGAGCTGTGTAGAAATCTCTGTTCCGAGGTGGGAGTCTTTCTTATCGCTGGAGACGCGGGTAGTGACGATACCGGCAGTCATTGAGATCAGGAGTGAAGGAATCTGAGAAACGAGGCCAGAACCGATCGAAAGCAAGGTATAGGTTTGGGCCGCTTGGAGAGCAGACATTCCATGCATGGAAACTCCGATGATGAGTCCAGCAATAATGTTGATGACGGCGATCACGATACCGGCAATAACGTCCCCTTTAACGAACTTCATCGCACCATCCATCGCTCCGTAGAGTTGGCTCTCTTTTGCCAATTGAAGGCGGAGTTCGCGGGCTTGATTGGCATCGATGATGCCGCTTCTCATATCGGCATCAATGCTCATCTGTTTACCTGGCATCGCATCTAAGGTAAAACGGGCAGCCACTTCAGCAACCCTCTCAGCACCCTTTGTGACGACGATGAACTGCACGATCGTGATGATCAAGAAGACCACACCGCCGACCACGAAGTTTCCGCCGACGACGAAATTACCAAATGTCTGAATGATGTGTCCGGCATACGCATAGAGTAGAATCTGCTTAGTCGCAGAAATTTCAATACCCAGACGGAAGAGGGTCGTGATCAAAAGCAAAGAGGGGAACATCGACAGGTTGACGGCTTTAGGAATGTATAGGGCCACCAGCATCAAAACAATCGAAACGGTCATGTTGATCGCGATCAAGTTGTCCAAGAAACCCGAACTGACCGGGATGATGATCATCATGATGATGGTGATCACGAAGAAAGCCAAAACGACGTCGCTAGATTGTGCTATGATGCGCAGGAATCTCTCACCGCCTAAGCTGCGGGAAAGGTTTGAAAAGAATTTCATTGAAAATACTCCGTTATTTGAAAAGCTCGGGCTCTTCTTCTCCAGCTTCGAGACGTTTGAGCCATTGCAGGATCTCAGCTATGGCTTCGTAAGTCTCCTCAGGTACATATTCGCCGATTTTGCCTTTCCTGAAAAGAGTTTGTGCAAGAGTGACGTTTCGCATGATGGGAACAAAGGCTTGCTGGCCCACGCGGATGATC
Organism: Chlamydiota bacterium; assembly: GCA_013286675.1. Lineage (GTDB taxonomy): Bacteria > Chlamydiota > Chlamydiia > Chlamydiales > Rhabdochlamydiaceae > PALSA-1444. Next base: position 33,401 of record JABDFE010000003.1, read on the forward strand.
TGATCTGCGACGAGTCCTTGTCCCATAGTTAGAATTTTAGGAGCGGGCTCTTTTGCCTCGTCATACTCAAGGGCAATGGCTAAATGGATGGGGTTGGTCACAATCGCACGAGCACGTCTAGCTGCCATCGGGCCTTCTTGATAAGCGAGTTCTTGTGCAACTTGTTTGCGACGGCTTTTCATGTGAGGATCGCCTTCCGTATCGCGGAACTCTTGCTTGACTTCGAATTTTTCCATCTTCATTTCTTTTTGGAAGTTGTGCCGTTGATAGGCTAAGTCAAAAATTGCGACAATTAAAAAGAAAATTCCCACCCGGATGATGACTTTGGTCAGAAACGAAGAAAAGACAATCGCGCTTCCCAGAGGTGGAATCGCTGCAGTTCCGACGATCTCAGGGACGCTATTGTAGATCACCGAATAGATCAGGAACATCGCTCCTGCAATTTTCAAAATCGATTTGATGAGCTCAATCCACGTCTTCATTTTGAACATGTTCTTCAAATTGGTGACAGGGTTTAAACGCTTCAAATCGATTTTAAGCACTTCACTAGAAAAGACAGGGCCCACGACTAAAAATGAAACCAAGACGCCGACCATACTCGTGACGACAGCAATCGGGAGGCTGGTTTCTAAGATGATCATCAGACACTGGCCAAGATATCCGCCCACACGGTTCGTCATATCGGTCGTTCCTGCAATACTGCGGAATGTTCCAACAATATAGCCACCGAGCTGCTGAAATAAATATTTTGTCATGAAAAGAACCGCAGCGATCGAAGTCACAAAGGTAAACGCTGAAGGAAAATCCTGCGCCTTAGCGACCTGACCCTTCTTACGGGAATCCCTAAGTTTTTTCGGCGTCGCCTTTTCTGATTTTTCTGCCATGAGATAACACTTCTTATCTCATGTTTCGGTATTTTTCATCACCAGAAGATATCTTTATAAATATTTCTTACCATTCGAGCTGTAGGGCCAATTTTCTAATTTCCATTTTGTCCCGATTTGTGGATAATAGCTGTCTTTAGATTGGGCGGAAGAAATAAAGACTTTGCTCAATAAGAAAAATTTAACTCTCAGAGGAGCCGATAACCCAATGAACAAAAGTAATATCAAACATTACCGATGGATTATTGCAGGACTGATTTTCTTTATAACCCTGGTCAATTTCATCGACCGTTCAGCGATTTCATTCGTTATCGGACCTTTAAAACAAGAGTTTCATTTTACAGACACGCAATTCGGGATTATTTTAGCTGCCTTTGGTCTTGGGTATATGCTCCTTACCGCTTTTGGCGGATGGCTTGTTGACCGGCTAGGAGCTCGCCTTGTATGGCCGCTTGCTGCGATTACCTGGTCTCTTTGCGTGGGCTTGCTCGGTTTTGCTTCAGGGTTTTTAGGATTCATCATGCTCCGCTTCCTTTTAGGAGTCACAGAAGGTCCCCATTTCCCGGCGATGAGTCGCTCGATCAGCAACTGGCTTCCTCCTTCTGAGCGAGCTAAAGCCCTTTCTTTAGGGCTTGTTGCGATCCCGTTATCTGCTGTCATTGGCGCTCCTATTACATCGTATTTAGTCGCAGATTTTGGCTGGCGTGTGATGTTCATGGCGATGAGCGCTACAGGAATTCTTTGGGCGTTTGTTTGGTATTTCTGCTTCAGAGACAATCCTGCTGATTCGAAGTTTGTCAGCAAAGCTGAGCTGAAATTAATTGAGACAGCCGATGTTAATAAAAAAGTTAAAGACAAGCCGACTGCAGTCGATTGGCGTTTTATCCTAACAAATCCGACTCTGATTGCCAACAATATCGCCTATTTTGCTTATGGCTATATGTTGTTTTTTATGACTCTTTGGCTTCCGGGATACTTCCTTTCCCAGCACGGACTCGATCTCAAAAGCGTCGGCTGGTACTTGACGATCCCATGGCTTGTTGGCGCTGCTTTCTTAAAGTTAGGTGGCATCCTTTCCGACTGGCTCTATAAAAAAACCGGAAGTCTCCGTATTGCGAGATCCCATGTGATCTGGTGCAGTCAACTCATTGCTGCTTTTTTCTTCATGGCTCTTGGTTTTACAGAGTCTTTCAACCTCTCTTTAGTCTACCTTAGCTTAGGACTTGGGTTTGGACAGATGTCGCAGCCTGCTTTCTTCAGCGTCAACATCGACGTTGCGAAAGAGCGTTCCGGTGCTGCTCAGGGCGTTACTTCCAGCTGCCTGGCGATTGCTGGCATTCTGGGACCTATCTTGACCGGACTGATCGTGGACTTCACAGGAAACTATAAAGGAGCTTTCTTGCTTCTAGCAGGACTCACGGTTATTGCTGTTCTGACAGTGGTCATGTTCCACCGTCCAGACCGTGAATGGTCTCATGCGAAAAGCACTCCGGTAGCTTAATTCGTCGGAAATTGAATTTTGGGCAAGAGACTCAGGAAAAACTCCGTTGACCACCCATCGATAATAGTTCAAAGATTATAAACATAATTATACAAGTTTTCCTCAGTATGTCCAGAAAAAATGGACATACTGAGGAAAAGTTGCATAAAATTAAGTTTACACTGACAGGCATCGCTGTTCTGACAGTGGTGATATTTCACATCGTGAATGGGGTCACGTAAAAAGCACTCCAGCAGCTTAGTTTTAGCGGGTCGTAGAGGCTTGTGAAACAACGGGAGGCGATCCTGACAATCATTTTCTTGGCGTCAGGAAAATGGTCCGCTTAAAGAAGTGGTGCTGAGCGAGCCATTGATCTTAGAACACAGGATGGGATAGTTTGGTTAACACAAGAAAATGGACTCGATACAACCTCAACTTGTAAAGAATCCTTACAAGTTCAAATGGAGGGGAGGATGTTAATGCCAGATAATTGTGGGTATTTTTCTTTTCTAATTTTAGGATTTACAGAGCTTTTCCCAAGTTATTTTGCTCTTTTAAGAGCCTTGCTTTTTCAGATCTATAGCATCTTAACCATATGGCTAGCAAGGGTCTTAATTGAGCGACAAATTGCAGTGTCTCTTCATTTTGAATCAGTTGTGGGATAGGTGTGAAGTTTTCTCCATTGAACTGTAGATTACAGTGTAATTCAATATTCAGGATGCTATTGATTTGATTGGTGAGTACTCTTAATAGAAATGTGCGTTCATCTAATCGCATTCCTTTATCAAATTCTGGCTTTGCCTGTGTATAAATTTCCCCGTTGCGATCGATGCAAGCCCATTCTTCAGAAGCTCTATAATAATCGGCATCCTTGGGTTTCTTTTGTTTTTTACATACGGCCTTTGCATCGATCGCAGTCATGATTTGACGAATCCTCTTCATTTGAGTGGGATAAATTCCTCCGTTTTTACCATAAAACGCGTCGTAGGCATCGGATCCTGCTTCTGATAATAATATGGTCTCTGCATTAGGATTAGCAGCAGTTGCCCAGAATTCTAGAGGTCCTATTCTTTGAAAAACATCCTTAATCGATTTTTCTGTCAGATGCCCTCCATCATGGATGAGAGCAACTCCATTCTTCCCTTTTGCCATGATGACGATACAAGTCTGTATCCTTTTGGTAAAAAGATACTGAAGTGTTTGAGGTGTCGTTTTGTTAACTAGTATTGCAGCGCTCTCTTGAGCGACTTCAAGATATTTTTTTTGCTGACAAACATCTTTGTGTTTTGGCCAGTCTTTTTTCTGACAATTTCTATCGCAATACAGGATGAAATAGCATCCAGCACATTTTTGAAGCTTCTCAGCTGTCTTGTTGCAAGACCCACAAACATAGGTGTTATAAGAGACTTGATTTGGGCTGGCTTGTACTGCTTTCATAAAGTACTTAGGAGCAAATCCATGATCTTTAAATATCTTTCGAAACCGGCGGCTATCATTTGGTCTGTTTGAGCCATAGATTTAATTTCCTCTTCACTCCGAATAGGTAGTGGGATAGGGGTGAAATTTACCCCATCGAACTGTAAGTGGCAGTCAAATTCCTTTTTTGCCACAGTACTATTGAGTTCATTGATATTCTTTCTTAATACAAGATGGGGTATTTTTTCTAGTAGCACGCATTTTTCTGGCTTTGTTTGAGTGTAAATTTTCCCGCTGCGATCGATCCAAGCACATCTTTCGGAAGCGATATAATAATCGGAATCTTCAGGTTTTTTTTGTTTAGATCTAGCACTTACATCGATCGCAGTCATGATTCGACGGATCCTTTCAATTTGAGAGAGATAAAATCCCCCAACTTTACCAAAAAGCTCTTGATATCTGTCAGGTTCGATTTTTGAATATTCTTCATCTACATGAGGATAAGCAGCAGTTGCCCAGAATTCAAGGTTTCCAATCTGTTGAAAAGCAGCTTTAATCGATTTTTCTGTTAGATACCCTACATCGTGTAAAAGAGCAATTCCATGTTCACCTTTTGCCATAACGGCAACACAAGATCTTAGGTTGTCAGTAAAAAGATATTGAAGTGTCTTGGGTGTTTTTTTGTTTAGTATGATTGCAACGCTATTCTGAACAACTTCGATATACTTTTTTTTCTGACAAACTAACTTGTGTTCTGGCCAGTGTTTTTTCTGACACTCCGTATCACAATACAAGATGAAATAGCACCCCGTACATTTTTGAAGCTTCTCAGCTGTCTTGTTGCAAGACCCACAAACATAGGTGTTATAAGAGATTTGATTTGGGCTGGCTTGTACTGCTTTCATACTTTTTCTGGAGCTGTCTCAGCAGCTTTTTTAGCAGCTTGTTCTTTGCGTGTACGGTTTAAGATGTAGAGATTGCTTCCGACGATGATAATCGCGCCAGTGATCATGAACGCATCGGGAGATTTTCCCCACCAGAAGAGATCGAGGGCAACGACCCAGAAATAGCTTGAGTAGTCGACAGGAGCTAGAATCGAGGCTTGGGTAAAGCGAAGGGCTTGTGCGATGCAATACTGTCCGACTGCGGTGATCACACCGACGACGGCAAAAAGGCCCCAGTGTTCTAAAGGCATCGGCTTCCAAGGTTCAAAAAGCAGCATACAGGGAAACATCGCTAAGATCATGACGATGTTAGGATAGATCGCAATGGAGAGGCTGTGTTCAGTTTCAGCCAGACGGCGCATGAGAATTTTATTCAAAGCTCCGAGGAAGGTTCCCAAAAGAACAATCAGAGCAACTGCTTCAAACATATTTGTTCCAGGACGCATCGCGACGATGACACCGATAAGCCCGATCGCTACCGCGATCCAACGCTCTCGGCTGATGCTTTCTTTGAGCATCCAGGCGCTGAGCAAGATCATGAAGAAGGGCGAAGTGTAGCTAAGTGTATAGACAATCGTCAGCGATCCTTGTTTCATCGCAAACATAAAGCAAAGGGTATAGGCCAAGCTGACAGCAAGTCGAATGAAATGCCTCTGAGGATGCGCTGTTCCGAGGACTTTGCGGATTCCTCCTTGGAAAAAGACCGTAATGAATAGAGGAATAATCCGTGTGAATGACCTCAGGAAAGAGGCCTGATAGACAGAATAGGTGCCCATCAGGTGTTTGATAAAAGCATCAGCAAGGGGGTAAAGAGCAAGCCCCGTGATCATCAAAACAACTCCGAGAACGGCTCGATTCTGGAGCTTGCGATTTGTTCCTGCATCCACTGACATGAAACCTCCCAAAAATAAATATCTAGGCGAGTTTATTGGAAAATCAATTTTTAAAGCACAAAAAAATCGAGTTTTGTTATAGGTAAAATTTTAACCCCCGAGGAAAATATGGACATTCATCCAGTATTGCATCCGGTTGTAGCTCTTCTTGCCGGTGTTTTGATTTTGATCTTTCCAGCGATCTTAAACTATATCATCGCATTTTATTTGATCATCATTGGAATTGTCGGAGTCGTCGGAGCGATGTAATGCCTCTCATCAAAGGCAAGAAAGCTCAGAGGGTGTTGCAATGGCCTCAATCGAGGAAAAAATATGGATAGTATTAGACCGGATTATAGTGGAAAGGGTATTCCAGATAAGTTTCATAATCAATCTCAACAGAGAATGATCGACTTAGAGCGGGCTCAATTGGAACAGACGCTGGAAAATTATAAGTTAAGTCTTCAAAACCTGCAAAACCCTGAAGACATTGCAAAGCTTAATGCGGATTATCAAAACATTGTGAATGGATTGATGGGTCCGAGTGGTGCTTTTCGGGATCAACTCAAAAGTGTTGGGATCACAAATTCTGCGGATATCGAGGCCGTTTTTAAATCGTTCCAATCGATTCCAGGAATGGATGCGATTTTTAAGACCCCAGAAGATGCTGCAAGTTTTATCGATCAGCTGACGCATTGGGAAAACGGTAAGGAAACAACACCTGCCCAAAGACAACTCGCTGAGGCAATTTTTTCCGTGATCGATAAGACCATGAGTCCAGAAATGGTCCGAGCAGCATTGGTCAATCTATTCAATAAAACAACATTGTTCGATAGGAAAGATATCTTTGCTCAATTTCCTGGCATTACAATCAACGACCTAGAAAAAATTTCCGCAATGTTGTCTGGTTATTCCGTTAAATTGCCCATCGCACCCATTCAGCCAACGATATCCGACCTACTGTCACCATTTGGATATGCCGGATCTGCACGCTTTATTTACGAAAATAAGAGTGGAAAGCCTGACGATCAGGTCTACATTCAAGTCGTTGGTACGGATCCGATAACCAACGCACAGTGTTTCATCAAGTTTAACCCCGACGGGACGTTCAAGTATATCGATGTCCCATTACCATCAGGAATGAAGTCTGAGGATTTTGCCAACCGTCTTTCCGACTTTCCCAAATCTGGGGACGGAAGGGTCATCTATTTGCCTGTAGGCGGAGGAATGCGGCTCTATACATCGCTAGGTAGCCCGATCCACATGGACACCACGACGATGGTTATTGGAGGTAAGACAATTCCATGCATTATTCAGCCAGATCCCCACATCAAAGATCGTGCTGGATACAACATGCCTTGGGATAAGGTAGAGTTTAATGTCGATTGGGGTACTCTATTGCAAAACTCGCACGATAAGGTGCACAGTATGGACGACCTAAATAAGATATTACAGGTGTCCAACATCAGTAAAGATTTCCCTAACCAGGGCGTGGTATTTATTAATCCTACTGCTGTCGATGGATTTGCGCTTCCTCTGTTTGTCGATGCAGAAAGGCACGGTGGAAGTAAGACACAGCCAGGAGGCACTATCCCACAAGAAGGGGGTATCACCTCATCTCCAGATAAAGTTTTTGCCGATTTTAGAGATAAAATTAACCATATCCCATCGACTGGCAATCCAGATCTCGATGCTTATATCAAAAAATCATGGGAGGGATTATTCATCGGTAGCGGAGAAAGTACCCGTCTTTTATCTCCGATGGATGGATCTTCGACAGGTCACTTCCCTACAGATTTTTTTGTCAAAACAGGTTGGATCGACAAGTTCAAAAGCGCCTTTTCATCCGCTTCAATGAAAATCGATATGAATGAGTCGGGAGGAAATGGAGTATGGGAGATGAAGATTAATCCAAAAACGAATGAAGTGACATTTACAAATCCCGGCCATCAATATTCTCCTATCACATTGAAGCTTCCTACAGACACCCAAAGCCTTCTAAGTGGAACAGGTAAAGGTTGGGGACTGCCTGACCCTCCAGATACAGATCCAAAGATAAGTTTAGAAAGAGCCTTGGTGCGAAATTTATCCGTTGCCATCGATACGAATACGTTGACGAAGCAATCTTTTCCGTTGAAGGATGCAGCAGGCAAACTCATCTTGGACAGCAATGGTAAACCCATTGTCGGAGTAGGGACTGCATACTTCAAATACATGAATAGTATAGGTAGGCTATGTGCTGAGAATCCCGAGATGAAAGGCGGACCTCAGTTTATCAACCCGTATTCAAGTGCGATACACGGAAATGCTCCTGAGGGGCAGGTCTACGCCGGAGCCTATTCTGATGAAGAAGGAAGGCCTGGAGCTGCAGCTCAGAGGATGTCTGATTTTGAAATAGGCCACATCGTTTTAGGTCCTATGTCATAGAGACACTTGCAGCGAAAAGACAAGGGTATTCTATTTGAAGTAGTTTTGAGACCTGCTTTTTTGTATTTCCATCTGCCGCTGCCAATAATAAGCCTCAGGAGTGAGGTCTGTGTTGTCTTTTATAGATAAATCAGCCCCTTTCTCGATGAGAAATTTTCGTAGCGGTTCGAATCCATAAGCTTGATATAAGGCTGTTCGACCTAAGTGGTTTGGTAAATTTATTAGGTCTGACTTCTGTTCTAAAAGCAAGTCGATCATTTTGTTGGAAGTCCATTGATCTACTGCTACATATAGGCAGGTCTCGCCTTTGCTATTCCTAAGGTCAAAATCCACTGTGTATGTTGCAAAAAGCTTCTTCAAGAGCTCGATTCCTTCTTCTCCCTTGTCGTTCCGAATGAAACAATGCAGGAACGGTTCACCGTCCTCATTGGTTGCAGAGGCATTAAGCTTTGCATTTCGCTGCATTAAAGCTTCGGCTACTTTTAGATTTCTTTGCTCCAAGGCGCAGTTCAACGGTGTTTGTCCCAGCTTGTTTTCCGCATCAAGGAGTGCTCCATTTTCACAAAGAATATCAAGTACATCTACTGACTGCACAAGATGGAGTGGAGTGTTGCCATTTTGATCAGCTACAGTGGCAAGAGATTGATCAAGCTCTAAAATTTGTTTGACCTGACTAGGTTCACTAAGATAGTGCAAAGCTGTTTTGCCTTGAGCATCTCTTCCTGAAGGATTGGCTCTATGCGAATATATGCCATTGGATACTGCGCACAACGAGTTAGCTAACTTTTTCCATATAAAAATTGTAGTGCCAAGATCAGTTGAACATCCTTGAGACTCCAAAAATTTCGTCACTTCATTCCAGCCATTACGATAGGCTAACATATAGGGTGTCAGATTATCAGGGGTCGTTGCTTCTTTTTCTGCGCCCTCTTTAACAAGATATTTAACAGTGTCTAATTGACCATGCCCAGCTGCAAGATGGAGGAGAGTAAAACCTTTTGCATCAATGGTATGAATATTGAGGCCTCTTACCATGTGAAGCTTCAATTTTTCAAGATTACCGTCCTCAGCTAAATTAAAGACAGTCCAGCAGAAATAATCATTTTCCTCTTCCTCTTTGATATTGGCTTTCTGTTTAAGTATATCAAAAATTTCTTGCCAGGCTGCAAATCCGGCGATATCAATGCTGTTATTGCCTAGAGTATCTTTTTCCAAAGGATCACATCCTTTTTCTAGAAGAAGAGTCACGACATCTAGCCTTCCGTGCCTTGCTGCAAAATGAAGAGGTGTATTTTCCCAATTGTCTTTCTGGGATTGATCCTTCTTTTCTACTTTCGCATGGACGTCTGCTCCTTGTTGCAACAATGATTTTATTTCTTCGATGGGAGCATTTATCACAACATGGTGTAACCTTGTATAACCTTTTTCATCGAAATCGTTGACTTTCTCCTTTTGCTCATTTTCTGCCAGAGGAGCATCTATCACACAATGGTGTAAAGATGCACACAAATGACTTGAAGAATCGGTTTTTGATTGCGTCAGGTTCTTATGGGCTAGTTCGCTTTGCTCACCTGCTTCCCTGACAAACGGTCCACTGGACTGTTTGTTAGTGTTCGCAGTCTTAGAATGTTTGCTCTCACTCGCGCCTCGTATATCGACAGCGTTCGCTCCCCCCGAACAAAAATTCTGAGAATCCTCCTTTTTTAATTCCGCATTCTTCGAGTCTTTTGTGTATAGATTACCTTTGTCATCGCCCTTTTCGCTTTTTTTCGATTGCTCTTGCTCTACTTGTGCGATCCATTTCCTTGTGTAAACAAGAAAAAACGCTGTCACAAGAGAAATGGTGCTTAAAATGCAGATGGTTTTTTTAGAGAGAGAATAGCGGCCGATCACAAAGCCTTCAGCAGCCAGAAAAGCCGAGAAGAGTGTTGTTGCTTGATCTAGAGCATGACCAGCTTGGCTAGGATTTGCATAAACCCAATTTTTAAAAGCTTGAAGTGAGACTTGCATAGGACACCTTGTTGGCGAAGAGTATCAGCCTCTTGCAAAATTCTTTCAAGAAATTAAATGCAGGAAAATCTCAAGGCCGCTGTTGAGAAGAGGGGTGCCTTTTTAAATTCTTAGAGTGTCTTTTTTTTAATCAGCTCGGCAAATCGATTGCTCCCAAAATTGTAGAGATAAATGTGGTCAGGATTTTTTGAAGAGCCGTACTTAGAAGGTTTTTCCGGATTTTCTAGGGAATGAACCTGTATGAACAACGAATGCTCACGTGCAACATTTTCTAACCACTGCTCTTGGTCATCTATTTCGGGTAGACTGCCTTCGTTCAATTTCAAAATTCGAAGGACAATGTCTTTTAAAGACCAAGTCTTAGCATGGCACTTAATACTAAAATCGCGTATCAGATTTTCCAAAAAACCATCAACGGTTGGTATGGAGCGGTTTTGTTTCCGGTTTTCATTCATTTGTTTGCGCTTTTCTTGGGCTGCTTCCACTCTGACTCGATCTTTACCGCGTGTGGGTTCCGTGGTCTCCGAAGGGAAGAGACCAAAACCGCCATTACTGTTGCGATACAGTAATACTTTTCCTTGCTTTTCGGCAGCAATACGCGCTTCTTCAATCAAGCCGACCTCTTGAAAGTTGATCAAATGTTCAGTGAGCAATATTTTATATCGGCGATTTTCTTCGGTATGGGGTTTTGTCTCTAAAATGGCTGTTTTAAATTTCTCAAATAAAGTCCGATCTAAACCGTATTTGTTGAGGTAAATCTCTTTGTAGTCTTTATGAAAAGAGGGAAACTTAGCGACCAATTGGCTGATCACTTTACCCTCAGGAATGAAAGCACAAAAGCTAGTTTCCCTCTCAGGGAGGGTTTGGTTATCTATTGCCAGATTACCTGCTTGATTTAAAGAGGGTACATGACTGCTGAGATCATTGAGTTCTAGTGGATCGTGGAGGGAAAGGTAGACCTTGCCGGAATAGGGGCGTTCTGCTTTACCGTTGGATTGCCACCTGGGGCGCAATCGCAAATCTTTGAAACTGTCATAATACTTGCTTCCATAAGCATAGCGGAGAGCATGGTCTGGGGTATCAGAGGTGGAGATGAAAGGATTACGATCTGTATTTACATTTAATAAGATAGCCTCTTCCAGTGATGTGATCGTATAATTATTGTCCGAATTTAATTTATCGAAAAAAGCTTTTGATTTTGCGTGAAATTTTTCGTAGTCCTTCGAATAAAAATCCTGCAATGCTTCTAAAGCATTGTCAAATCGATATTCGTTGTTAAAAAACGTGGTGATGACGGGGCCGCTCTTCTTTAATGCAAACAGTTGACTTTGCATCGTCTTTGCGTATGCTACAGGATCTTCGTGAGAAGCAGCGGCACTGCACACAACAGGAGAGCTGATTTCATTTTTTACCCGATGTTCTTGACGCTTTTTGCGACTGAATTGATCTGTGCGATAGGCAATTCCTCGGTACTGTGCAATCGCAAACTTAGTGCTAATGGTTTTTAGCGTATCAGGGGTTAAGGTTTTACGATAGACATGCGCATTCAAACTATCGAGATCTCGCTGTTGTTGAGAAGTCAGAGGTTTTGAGCGATGGATCTGTTGTAGCTGTAAATGATCGGTAGAAGCAGCTTTTTTAAACTCTCCATTTTTTTTGAGAATTGAATTATCACCGAATCTGCTAAGTAAATTTTCCGCAGACGTTGATACTAGCATTTTCTTTCTGGGTGGTTCATTTTGCCACCGTGCTTCTTCTTCGCTATCTGAATCATCGGAAAGATTTTCTGCAGAGTAGCCGGTAGATGATTCCACTAAAAGCAGGTCTTCTTTGTATTTCTCCAGATCATTATTTTTAAAGCGTTGATCCATTTTACCCAGGAGCTGGTGAGCAATTTTGCTTTTGCTACAATTAAAGCCATGGCGAGTGGCTTGGTATACGAGTGTAGTGAGGAGGTAGTTGGAAATTGGCACTTGATCAACTTGTGTTAGTCGGATAGTGCAAACTGGTTTGTCTTTAAGAGGAAAAAGTGTAAAATAAAAATTTTGATCGTTCTTTGTAATATGTGAAGATGATAGTTCATGTCTGTCGCGAATTACACATTGATATTTGTGGTTAAAAATTTGTTGCAAAATCTCATATAAACGCAAAACAAAGAAATCGATATATTTTTCGGCTATAATTTTATCTGTAATTCTGCGTATGCCACCTATAGAAAGTTCAATTTTGCTGGCATTTTTTATCATGCAGTCGTTAATAAAGTTCAATGTTTCTCCAATGAGGGCGTCTGTATTAAAATAGTCGTGGAACTCACGCAGAAGACGATGATTTAAACCCTGAACCTGTAGACGGATAGTTTCGCTCTCTTTTTTGCATTGGGTTAGTTCTTGGTGCTTCTTTAATATTGGTAGAAGCTCCTCACATTTAGAGAAACAAGACTCCCTGGCGTTAACCAATTTCTCGATATCTGTAATGATAACATCATCTACCATAGCTCCATGCTTTAGTAAGCATTTAATGACGAAGATGAATGCACCTAGCGCTTTCTTTGTCTGCTGATTTTTTAGTTGTTCAATAGCTATTTTAAGGGGTGTGTCCCCGTCGTGGTCTTTTGCATTAATATCCAGCACATTTTGGTTTAAAATTAGCTCGATCACTCTGGAAGAACCATAATACGTTATGAGATGTAGGTCTTCTGCTGTTATTTCAATCAGAGGTTGCTGTAGAAGAAATTGCACAAAATCTTTGTCATCTGCTGTCACTGCATAGTTTAAAGCTGTGGCGTCTGACTTATCTTTCGCATTGACGTCTACACCAAGATGAATCATTTCTTTGGCGAGAGAAAAATTTTCTTGTTCTAGAGCAATAAAAAACGCAGATTTTTTATTTCCAAGCGGCTGCAGGCATGTATTAGCAAGCTTTTCTCTGGATATTTGGAACATTTGTAGAAAAAAGTAAAAGCATTGCTTATTGCCTTCTTCAGCAACTTGACATAAAAGTTCACTGTAATTTTCTTCCTTTATCTGCTTGCTGATAGTTTTCTCGACCAAATCTAGCAGGTCATGCCATCCATTCCAAAAGATGAGTGGCAGAATGTTTTGAATAAAAGGGCATTTTCCATCTATATTGCAGGCTAAAAGATCGATGCCATTTTCTATGAGGAGGCTGAACATATCGAAGGCATCTTGCTCAGAAAAACATGCGGGATTGAAACTATCAAGAATAATCCATCCAAATTCGTCGGGCTTGTTTAAGTCGACACTTTTTCTGTCGATGTGTTTTTTCAATAAACTGATGTTGTTCTTATGCACCGCGAGTTGGAGAGGGGAATTGGGGTTCTTCTTACGGTATAATAATTTGCAAATTTTGGCATTCCTGGTGAAGTTTCGCATTTTGTTGAAAATCTTATTAATGCGCTCATCATTTGGATCACATTTAGGATGCTCCAAAAAATGTTTCACAATTTCAACGCTTTCCCCAATGCAAGCGCTTTCTAGACTTAGCATTGGATAATGGTTCGATTTGCCGGCCCTTTCCCAGATCTCTAAAAAGCAGTCCATATTGCCTGGTTGATTGCCGCGCAAACAGCAAAGATCTAGTGGGGTTTGGTCTTTGTTATTTTTTTCAGTAAAGAGGAAAAATCTTTGTACTCCATGAAAAGGCCTTTTATCATTCAGGATGATGAGGATTTCTCGATGCCCGAGGCTAGCTGCATGGTGGTAGGCTGTGTTTTGATGCGGGTCACTACGATTCCCAAAATTTGCGCGTGTAACTGCATCGTTAAAGCAGTGATTTAAGATATAGCTTACTTTGAGGTAATCGTTCTTTTTGACTTTCCGAATAAAGTATTCGAAGAAGGCATTTTCATCCTCTTTAAGAGCTTGAATTTTCTGGTGTTTTTGAGGGTTAGCTTCAATGGAACGTTTTGCTTGTGCTGCAATGGATGCGGGAGTAATAGAAGCCATACATTATCCTTCTTTATTCCGCACCATTATAAATTCAAATGGAATTTTGATATAGAACTTCTTGCCGGATATTACTGGGTTAAGTGGAGGAAGATCTCGAGGCCGCCGTTGAGAAGGGGGATGGGTTTCTTGTGGGGTCTGCCAAAGGCTGGTGGAAGCGATCGGTGAGGACTGAGGATCGCAGCGCGGGCTTTGCCGTTGCAGGTGGTCTTGAGGAACTCGGCAAGTTCCAGGTAGGGATCTTGTGGGGCTGCAATGCGGGATCCATAGGGTGGGTTAGCAACGACGAGGGTAGGTTGCAGCAGGGTTTTGAAGTTGTGGACATGGGCGTGTTGGAAGTGGAGCGGGAATTTTGTGTTTTTCTGTGTGGCTTTACAGAGCTCAATGGCTTTTCTATCGCGGTCTCCGCCGAAGATGGAATACGGTTTCATCGGCTGGATGCGGCTGTCGAGCTTATTCTTGATAGCAATCCACTCTTCTTCTTTGTAGAGCGGGTGGTTGAAAAAGCCAAAGTTTTTGCGGAAGTAGGCAGGAGGGGTGTTTGTTGCCATGAGTGCTGCTTCCCAAAGGAAAGTTCCTGAGCCGCAGAAAGGATCGCAGACGACATCGTTTGGGGTGTAATCGGCATATTTTAAGATGGCAGCAGCGAGGGTTTCTTGGAGAGGTGCATCGACGTTACCAGTACGATAGCCGCGTTTGAAAAGAGGCGCGCCTGTGGTATCGAAGCTAATCGTTGCTTTGTTTTCATAGATAAAGACGTGGATTTGAACGGCGGGATTGAAGACTTCGACAGAAGGTCTCTCTCCGGTTTTTTCACGGAAGGTATCGCAGATAGCGTCTTTGACAACAAGGCCTGCAAAGTGGCTGTTGCGAAATTCGGGATTTTTGGTGGCATTAGAATCAATGGCAAATGTTTTATCTAGGGAAAGATAATCCATCCAGGGAATTTTCTTGGCTTCGTTATAGAGAGTTTCACGGTTAGGGCAATCAAAATGCGCTAAGGGCCATAGAACGCGTGTGGCAAAGCGGCTGCCGTAGTTGATGATGTAGGCGTTTTCGATGGTGAGCGGTGCAGAGACTCCACGGGGCCAGCGTCTTGCGGCCATGCCAAGTTCTTGCAGCTCTTCGGTGAGGAGCTGTTCTAAGTTCGGAGGGCATGTGATAAATAGGTGCATTCTAACCTCAATTCTGGATTGCTTTCATAGAGTCTTGCCCCATCTTTCGGGCGCTTTTTAAAGATTTTTCGGTCACTATAGGCACCTGCCGGCTATGAGTGCCCGAAAAATGTTTAAAAATCACCTCGAAATCTGGGACAATCCTCCATAAAATCAACCCAGAACTGAGGTTTCTAGTTGTGGAAAAAGAGTATTACATCGCCATCATGGACAATGTATTCTTTCCCCTCTGAGCGGGCCTTGCCGGCCTCGCGGGCTCCAACGCGGCCTTTGTAAGTGACCATATCGTTATATGAAACGACTTCTGCGCGGATAAATCCTTTTTGGATATCGGTATGGATCTTGCCTGCGGCTTCTTGAGCGTTAGCGCCTTTTGAAACGGGCCAAGCGCGGGTTTCGATTTCACCAGTGGTGATGTAGGTGATGAGATCGAGTGTTGCAAACGCTGCTTTAATGAGGCGGTCAAGGCCTGTTTCTTGGAGGCCGAGGCTTTGGAGGAATTCTTGGGCTTCTTGAGGAGAGAGCTGAGCGAGTTCTTCTTCGAGCTTTGCACAGATCGGGATGACAGAGTTGCCTTCTTTTTCAGCGTAAGCACGGACTTTTTTAACGAGATCGTTTTCGAGAGAGGGGAGAGAGTCTTCGTTGACATTTGCAACGTAGAGGACTTTTTTGTTCGTGAGAAATGGGTACTGCGCAAGGTGGGCTTTTTCTTCTGCAGTTGCCGGCATGGAGCGGAGCGATTTATTTTGATTGAGGTGGGCAATCGCTTTTTGGAGCGTGTCGTAAACAGGCTGGAATTCCTTTTTGGATTTGAGCTGTTTTTCGAGTTTTTGAGCGATATTTTCGATCATTTGAAGATCAGACAAGATGAGTTCGAGGTTGATGACTTCGATGTCGTCAATTGGATCGACTTTTCCAGAGACGTGGATCACATCGCCTTCTTCGAAACAGCGGACGACATGGATAATGGCATCGGTCTCGCGAATGTTCGTGAGGAATTTATTCCCGAGGCCTTCTCCTTCGGAGGCGCCTTTGACGAGGCCCGCGATGTCAACGAAGGTAACAGTGGCGGGAACAAGTTTATTGCTGCCAGAGATATCAGAGAGAATTTGGAGGCGCGGGTCACTCACTTCGACAATACCGACATTGGGGTCGATGGTGCAGAAAGGGTAGTTGGCAACCGCTGCTGCCGCTTTCCTAGTGAGAGCGTTAAAGAGTGTCGATTTTCCGACGTTGGGGAGTCCGACGATACCGCATGCAAGTCCTGTCATATTTTCCTTCCTAGCAAGCGGAAAGCTTGCTCAAAATTTCCACTGTTAATGAGCTGACGTATTCTTTTTGAAGAGACTATCTCGTTTTCGAAGAGGAATTTAGGCAGGTAGATCGCTTCAAAATTAAGTTCTAGAGCTTTGATGTTTTCTTCAGTACCTTGAGCTTGATGGCCAAGAGTTGAGCCTTCTCCGAGGATGAGATGTGTAAAGGGAAGGTGCGCATGGATCTGTTTTAAAAATGTGTCGTAGGAAAGAGAAGAGAGGTCTTGAGTGAAAGGAAGAAGGAGTGTGAGGTCGATGCCGTTTGTTTCTAAGCGGTGGATTTTTTGAGCGAGAGTGTCAATGAGTGGAGGGGTTGACTCTGGACGGAGAACTTCTGCAGGGTGATTGGAAAAAGTTATGACAGCTGCAGTGCCGTATTTTTTGAGCTGCTGGAAAAGATGTTGGTGGCCAAGATGCACGCCATCGAAAAAACCGATGGTGAGTGCGATTGGACCTGAAATCGGGGGGATGTCATCGAGTCTTTCAACGGTGATCATAGAGATGGATCCCGTTGATAGAGTCTTTGATGTGAAAGTTGCCAGAGCGGATACGGCGAAGCTCGGAAAGGTGTGCGCCGCAGCCGAGAAGGTTGCCGAGATCATGCGCAATAGAACGGACGTAGGTTCCTTTGGAGCAGGCGACGTTGAGGGTAAGGTAAGGATAGGTGTAGTCTAAAAGAGTTGTCTTAATGGTGACAGAAACGGGCTTTCGTTCGATCTCGATCCCTTTGCGGGCGAGTTCATACAGTTTTTTGCCATCGACTTTTTTTGCAGAGTACATCGGAGGGGTTTGGAGGATGGTGCCTTGGAAGGGGAGGAGAGCTTTTTCGATGTCAGCAAGGGTTGGGATAAGAGGAGAGGTGGCGATGGTTTGTCCATCGCAGTCATACGAGTCAGTGGAGATTCCAAGGAGCATTTTGCATTCGTATTCTTTGTCTTGGCAGAGATAGTCTTGAGAAAGGCGTGTGAAGTTTTTACCGATGAGCATGACCATGAGGCCGGTGGCAAAAGGATCTAGAGTCCCTGCATGGCCGATTTTTTCAATGCGGGTGAGACGGCGGAGCGCTGTGACTAAACTGAACGAAGTTTTGCCTCGTGGTTTATCAACAAGCAAAACGCCTTCACTGATCTTCGTTTTTATAGACGAACAAGATGAAGAATCGGTTTTTGACAGCGTCGGGTTTGGCTCATAATTTTTATTCTCGCTCGCGCCTTGTCTATCGACAATGGTCGCTCGCTCTGAACAAAAATTCTGAGGACCCTCCCTGTCAAATTTCTGGTCAAATTCCCGATTCTTCATCTTGTTCGTCTATAGGCTGGGGGCGTTTGGATTGTTCATCGTGGATTTTTTCAAGGAGGTTGTGGATGCGGAGTTCATCTTCCAAGGTGTCATCGAGATGGAAGGTGAGCTGGGGAAAATATCGCATCACAACTTTTTTTGCGGCTTGCGTTGAAATGTAGCCTGCAGACGACTGCAGAGCTCTTAAGGTTTGCTTCTTTTCAATATCAGAGCCGACCATGCTGAAGTAGACCTTGGCATGGTGGAGGTCCTTGGTGATGTCGACTTTCTTAATGGTAACAAGCGTGCTGACTTTGGGATTGCGGACGTCTCGCATGATCACTTCAGCAATGACTTCTCTAAGGAGTGAATTGAGGCGGTCGACGCGTTGCTTTACCATTATAGCTCTGGGGTGTAGTAGGTGACATCATAAGCCTGCAGAACGTCTCCTGCTTTACAGTCGGTAAAGCCTTGGAGGAGAATACCGCATTCTTGACCTTTGGAGACTTCGCGGACATCTTCTTTGACACGTTTGAGAGAGGCAACAGGTCCTTTCCAGATGACTTCTTTATCACGGACAACACGGATATGGCTATTTCTGCGGATGATTCCATCAGAAACTTGGGCGCCGGCAATATTGCCCAGGTGTGAAGATTTGAAGATCGCTTTGACTTCAGCTTCGCCAACATCATGCTCTTGAGCAATTTTATCGAGGAGTCCAACCATGAGCTCTTTCACGTCATCGACTGCGTGGTAGATGATGTCGTGGAGGCGGACTTTGACTTTAAGTTGCTTAATGAGCGATTCAGCGTGGCTTTCGACTTGCGTATGGAAGCCGATCAGCGTACCTTTTGAAGCGTAGGCAAGTTGGATGTCAGATTCTGAAATCTCACCGACTGCGGCTGAAATGACGTTGATCTCAGCTTTTGTCGAGGCAATTTTTTCAAGAGAGTGTTTGAGGGCTTCCAAAGATCCTTGTACGTCAGCACGGAGGATAAGGGTGAGGACTTTCTTAACTTGTTTCTCCATCGTCTGAGCAAGGAGATTTTCAAGGCCGCCTCGTTTGACTTGAAGAGCGGTATGTTTTTTCTTGAGGAGTCTTTCTTCAGAAACTTCACTCGCTTCTTTTTCATCTTTCACAACGATGAAGTCGCTTCCAGCTTCAGGAAGGCCAGATAATCCTGTGAGTTTAACAGGAGAAGAAGGGCCAGCAACAGTCAATGGTTTATTGAATTCGTTCTGCATCGTCTTGATGCGTCCCCAATGGGAGGCAAAGACAACGGCATCGCCGATGCGGAGTGTTCCGTTTTGGACGAGCACAGTTGTCACAGCTCCGAGACCTTTATGCATCTCAGATTCGATGACGGTTCCGCGGGCACGGGCATTTGGATTGGCTTTGAGTTCAAGAATTTCGGCTTGCAGTGCAAGCATCTCGAGAAGCTCTTTGATGCCTTCGCCGGTGACAGCAGAACAGTTGATGGTAATGGTCTGTCCGCCCCAGGCTTCTGGAAGAAGATTGACTTCAGAGAGCTGGCGGAAGACGTTTTCGGAGTTAAAGTTTGGTTTGTCACACTTATTAATGGCAACGACGATCGGGACATTGGCTGCACGGGCTTGTTCGATCGCTTCCATGGTTTGAGCGCGGAGGCCTTCATCTCCAGCAACGACTAGAACGACGATGTCGGTGACATCGGCGCCTCTAGCGCGCATTGCAGAAAATGCTTCGTGGCCCGGAGTATCTAAAATCGTGATATCACCGACAGCGGTATGGGCTTTAAAAGCTCCGATATGTTGTGTGATGGCTCCAGCTTCACCGCTTGCAACGTTGGCTTTGCGAATGGTGTCGATCAGGCTTGTTTTACCGTGGTCAACGTGGCCCATGAAGGTCACAACTGGGCTACGGAGGACGAGCTGATCAGGAGGAGTTTCGGAGATTTCTTGTTTGATCGTCTTATCGGTGATTTTGAGACGCTCTTCTTCGCTGGTATCGATGGTGATTTCGCAATCAAAATCGTGTCCAAGAAGTTGGATGGTTGTTTCGTCATCGATGAAGTCGTTGAGTGTGATGACGACGCCTTTCATGAAGAGGTTAGAGAGGAGCTGAGAGGCTTTAAGTTTCATCTCGACCGCGAGGTCTTTGATGGTAACGGGCACTCGGATTTTTAAAGATTTTGGACGAACAATGAGTTCTTCGGCAGAAGATGACATCCGTCTATGGCCGCGGCCTTTGCGTGGGCGCCAGCCTTCATCATTTTCATCGCGGAGCCCTTGTTTATCGCGAGAGTCAAAAGCGCGATAGACTTCTGGTTTTTTATGGGCTTTAATATCTTTGACGTCTTTGAATTTTTTTGCTGCATCTTCTTCGCGCGATTTTGCAGGTGCGTGTTCACGAGATGATGGTTTTGCCCCAGCACGATCTAATGGAGGGAGTGGCCGCCTGCCAAATCCACCTGGGCCTGAAGGTCCTCCAGGAGGTCTTCCAGTTGTATAGGGTCTGTATCCTCCGGCTCCGCCTGGTGATCCTGGGGGCCTTGGTCGATAGCCGCCAGCACCGGGTTGATAAGGAGGAGAGCCAGGAGGTCTTGGTTTATATCCTTCTGGAACGCCTGCTGAAGCTGCAGGTTTTGGCCGGTATCCACCGCTGCCATGATAGCCGCCTGTCTGAGGGGCTCCAGCTTGTCTTGGTTGGTATGCTGGACGAGGTCCATCGGAAAATGTACGAGGCGCTCCGCCAGGGCGATATCCGGAAGGTTTATAAGCTGGTCGCTGCTCTGTGGGTTTATGAACAGGGCGATCTAGGCGGGGGCCAAGAGGTCTTTCAGCGGGTCTTTCAGGTTGTCTTTCTGGAGGTCGTTCAGGGGTTTTTTCTGCTTCTTTATCAGGAGCAGGAGTTTCCTTTGAAAAAGTTTCTTCAGGTTTAGGAGCAGGAGGTTCTGGAGGAGATACAGGGGCAGCAACGATCGGCTCTTCGGTTTTTTCACGAGGAGCTTTTCCCTTAGGTGCAGCTTTTTCTTTTGGGAGCTCTTTAGGCTCTGGCTTTTTAAACTTTTTTAAAGCTTCAGCCAGCTGCGCATTTTTAACTGTAATCTTGAGGTTTTTAGCCAACTTTTAACCCTTTTTTCTTGCAAATCTCATTTAGAACTTTGTTTGCGATCTCAATGCTAATTTCCGGAATTTTTGCGAGCTCTTCTGGTGTTGCCAAGAGAACTTTACGCGGAGTGTCATAATTTGCAGCGATCAAGCTAGCTGTGATAAACGAACTCATTCCTTCGAGGTGGAGTTTTTCATCGAGCGTAGGATCTTCTGCTAAAGCAAGCTGCTGTCTTTGGATCGAAGCGATTTGTTGGAAATCGCTCATCTTCTGGACCTGGAGTTCTGCGCCGATAAGTTCGCCATTGAGACGAGCGTTCATGCCGCGTTTTCCAAGAACTGCTGGATAGCTTTCATCATCGACAACGATGGTGACAACAGAGTTGTCTTCGTTGACATCGATCTTACGGATTTCAATTGGAGAGAGTGCATTGACAAGCAGTTGAACTGCATCATCGATGTAGGGGATGATGTCGATTTTTTCATTGTTGAGTTCACGGATGATGTTTTTCACACGTGTTCCGCGGACGCCAACGCAAGCGCCGACAGGATCGACTTTTGAATCAGAGGATTTAACAGCCAATTTAGTGCGGTAGCCTGGATCGCGGACGATTTTTTCGATCGTGATTGTGCCGTCTTGCAGCTCAGGAACTTCTTGGAGAAAGAGCTGCCGAACAAATTCAGGATGGCTGCGGCTTAAGATGACTTCTGCTCCGCCGTTTTCTGTATCACGGACTTCAAAGAGAAGGGCTTGAACTCTGTCGCCGACATTGTATTTTTCGATTTTCGGATAGAATCTGTCAGGCATAATGCCTTCGACTTTTCCGAGGTCAACGATCAAAGTAGCGCCGCGGATAACGCGTTTGACGCTTCCTGAGATGAGTTCATTGACGCGGTGGCGGTATTCTTCGTAGATGACGTCTCTTTCGGCTGAGCGGAGTTTTTGCGAAATGACTTGGCGTGCAGTCTGCGCAGCAATACGGCCGAAATCTTGCGGTGTGCAAGTAATATCAATCCACTGCCCGAGCTCAGCGGAAGGGTGGAGGACACGTGCGTCTTCGAGGGTGATCTCTTCTTCGGGGATTGTCACTTTGTCGACGACTTCTTTTTGAGCTGTCACGACAATGTCGCCTGTTTTATGGTTGACATGGACACTGATGTTGAGGAGACCCTTGATGCTTTTGCGCGCAGCAGCAAGAAGTGATTCTTCCACAGCGGAAATGATCACTTCGCGTTTGATGCCTTTTTCGCGTTCTAAGTACTCGAAGATAGCAAGGAGGTCTTTATTCATTGTTCAATACCTTTTTTATGTAAACATACCGAAAGTGTCTCAAAATTTGTCTTTGGACTGCGCCAGCATCCACATCTTCGCAGCTGCGTGCATCGGCCATTTTCTTAAACATGGCCTGCTTCCGCACCGGCTGCGCCTGCTGCAAATCTGAGGCGCTGGCTGTGTCCAAAATCAAATTTTGAGACACTTTCGGTATAACCCCCGGTTTTCCGGAGGTTATTTACGAGATTCAATTGAAGAAAACGTTTTTAGGCGTTCTCTTCTTCAGCGGCCTTTTCTTTTTTCTTCTTAGGGGCGCGCTTCTTTTTCTCTCCAACAAGAATATCGTCGTGATTTTCTTTGTTCTTCTCGATCAAATACTCTTTAATTGAGAGAGAGATTTTCTTGTGTTCCGGATCGAGTTTGATCACTTTCGCGGTGACTTCTTGGCCTTTGGAAATGACTTCTTCAACTTTTCCAAAAGGTTTGTCAGAAATCTCTGTGACGTGGATTAGTCCTTCTAAGCCATTGTCTAGTTCGACAAACGCACCGAAAGCGGTGATCTTAGTCACAATTCCTTTTACTAAGGAACCGACTGGCATCATTTTCTCTGTGTTTTCCCAAGGGTTTTCACTGAGTTGTTTAACGCCGAGTGTGATCTTCTTGTTCTCTTTATCAACGGAGAGGACCACAGCTTCTACTTTGTCGCCTTTTTTGAAGACTTCAGAAGGATGTGATACTTTTTTGATCCAGCTCAAATCGGAGATATGGATCAAACCGTCAATGCCAGGCTCGAGTTCAACAAAAGCACCGTAATTGGTCAGGTTGCGGATTTCCGCTGTAACACCGCTGCCAATAGGGTATTTCTTTTCAACTTCGTCCCATGGATTTTTTTCTAATTGCTTCATGCCAAGGGAGATTTTTCCTTCGTCTTTTTGGACGGAGAGGACAATCGCTTCGACTTCATCGCCTTTTTTGAGCATTTCGCTAGGATCGTTGATCGTCTTAGTCCATGACATCTCAGAGACATGGATCAGGCCTTCAATGCCAGATTCGATCTCCATGAAGGCGCCATAAGGAACGAGGCTAACAACTTTACCTTTAACATGCGTGCCTGGGGGATATTTCTTCTCGATCTCTTCCCAAGGATTGCTTTCTTTTTGCTTCATTCCGAGAGCAACACGCCCTTTGTCTTTGTCGACGTGGAGGATGATGACTTCGAGCTTATCGCCAAGTGCCACCATTTCGGAAGGATGCTTGATGCGCTTCCATGTCATATCGGTAATGTGGAGCAGTCCATCGACTCCATCAACGTCTAAGAAGACGCCAAAGTCTGTGATGTTCTTCACAATACCGTGACGGATTTCGCCTTCGTGGAAATTCTCGAGCATTTCAACTTTTTTCGACATGCGCTCTTCTTCTAGGAGTTCACGACGGGAAACAACGATGTTCTTACGATCTGTGTTGATCTTGAGAATCTTAAAGTCGTAGGTTTTGTCGAGGTACTCATCGAGGTTTTTAATCCGCTTGTTATCGATTTGAGAGCCTGGTAAGAACGCCTCAACACCGATATCGACCATAAGGCCGCCTTTCACTTTACGCATCACTTTACCGGTGACAATTGAACCTTCGGTGCAATTTTCAACGATATTTTCCCATTGGCGGAGACGGCGTGCCTTATCTCTTGATAAGACGATCTGTCCATCTTCACCTTCGGTCTGATCAAGGAATGCTTCGACTTCATTGCCTAAAGCGATTTCCGAAAGATCTGTAAATTCATTGATAGGGACAAGACCCTCTGATTTCAAACCGACGTCGATAACAACGAAATCTTTTGTAATTTCAACAATGCGGCCTCGGAGTACATAACCTGAGCCCAGAGAAGATTGAGATCCTTCTCCTTGTTCTTTAGCACCTAGCAATTTTCTAAATGCTTGTGCATCTTCCTCGTGATAATCGACATCATCAATGATGTTGCTTGAGTTCCAATCGTGTTTTTTGGACATTATAAACTAATTTCTCCTTCTATGGGCCCTCTATAGCAGTAGGGATCCCAGATTCGTTCTCTTGTAAGAGATTTCTTTAGCCCTGCTTTTAAAGTCAGAGGCAAAATGAGATGCGCTTACAAATAAGTAATGATGAAAAAGATAGCAAATCATTGAAAATAACATCAAGGAGCAAATGGTCTAAAGGTCTAAAGAAGGCATAAAGTTTTCAAAGAATTTTTTAAAATCCATGTTAATCAGCTGAATATAATAGGGATTTTTTGAGACCTGACAGTTAAAGAGATTTTCTGGTAAAATCACTGAGAAATTTCATACGCAAGGTTCAAATATGGCGATTTATGCGGTTCAGGGGCTCTTTTCAGCTGGCTGTCTCTACACGACTTATAACCTGTTAGAACAAGGACTCAATCTCCCATTTTTCACAAAATCTGAAGGAGTTCTCAATGAGACAATAAAAGAGTTCGTTGACTCTCAAGCTATAAAGATGGGGTTAACAAAAGAAGTTGTTGTCATTTCAATCCCCACTGAAGCCCTCGATTGGAAATACGTTTCATATGGCAATACGTGGTTGCCCGGAAAGGTTGCTATTAAGGTGGACTTTAAAGTTACTGAAGATAATAAAGTAAATTTTAGTAGATTCGGAATTGCGCACCAGATTGTCCATATTAAGGCTAATGACCATCTCATCATTCCTGTAGTTACCTTAGCCGCTGCTCTTACCACTTTTGTGCTGGCTGTTAACCGTGATTTGTTGACCCGTTATTTGGGAGGACTGGGAGCTGCTTTAATGACCTTTGCAGTCTTGATGAGAAGAGCTGAAAGAAATGCAGACCAAGAAGCGATGAAACAGTGCTCAAAAGAGGTGAACCAAGCATGGTTGAATGGTCTGCTAGAAAGAAGGCTGAAAGGGCCGTCCTTAAGCGAGAAGATCTTAGAACCTTCGATTGATGAAATGATTGGTTATTTCCAAGCTCACCTCGATTCGCAAAAATAGGATCTCTAAACTTAGCTTGTGAGAGTATCTCCGCTTGTAGAAAATCTGCCTTACTATTCATAACATAGCTTTTTAGAAAATAGTTGCTTAAATAATTTAGGTGACATTTGTTCTTTTCTCTTAACACCCAACTTGTTACAATTTCCTTGAAGGTTGCGGTATGGGTTCTGATTTTCTCACTAAAATTTTAAATGCAATTCACGCGGGAGAGTCTTCGGACTGGGAGATGAAATCTGCACGTGGCGGATTTCCGGGCAGTTTTTGGGAAACTTACTCTGCAATGGCCAATGAAAACGGCGGTGTGGTTTTTCTAGGTGCTAATGAGAGGGATGACACGATAGAACTGCATGGTCTTACTACAGATCAAATAAATAATTATAAAAAAATTCTTTGGGATGGCCTTCATAACAGAAGCATTGTCAACCTGAATCTTCTGTCTGCGGAAAATGCACAAGTCGTAGAGATCGATCAGAAAAAATTTCTTGCGATTACAATTCCGAGAGCTTCCCGTACGCAACGCCCCATTTATATAGGGCCGATGCCTTTTGGAAACACCTATCGTCGGCAACATGATGGAGACTATACTTGTTCTGATGCAGAAGTCAGAAGGATGTTAAGAGATGCCGATCCAATCCCCGCAGATGCTCGAATTTTAAAAGGTTTTACTCTAGAAGATTTGGATCCAATTTCTATTGCTCAGTACCGTCGGCTTTTTTCAGCTAGGATCCATGACCATCCATGGCTTACGCTTGAGAATTCTGAATTGCTCACAAAACTTGGAGGTTGGGGAAAGGATAAAGATTCTGGACTTGAAGGGATTACTCTGGCTGGACTTTTGATGTTTGGCCGTTATGAGTCTATTACTAATGTAGCGGCTGCTCCAAATTATTTTGTCGACTACCGTGAAAAGTTAGACCCTACACAGCGATGGTCGCATCGATTATTTCCAGATGGAACATGGGAAGCCAATCTTTTTCAGTATTATCATCGGATATTGCCGCAACTGACAGCTGATCTTCCCGTGCCTTTTAGGTTAGAAGGACTTCAGCGCATAGATGATACGCCTGCGCATAAGGCTGTGCGTGAAGCCGTCGTGAATGCTTTAATTCATTCGGATTATTCTGCTCCAGGCGGAGTAGTCATAGAGCGTTACCGAAATAAGCTGACTTTGGAGAATCCGGGAACTTTGTTAGTTTCTCCAGAGCAGCTACGTCGAGGTGGTGTCAGTGAATGCCGAAATAAAAGCCTCCAACAAATGTTCTTGATGATCGGGGGTGGTGAAAAGGCTGGATCAGGGTTTGATACGATTCAAAGCGGATGGGCTAGTCAACATTGGAGGGCTCCCGGTTTGCTTCTTTTCAACCATCCAGATAGAGTACAGCTGGTTTTATCTATGACAAGTTTAATTCCAGAAAAAGTTCTTACAGAATTACAACACCGCTTTGGAACCCAATTTACAAAATTGCAAGGACTAGAGGTTCAAGCTTTAGTTACAGCACAGGTTGAAGGCGAAGTATCTAATATACGCTTGCAAGAGTTGGCAGTAGATCACCCCACTGACATTACGCAAATCCTACAGGGCCTTTGTTCTAAAAAGATGCTCATCTCAGATCATCGCCGTCGTTGGGCTCGTTACAAAATACCTCAAAAAGTCACAACTTATACGGATCTAGGGGGTTATGCTAAAAACAACTCCCCCCATTTGAACGGGAACTCCCCCCATTTGAACGGGAACTCCCCCCATTTGAACGGGAACTCCCCCCATTTGAACGGGAACTTGTCACATTTGGACGAATTAGACCAAGAACTTGTGGCTATTGCAAATACAGTGGCTCATAAAAAGAAATTGTCTAAGTTAGAGATACGTAACATTATCCTTAGGCTTTGTAAAGGAAGGTATCTTGGTTTAGGGCAGCTATCTCAGTTATTAAAAAGATATCCGCAAGGTCTTCGAGATCGTAGTTTGGCACCTATGGTAGCAGAAGGCTTGCTCCAACTGCGTTATCCGGAGACGCCTAATCGACCAGACCAAGCATACACTGCTTGTTAAGAATTGAACGATATGTTCATACTCCAAAATTATGAAAACGGTCGTTTTGAAGTTCGGCGGAGCCGCTGTTGCCAAATCTGAAAGCTTCTCTCAGATCGCCGACCTTATCTTAGACCGCTGCCATCATTACGAAAAAGTTGTTGTCGTTGTCAGTGCAATGGGCAACATGACCAATGAATTTTTAACTCTAGCCAGCGAGGTCCATCCTTCTCCTCCCAAACGAGAACAAGACATGCTCGTTTCAGTCGGCGAGCGGATCAGTATGTCGCTTCTGGCCATGGCTCTAGATCTTAAGGGCAAGGTTGCCGTGAGTTTGACAGGGAGCCAGGCAGGGATTATCACCACTTCTAATCATACGGAAGCCAAAATCGTCGATGTTAGACCGCATCGCGTTGTCAAATATCTCGAGGAGGGAAAAATCGTCATCGTGGCGGGATTTCAAGGGGTCAGTAAAGAAGGGGAGATC
Organism: Chlamydiota bacterium; assembly: GCA_013286675.1. Taxonomy (GTDB): domain Bacteria; phylum Chlamydiota; class Chlamydiia; order Chlamydiales; family Rhabdochlamydiaceae; genus PALSA-1444. The sequence goes on from JABDFE010000003.1 coordinate 61,041, forward strand.
ACGACGCTGGGTAGGGGAGGCTCGGATACAACCGCTGTTGCTTTGGCTGTAGCCCTGGGAGCTGAAAAAGTTGAGTTCTATAAAGATGTTCCTGGGATCTTTGCCGAAGATCCAAAAATAAATCCGGCTGCTGAATTTTATTCTACTTTAGATTATATCCGGGCCTTAGAGATCACGCAAAAGGGAGCCAAAGTGCTGCAGAGCCGCTGTATCGATCTTGCTGCCAAAAATAGCCTACCTCTCCATGTGCTGCCATTTAGCCAGCCCAAAGAGTCAGGAACATTAATCGGCAAGCTTCCGCGTTTAATCTCTCAATCTCTGATCTATGAGGACGGATGATTGTTGTACAGGAAGGTCGTTATTCTCAGCTGATTGAATCTTCCTTGCAAAAACTTTTTGAGGGGCAAGAGCAGTTCGATTCTAAACTGCCGATCTTCCGATGGTTTTGGAAAGAAGGTCAGCTCGAATTGCATCTGGTTTGCCGCCATCGGTTGAATATCGGCAAATTCTTCTATGAAATGATCCACCGTTGGCTACTTCCTGGGAGAAGGCTCGATGTGGCATTTTCTTTTTGTTCTGATTTTAATCTAGTGGAGGACTGCCACCTTTATACATTAGCAGAGATGGCCATTAGGCTAGATAAAGAGATCGATCGAGATCATGTCGAACACAATTTAAGGGTGATTGAGACAGAGATTCGATTAGGGATGGTCTCTGTCTACCACGCGAGTCGTTTGCTAGATATGCACCTGCTTTCTGCTCAAGAAAAAAATGGAATTTTACAAGAAAAAATCTCCAAGCTCATCCAAAGAAATCCCGATGAGATCGATTACGATATTTTTGGCGAGCTTCAATATTTTACCGTGATGAGTAAAGAGGAGTTTAAAACTCCACGGGATCCTTACCATTTAAGCCGTTTGATCACGCTGTTTTATCTTTTCCGCAAATCGATCGAAAGAGATCAAGAAAAACGGCCGGACAAACGACACATCCGACTGAAAATTTCTTCTGTCAAACTCGATCTTCCATGGGGAATGAAAAAGGTCCTGGGTGTTTGTGTGGCTTTGAATTTTCTCAGACCAAATGAACTCTTTGAAGAGCGGCACTTAATCCGCGCTCTTCAAAATGGTCTTACAGGGATTAAGGCCGTGCCTGATTCGTTCTTTGTCAATCAAGGGGTTGATGATGGGATTCATACCCTTTATTTAGAGATCGAAAAAGAAAATGGGGGGGATTTCACCATGGCTGAGCTCCAACATTTTCGTCGGTTTTTGCCAGAAGAGCTCAAACGTACTGTTGAAGTGCCTCTCAATTCACTTTTCATGCCCCGGAACGAAGAAGAAGTGATCCGGCACGTGGTTTCACTCTCTGGCCAGCTCCGTTTTGTCAAAGATCTCCCACAGGTGGTCTTGATCTTTGATGAGCAAAAAGAGAGCGATCTTTATTTCACCGTGCTTCTTGTTAGGATCCTTTATCCAAACAGTGTTTCAATCCAGACCTTATTTAGTAAAGACGATAGCCAGATGACGTATATTCCAGACCGCGTCAAACGGGTTGGCATGCTCCGCAAGCGGTATCCGAAAGAAGCGACGATTTTCCGCTTGAAGTTTTCTTCTAAGCCGTTTTTAAGAGATGACCATTCTGTCGATCTTTTCAGAGCTCGCCAATCGATCATTCAAGAACTCCAAAGGCTAGTCGGCGATGTCCGGGATTATAACGGAGGCATGATCGCTAAGCAGATCGAACTTTTAGCTTCGCTCCAGCAATTAATCGGAGCAGATCGAGTTTCAAGACGTCTTTTGGAATCATTCTTCCATGCGATTTATCCGATTGAATCTCGAAGTTTGCTTCCGCCCGAGCAACTGAAAACACTATTTTTCTTATGGAAGCAGCTACTCGATGATCCGACTCAGAAAATAGTCACTGATCAAGATGAATGTTCTGTTTATGTCATGGCAAGAGCAGGCCATTTGCCTGAGATTGATCCGGCAAATTTTGTTGAGATGCAACTGATCAGTGCAAGGCCAGAACAAGAAGAAAAGTTCTTAGGGTATCTCTTTTTCTCATCTGATGTCACAGAAAGAGAACGTTTTTTAGAAAATGTTCCTTCGATTGAAATTAATATTTTACAATAAATCCACCCATTTGCTAGTGAGAGGTTAGTATAGCTCTGCTCTCAGGGCATAGGTTTTTACACGGGGTATATTTATGAAACCACTGGTTCTTTTGTCATTTTCGCTCGCTTTTCTCACACAGGGATTCGCTGATTCAAACAGTCAAATGAGGAATAAGCGATCACCTGAATCATCGATGTCCATGAAGTCCAAGGAATCAGAGTGGTGTCTCTCACCCTACCATGAAGCACACGCCAGCATCAGACACAATGAGGCCAATGGAATTGGGTATAAAGATGGATATACGACATTAGAAGTCTTTGGGATCTACGATGGATATGGCAGTGACTTCATGCCTTTTGTTGATTTTAGAGGACATGTCTTTAACGATGGTAAATTAGCTGGCAACCTAGGGATTGGAGAGCGGACACTGTTTGAGTCGATCAATCACACCTTTGGATCTTACCTTTACTATGATCTACGCCGAGTGGGCCATGGCCTGACCGTCAATCAGCTCAGCCCTGGATTAGAGCTTGTAGGCGAGCGGATGGAGTACCGCATCAATGGCTATTTTCCTGTTGGGAAACACGAGGGTCATAAATATGGATTTAGATTTGATAAGTTTAGTGGAAATAGCATCATTTTGAAGGGTAAGCAGCAACAAGCGATGACAGGTTTTGATGCAGAAGTCGGCGCTCATCTTCCACAAAGCACCAGGTATGATCTCTACGCAGGAGCAGGCCCTTATTACTTTAAATCTTCCCATTCTCACGCTTGGGGAGGTAAGGTGCGTTTACTTGGGCGGTATAAAGAGTATGTCACGCTTGAAGTGAATTATTCTTATGACAAACTTTTCCACAATGTGGTGCAAGGAAGCCTTGCTTTTACGCTGCCTTTTGGCCGCAAATTACAACGGTGCGGCAGATGTTGTCCGCAAACAGACAATCTTTTACTTTCTCGCGCCGCCTTTGCGCCATCACGCCTTGAGATTCCTGTCGTTAAGAGAGTTCGCAAACGGGAAAAAGCGATCAATCCTGCGACGGGCCAGCCATGGATTGTCTGGTTTGTGGATAACACCAGCCACTCTGCAGGTACTTTTGAGAGTCCTTTCCCGACACTGCTAGAGGCGCAGAATGCCTCTTCACCTGACCAAATGATTTACGTTTTCCCAGGCGATGGAACCACAAATGGGATGAATTCGGGGATCACACTGCAAGATGGGCAGACCTTCTTTGGCTCCGGGATCAATCAGCAGTTTGCTACCACCAAGGGAACCAAGACGATTCCAGCGATGAGTAGTAGTAATCCCTCGATCACAAACGCAGTAGGTAATGCCGTCACAATAGGAAATAACAACACCATTTCAGGATTTAATATCAGTTACACCGGCACGCATATTGGAATCACATCGCCTCTAACGAACCTCGGGGTCGAGAGTGGAACGATTATTAACAACGCTTTTGCATCGACTGGTCTCGGTGGTTTTGCTGTATACGTTTATGGATCGGGAGGAACTTTCAATATTAGTAACAATAACCTCACTCAGTTAAGCCCTCATGGCATCGGGATAATCATAGCTCCTGTCGGAGGAACTATCACGGGGCAGATAAGCAATAATATCTTTTCAAATGTCCAACAAGGAATTATATTGAGCAGTGTTGTTAATGAGACAATAGGACCAGGCTTCTCAAACTATGATAATTTCACGGTTCAAGGAAATAGAACAAATTTGAACGGTGGAACTAGTCTATTAGTTGTCTTGCCGCAAACATCAAGCGTTAATATCATTGAAAACTCAATCGCAATTAGCCCTAATGCGGGTAACACTGCCTTAAAAGTTCAAGATGATTCTTCAAGCACATCGATTACCGCTAATATTATTAGCAATCAAATTGATATGTTGACGGGAAATGCATTCGGTATACAAATTTCGTGTGACACAGCACGATCCTCAACGCATGCTACTGTAATAAATAATTCAGTTATTAATAATGGTGGATCGAATGCTAGCTATAATTTTATATCGTTTGCTGCTCATAACACAATGTGTTTAACATTTGACAATAATATATCTATTAATTCACCTCCAGAAATAGCCTTTAATTTTGTCACTGTTAACGGTGTCATCAATATCGACTCGATTCAAGGAAACGTAGGCGGTCCTGTAATGACAAGCGGGACAAGCAATGTCCACCTCGTGCTACCTGGCACTTGTGGTGACTAAACCACATCTTTTTGAAATGAACAAGCCCCCTTTCCTGGCAACAGGAATGGGGGTTTTTGTTTAAACCTATCCGTTAAAAAAAAGTAGTAGGCCTTTTTTCTTCTTTTAAGCTATTCTTCCGCGGCTTAAACCGGGAAGGAATATGTTTAAAACTCTATTGATAGTGACGTCGATTTGTATTCAAGCGCTTTTTGCTTCTCCTATTTTGATCGGAATTGCTGGAGGAACGGGATCTGGAAAAACGACCATGGCAAAGAAAATCCAAGATGCGTTTCCAGCCCAATCCATTTTGATTTGTCAGGATTCCTATTATAAAGATCTATCTCATCTGACGATGGAAGAAAAAGCCAGAATGAACTTCGATCATCCAAATTCCTTGGATTTTGATTTGCTGAGGCAACATTTGCTCGATTTAACTCAAGGGAAAGCGATTGAACAGCCCATTTATAGCTTTATCACCTATGAACGAGATCAGGCAACTCAGCGAGTGGAGCCGGCAGAAGTGATTATCGTCGAAGGAATTCTTCTCTTTGCTGCTTTAGAAGTTAGAGACCTTTTCGATCTAAAAATCTTTGTCGATACAGATGATGACATCCGATTGCTGAGAAGAGCCGAGCGAGACATGGCAGAAAGAGGCAGAAGCTTTGACAGTGTCAAAGAGCAGTATCTCACGACTGTCAAACCTATGCATGATGCGTTTGTCCAGCCGAGCAAACACTATGCCGATGTGATCATTCCGATGTGCAGGCAAAACCAAACTGCTGTCGATTTAGTGATTTCTAGAATTAGATCGCACCTTAATTAGTTTTAAGAAGCTGAGAGAAATCGATGATATGCGAGAAAAATTCTTGTTCTTCCAATTCTTTTTTTACGCCATTGACATGGATGAGGACGAGACGCGCTGAATATCCTCGCGGTAATTTTAGTGCTTTTAGTTTTTTTCGCATTTCTTGGATGATGTCGATGCCAATTGGGTCCCGATGGAATTTAATCTCACAAACATAAACGACATTGAACCGGGTTTGGATTAAATAATCGATTTGAACTCCCGATTTATTTCTAGTTCCTCGCTGGAAATAAGGATTGTCTATTTTGATCTCAGCAGGATTAATACCTAAAATCCGTTGAATTGATTGACGATTGTTGAGAACGAGATTCTCAAACTGCAGACCCATGATAGAAGTCCACCCTGGAGGTAATAAATCTCGATTTTGCAAAATACTGGGCTTATTAGGTTCAATATAGCGCAGGTAGAATCGCAGATAATTATCGCATAAGCGATAAAGACTCAGTTTGGAGAATTTGCCGGATTTTAAGCTCCATGTATAATCGCGAGTTAAATATCCCGTTTTAACGAGCTCATCCAGATATTCACTATAGACACCACCTTTTTCTGCTTCAATGTCTTCAAAAATCTTAGCTTGATCGGCTGATCCATGAGCTAAAGTCGTGACAATTTTTTTATAAACGGGTGCACGAGCTCCAAAAACTTCAGAAAAAATACGATCAAATTCCAAGAACAGAAGACCTTCTTTACGGAAACAGAGTCGACGTATGTTTTCCTCGGCCGAGAGCTTGGGATTGATCGATTCAAGGTAAAGCGGTATTCCTCCTGTAACACTAAGAATCTTAAACTTCTCTGCTGCCGCGATATTCTTTTCATAGGGACGCCAAAAATGATTGCATTGATGCAAAGGCAATTCTTGCAATACAATATCCAAGGCTATCCGGCCGAAAAAACCCGTGCTTCGAAGAATGTGTTTTTCGATCCATGCTGACATCGAACCGCTGAGTAGCAACACCAGTCTGGGGTTTTTCTTAAAATACAAATCCCATGCGGTTTTGAGTTTGCCGAGAAATGATGCATCTAAAGAGCCCATCCAGTTGATTTCATCCAAAATGACTAAGACCTGTCCTTTCTTGGTCAGCTGACTGAGAGAGCTGAAAAGGAAATCCCAATCATCAAATCGTAATTGCCGAAGGCGTGATTGTGTTTCTAGTTCATTAGCAAAATGTCGCCGCTGAATTTCATCTGTCATGCCTTTTTCTGGAGGAAGGCCTACAAAGATAAAATGTTTACTGAAAGATTTCGCAAATTTTTCAGCCAGCCTACTTTTCCCGATACGGCGACGCCCTCTTACAACAACCAAACGGGCAATTTTTGAATCGAGCAATTCTTCCAATATTCCAAGTTCTCTTTCACGGCCATAAAAAGGATCTAACATTTTTTATCCATTAGTGTTTTATAGATTGCGATTCAAAAAATGAGCATTTTCGTCTGTATAAATTTCATATTTTATTGATTCACAAGCGCTTAACAAAAGCCATTGACTGCACCAAATCGTACAAATGCGTTTTGGTGCAGTTTCAATAACTTTATCAGACTGCACCAAATCGTACAAATGTATTTTGGTGCAGAGAGTCAAGCGATGAAGGAATTAGACAAAATCAAGATAAAAAAATACTAGTGCTGTGAATCAAAAGTTTTGACAGTGTCAAAGAGCAGTATTTGGCGACGGTCAAGCCGATGCACGATGCATTTGTCCAGCCGAGTAAACACTATGCCGATGTGATCATCCCAATGTGCCGGAAAAATCAAATTGCTGTCGATTTAGTGATCTCTAGAATTAGAGCGCATCTTAATTAGGGATTGGAATTTTTATTTGTATCAGTGTGAAAAATGATATATAAGGCACCCGCTTATGTTGTGTGAATTTGGACTGGCTGCGACTTTGCCAAATCGATCCTCATCGTCACCCTTCCCACGAGGGGAAGGGCCTCCTCGTTCGGCCGCTGAGGCTTCGATTTGGCTTTGTCTCGCTCAAGTCCAAATTCACACAACCTAAGCGGGCACCGTATAGTTCTAGATTCTTGACGTGAAGGGGGGAGAAGACTTAGAATGTTGCAAACATCTTGACTTTGTGCATTTTTAGCTCGACTGCCTCGGCCCATTTGTTTTCTGAGGCGTTTATCTAAGCAGGAAGGGGTTTTTAACCCCTTCCTGCTTAGATAAATCGACTAGTTTGGCCAAAGGACAAACGTCAGGGAGCAAATGGGTAAAGCAGTCGAGCTAAAAATGCACAAAGTCAAGAATATGTCTAAGAAACCCTCACAACCCCTCAAGCTTCAAGTTTTACCTTCTATTTTGGCAGGCGATTTTTCCCGTCTGGGTGAAGAAGCCAAGCGGGCGGAAGACGCTGGGGCCGATGCGCTTCACGTCGATATCATGGACGGCCATTTTGTCCCGAATTTGACTTTAGGACCCAGAGCTGTAGCAGCAATCAACCGCAGTACAAATTTATTTCTTGACGTTCACCTCATGATGTACAATCCTTACGACTATGTTGAAAAATTTGTTGAAGCTGGAGCTGACAGAGTGATCTTCCACTTTGAAGCGACAGAAACTGTGAAGGAAACGCTCGAATACGTCCGCAAGTGCGGAGTTCAGGTAGGCCTTGCTTTTTGTCCTGAAACTTCTCATGAAATGGTTCTTCCTTTCTTGGCACTGTGCGACATGGTTCTTCTGATGACTGTCAATCCAGGATTTGGCGGGCAGGCATTCATGCCAGAAGTGCTTGAGAAAGTCGAATTCACAAGAGAAATGGCTAATCAATTAAATCTGTCGCTTAACATTGAAGTCGATGGCGGTATCGATGATAAAACAGCCCCTTTATGCGTCAAAGCAGGAGCAAATCTGCTGGTTGCGGGCACACACCTTTATAAGGCTCCGAATATGGAAAAATCAATTTCTAGACTGCGAGAGGTCTCCCGATGAAAAAAATCGTCACCATCGGCGGCGGAACCGGAAACTTTACCGTTCTCAAAGGAATTAAAAATTACGATGTGGATGTGAGCGCTATCGTTTCGATGGCCGATGACGGTGGAAGCACCGGCATCCTAAGAGACGAACTCGGAGTCCTTCCTCCAGGCGATGTACGTCAGTGTTTAGTCGCTCTGTCAGATTCTTCTAGACTCATGCGCAGTTTAATGAACTACCGATTTGAGCAAGGTGGTCTTGGTGGGCATAGTTTTGGCAATCTTCTGCTCTCCGCCTTAGAAAAAGTTACGGGAAGTTTTGAAAAAGCGGTTGAAGAAGTCGGAAAAATTCTCTTCATTAAAGGAAAAGTCATCCCTGTTACCACCCACTTTGTCCGTCTGAAGATGATCTTGAAAAGTTGCCACGTTTTAGAAGGCGAACGAGAGATCTATCTTTCACAAGAGATCGAAAAAGGCTACAGCAGCATCTATTTGGAGCCTTATCCAAAAGCCAACCCGCATGCCATCAATGAAATCATGAACGCCGATCTCATCGTCGTCGGTCCTGGAGGCCTCCACACGTCGCTTATTCCTAATTTTTTAGTCGAAGGCGTCAGCGATGCCCTCAGACAAAGCGATGCGAAGAAAGTCTTTGTCGTCAATCTGATGAATCGCAGGGGACAAACTAGCAAATATAAAGTCAGCGACTATATGTCAGAGATGGAGAGATTTATCGGGGAAGACATTTTTGACTATATCTTAGTCAATAACCAAAATCCTCCGAAAGAGTTGATCGAGCTTTACGCTGAAGAGGGAGATCTGGTCATCAACGATCTAAAAGACGACCGAATCCGTCCAGCCGCTCTGCTCGGGGAATTGAAAGGCGGTTCTGGCGTGAAAAAAGACTTGATTAAGCGGAGTTTGATCCGCCACGATTCTAAAAAATTAGCCCAAGAGTTGATGAACATTGTTAATCATCTTTGATCTGGATGACACTTTAATCGATACCACGGGATCCATCACTCCCGTCAAGCTGGAGCAGGCGCTGACCAAAATGGTCGAAGCGGGGCTGCAGGTCGGTGATTTTCAAGAAGCCCTCCACATTTTAAAAAGATTAGATACAGCCAGCGAGAGCGCCTCTCAAACCCTTCTTGAATTTCTTGAAATTACCAATGCAGACAAAAAATATTTTGATCTCGGCCATGCTGAAGTTTACGGCCCGCTTCCTCAAGATTTTCCTGTTTATCCTCTCGATCAAGCGTCAGATACCTTGTCAGAGCTTAGCTTAAGTCATCAAATAGCGCTTGTTTCGATGGGTAAACCAGAGCAGCAGCTTCTTAAACTGAAAAATGCTGGTATAGATTCAACAATTTTTAGTAAAATACTCATCTCAGAAGACCGGGATAAAAAGCCCCACTATAAGACAATTCTTGAAGAGCTTGGATTTGCACCTTCTCAGACAGTCGTCTGTGGAGATCGAGTCAAAAGAGATTTGTCGCCTGCAAAAGAACTGGGTTGTATCACGGTTCATATGCAGTGGGGAAGGGGGCTTAGTTCCCTGTTGTCGGCTCTGCCGCACTATATTGCGCATGATGTCGATTACGCCATAAAGAAATTAAGCCAGATAAAGGATATTTTAATCACACTATGACCAGCAGCAATCAAATGAGTCCCGGAATGACCATCTCTCTCGATGGAAATATCTATCGAGTTGAATCATGCGTCAAAGTCACAGTCGCTAAAGGCAATCCTTTCATCAAGACAAAATTGAAAAATCTGATGTCGGATGAGACGGTGGAGAAAAACTTCAAGCTCGGTCAGCCGATCTCTGAAGTTGCTTTAGCAGAGCGCAAGCTTGAATATCTGTATCTCGAAGGGAAAGATTATTTGTTTCTCGATGTCGGCAACCTCGAACAAGTCTTAGTTCCTGCCGGTGTAATCGGAGACAGAGTCAACTATCTCAAAGAAGGGATCGATGTCAAAGCGATGTGTTACGGCGCTTCGATCTTTTCAGTGGAACTACCCCAATTTCTCGAACTCATGGTAGTCAAGACGGAGACTTCAGAAGCAGCCTCTCCTCTGGCTAACGCCACCAAGATCGCTGTTTTAGAAACGGGTGCGAAAATCGATGTCCCTCTCTTCGTAGAAACCGGGGATATCGTTAAAGTCGACACTCACACCAATGAATACATCCAAAGGGTATAACATGGAGCTCAAGCAAGTCAAAGAATTGATGGCTGCAATGGAAAAAGCAGGCGTTGGGCGTCTTCGGATCAAAGAGACAGATGGATATGAACTTGAGTTGGAGCGGAAAAGCGAGCCTGCTTCTCATGTACATCATGTTCCTATTCACCACGAGACGCATCCTGAAATTCATCGTTTCCCCGCTCACGCACCACATCGTGGAGAGGAGCAAGAGAAAAAAGTCGACGGTAAATTCGTCACAGCACCTCTTGTCGGAACCATGTACCATGCCGCTTCTCCTGAAGATGCAGCCTTTGTGAAAGTCGGCGACCGCGTCGATGAAAACACGATTGTTTGCATTATCGAAGCGATGAAAGTGATGAATGAAGTTAAAGCCGGTATGAGCGGGACGATTGCAGAAGTTCTCATCGATAATGCTCATCCTGTCGAGTTCGGAACAAAACTATTTAGAATTGTATGAAGAAAGTTCTTATTGCCAACCGTGGTGAAATTGCCATCCGTGTGATCCGGGCCTGTCATGACCTGGGACTGCAGACGGTCGCCGTCTATTCTCAAGCTGATAGCGAAGCCCTCCATGTCTTGCAAGCAGACGAAGCCATCTGCATTGGAGAAGCTCCCTCCCAACGGTCTTATCTCAAAGTCTCCAACATCTTATCCGCTTGTGAAATCACTGGCGCTGATGCTGTTCATCCCGGCTACGGGTTTTTATCCGAAAATGCCAAATTTGCCTCCATCTGTGAAAGCAGCGGCCTCAACTTCATCGGCCCCTCACCTGAAGCGATTTCACTCCTAGGAGATAAAGCTAAGGCAAAAGCTGTGGCTAAAAAAGCAAAGTGTCCTGTGATTCCCGGATCCGACGGGATTGTTGCCGATGCTCAAAGCGGACTCAAAGAAGCAAAAAAAATTGGCTATCCGATCTTCATTAAAGCTGTCGGAGGCGGTGGCGGTAAAGGAATCCGCATCGCTTATAATCCCGAAGAATTTGCCCGGCAATTTGCAGCTGCTCGTACAGAAGCCCAAGTCAGTTTCAACAATCCTGAGGTCTATCTCGAGAAGATGATTGTCAACCCTCGCCATGTCGAGGTTCAAGTCATCGGCGATAAACACGGAAATTATGTCTATCTCTATGAAAGAGACTGTACCATCCAAAGACGCCGTCAAAAGCTCATTGAAGAAGCTCCTAGCCCTATCCTGAGTGATAGCCTCCGCCGTAAGATCTGCGAAGCTGCCGTCGCTGTTGTGAAAACAGCCGGATATTATTCCGCAGGCACTGTTGAGTTTCTTCTCGACGAAGATAAAAACTTCTATTTCATGGAAGTCAACACCCGGATCCAAGTTGAGCATACGATCACTGAAGAGCTCACCGGAATCGATCTCGTTGCAGAACAAATCAAAATTGCTCAAGGCGCTAAGCTATCCTTCCGTCAAAAAGACATTGAGATGAAAGGCCACGTCATTCAGCTGCGCATTAACGCTGAAGATCCGACAAAAGGTTTTGCACCATGCCCTGGCCATCTCGAATATTATATCGCTCCAGGAGGACCCCACGTCCGTGTCGATAGCGCCTGCTACGCCGGCTATCGGATCCCTCCCAATTATGATTCGATGGTCGCCAAACTCATCGTCCGAGGAAAAGACCGGAAAGAGGCAATCGCCATAGCAAAACGGGCCTTAAAAGAGTTTCATATCGGTGGCATCCATACGACGATTCTTTTCCACCTCTACATGCTCGATGATCCTCGTTTTTTGAAAAACGACTACAACATTACTTACATCGATACGCTGATCGCTAATGGGTGTAATTTTACCGAGAAAAAGGAGTAGCACCGCTACTCATGACAATCACAACCCAAGATTTTAAACTCCTTCTCTCGAAAGAACAAATCGACAGCCGTATTAAAGAGATCGCTGCAGAGATCAATCACGAATACGCAGGGAAAGAAATTGTCCTTGTCATGGTGATGAAAGGCGCGATTTATTTAACGACCGATCTCATGCGTGAAATCACAGTTCCCTGCATACTGGAATATGTCAAAGCCTCTAGTTATGGACTAGGAATGGTCAGTGGAGAGCTTACTCTACAAGGGATAGACAACCTATCTTTACAAGGCAAACATGTGATCATCATCGATGATATTTTCGATACCGGAAAAACCATGACCGCCATTAAAGAAAAGCTCCTTCTCCAACAACCTGCAAGTCTCAAGATTCTCGTGCTTCTTTTAAAAAACAGACCTCGGACGATCACCACTATTCCAGACTACGTTCTTTTCCCCATTGAAGATGAATTTGTCATCGGTTATGGCCTAGATTATCAAGAACATTACAGGGGTCTCCCAGGAGTATTTACAAAATGAAAGGAATTATTCTCGCAGGTGGAAGAGGAACGCGCCTCTATCCCGTCACGTTAGGCACTTGCAAACAGCTTCTTCCTGTCTTCGACAAGCCCCTCATCTATTATCCCTTCGCAGTCCTCATGCAAGCCGGCATCCGGGAAGTTCTCATCGTCACAACTCCTGAAGACCTCCACCGTTTTCAAGCGCTTTTCAAAGACGGCTCCCAATTTGGAATATCAATCAGCTATGCCGTTCAATTAGAGCCCAAAGGAATTGCAGAAGTCTTTGTAATCGGCGCTGATTTTATCGGTAAAGATTCCGTCTGCCTTATTCTTGGAGACAATATTTTCTACGGCCACAACATCGCCGAAGTTGTCCGTCCTTGCCTAGATCTCAAAGAAGGCGGCATTGTCTTTGGCTATGAAGTCAACGACCCTGAGCGGTACGGCGTGATCGCTTTTGATGATGACGGCCGGATCAAAGACATCATTGAAAAACCAAAAGATCCTCCTTCTTCTTATGCCGTCACCGGTCTCTACTTCTACGATAACACCGTGATCGACATCGCAAAAGGCCTCAAACCTTCCAAGAGGGGAGAATACGAGATCACCGATGTCAACGTCGCCTATCTTCAGAAAAGGCAGCTAAGCGTCCGTTTGCTCGATCGAGGCTTTGCCTGGCTAGATACCGGAACTCACGATGCCCTCCAAAAAGCCTCCAGCTACGTCCAAACCATCCAAGAACGTCAAGGCATTAAGATTGCTTGCCTCGAAGAGATCGCCTACCAACAAGGATTTATTTCTTTCGAAGAGCTCGAAAAACTTGCCCAAGCAGCCTCCGTCAGTGAATACGGCCACTACCTGCAGAAGCTCTGCATGAAGAGTGCTTTCACTCTCAGTTCTGGATAGGTTACTGCCTGCTTAAATTTAGGCAAACGCAGCTCTTGCAATTCCCATGTTCTGCTTAGTCCGGAGAATCGCCCCGTTTTTAAGAATTGGTTTAACGGGAACATGCCCATGCTCTCCAACCCAAAGATCGTAATTGATCTGTAAGTTAAGCCAGAGTTGAGGAGTGGTGTCAAAAGCTTCAGCTAGAGACAAAGCAATAGAAGTGGTAATGCTTGCCTTTCCTGCTCTGATGTTAAACAGAGTGTTCCGGGCGATGCCAAGTCTATCAGCAAGCTTCTCCAAGTTGAGCTTGAGAGGCTTGATATAGTGCTCGTCAAGGATCCTCCCCGGATGAGTAGGCTTTCTTTTCTTTCCCATAAGTTCACTCCCTCTAATGATAATCTATTAAATCTACGTCTTTAGCTTCCCCTTTCTCAAAACGAAAAATGATTGATATTCTTTCTATCTCTGAAGGGAACGTAGTACCTTTTCCTCAAGAATTCTGACTGCTTCTCTTGTCCTGTTTGAGAATTCATCTAAAGCACGGCTTTTCTCTATACATTTCACTCCTCCCACTAGATCATCTTTTGCTAAAGGCTTGCTTTTTTGAGTCCGTGGATCGAATTCTCTTCCGAGCGCTTTACCAGTTATGTTGAGCATGAGTTAAACGAAGCTTGCGTGAGTTAGCTTGTTTCTTGATAAACGACACGCCTTTATTATATCTTGATCTTTCGAATCAAGGATGTGGTGGAATACTTCTAATTTGTTATACAAATAGAGACTATCAGAAAAGTGACTTTCAGTTGTGATATCTTTAGAAAAACTCAGGTTGAACATTAAAAGCTTTGAAAAAATCTGACCTCCTTCTATTTTTGATCAATCTAAGTAGGAGCGAGGTGCATGAAATACATCTTTCAAATCTGTCTGTTTTTCATTTTCTCATCACGATTATCTGCTTTCGAAATGATATGTCCTTATGGATGCGACAAGGATCCCGAAATTTATTGGGATAAACAAATTGCATTTAGAAAGTTTTTATATGAAGGATATCCTGGGGGTAAATGTCAGCTACATTTCTTAACCAATTATAAGCCAGTCCATGGACTGTCTTATTGTTCCACTCCTTATATTCAAGACTGGTATGAAATAGAATGGATCGATTTTCCAAAGTGGAAAGAGCTTAAAGATCCTGAATTTTTCTTTAATTATATTTGTATTGATCGATTTATAACTCCTAAATACGCTTGGTACGATGTTGAAGGCATTCCAGGAGTTGGGTCGACTTTTTTCCACTTAAAGAACCTAGCTGGATTTTTGATGGCTCTTGCTCAACTTCAATCTGATGCAGATCTCTATATTCAGAATGAACAGTCTGTTTTAACACAAGTACTCGGTTGGTACGAAGATGCTTTGAAGCATTTTCAGAGTTTACGGGAACAAGGTTATTCCTCATGCTGTTATGAGGGATGGGGAAGTATTGCAGAACGTCTTGGTAAAAAGATTAAGTCCATACAAAGAGGGATTGAAGAATATCGGAAAAAAAATGATGATTTCCAGATACAAGCCAGTCATCTTCAAAGTAAGCTAGATGAAGCTCGTGAAACCATTTTGCGACTCCATGAAGAACAATATCAAAATTGTATAAAGAATCATCAATGGGCTGGAGCTTATTACAATCGAGGATTATTAAGCTTTTCTCGAGGCCAAATTGATGAGGCATTAGAAGACATTCGAAGGTTCATGGATGGATTAAAAGATTCAGAAAAAGAGCTCCTTTCATCCGAAGAATACCTAAACGAAGGGATTATCCAATCAGAAGTTAGTTTGTACAATGATGCCATTGTTTCGTTAAGCAAGGCCATCCAAAAAGACCCAAATAACAAAATGGCTTACTTTGAGCGTGCTGCCGCTTATTTCGAAACAGGAGAATTTGATTTAGCTCTAAGCGATTACCTTGCTTCCGGGATGCGTCCCACTATCGATGAGCCAGGTGTTTCCTTTTCGAAAGATTATGCAGAAGGTCTGGTCAATGGAATTAAAAAAGGCTTTACTGAAGAATTTGGAGAAGGACTTCCAGTGTGGAGTCCGATATTGGGAGTAGGTCTTTGGGCACTAACTTCTTCTCCGTCTCCCCATGCAAAGCTTGTTTCAGGAGTTTTAGCCTGTGTTGCCGCATCGGCTGCTTACATCGCAGCAGATCAGATATTGTCCGAGCTAAAAGAACTTGTGACTAATTGGGATCATTTAACACAAAAAGAGCGTGGAGAAATATCTGGTTATCTTATCGGGAAGTACGGGGTTGATATTTTCTTCATGGCAGGATCTGCGAAAATGATGAAGGCTTACCAAGACCTAAAGAGAGCGAATAATGTACTCACTTTTGAGATGATGCTTCTCGAGGAAAGTAGAGTAGCTTCCATAAAGAATCGGTATAAGGCCGTTGAAAAATATAAAAAGGATAAGGAGTACATAAAAAAATACTTTGGAAAAAATAGCTATTCAGAGCAGGAAATTAGAGACAATTTGAAAACAATGGGATATCAAATTCCGAAAAAACCCGATGGAATACCTGATAATTTTATTACAAAATATGCGGATGGAGTAGGAATTTGTTACCATAATCCAGCCAATCCCAAACATGAGTATATCCGACTTATGCCAGGGAATCCAAATAGTCCTAATCCAGCTCAGCAGCAGCCATATATTGTCCATTATAGGAACGGAAAAGCATTAAATAGTCAAGGCAGCCTTGTTGATACACAAAATATTGAGGCCCATATTCCACCTAATGAATATATTTACCTACCCCCAAAAAAGAGTTAAGAAATAAAGTAGATACTTATGGTGACTCCTAAAGATCTTTGGATACACAATGTAATTGAATCCTTAAAACAAATTGCCAGCGCTGAATTTCAGGAAAAGGGCTGGGTGAAGGATGAAATTCACGACTATTGTTGTTACATTGAAACCATAGCTGGTTTGAAGCAAGAAGGTCTTTTTGATGAATTTGTAGATGAAAAGGCTAAAGATTTTGGTTTTTCTGAAGAGCAAATAAAAAAATTGGATCAATTTCGAAAAGCGATTTACACATTTGATTCAAAATATGGTGGATGGGAGGATC
>JABDFE010000004.1:0-1741 GCA_013286675.1 Chlamydiota bacterium
CGTACAATAGTTCAGAACTTCTCCTAGCAACTGTTGTCATTCAAGACTCCCAGGTTGTAAGACTGCACTATTTTCGCCGATTAAACTAAAAACTTGCAACAGACTTTCAAAAAAGAGCACGACCTTGTGGCAACAAACCTTAAAAAAGACCTATCTTGATTTTTTCCACATTTGTTGGTTGCCAATAATTAATAATTTTGTTACAAGAATTTGTAAGCTTTTGAAAATCAGCCTATTAAATGTGTTTATAGCTTTTGTGCTTGCCAATAATTAACAACTTTGTTTAATATTTGCGAATAAAAAGAGAGGTAACAAATGAACCCGTTTAAATTTGGTGATCCTGTTGAAGGGGAATATTATCTACCTCGGCCTGGACTAGATAGGATTGTTCATCAATTTCTAACCAATCGCATTCATGTAGTTCTGATGGGGCCACGTCGATTTGGAAAAACTTCTTTTGTTCTTAATTTGCTGAAAAAATTGGAGGCAGAGGGTTACGCTTGCCCATTTATTGATATTTTCAATATCACATCTCATCGCGACTTTCTTCAGCAGGTATTTCGTGCTCTGAAAACGAAAAAAAGTTGGACTGAGTCTGCCAAAAAGTGGCTTTCAAATTGGCGACCTAAAATTTCAGCGGATGTTGACCCTATTTCTGGACAGACTTCATTTGGGTTTTCATTTGACCGAAGCTCTGAAAAAGAAGTGAAGGAGATGATTCAAGATGTGCTCTCAGGGTTGAAGAACTTGGGGGAGAAAGTTGTCTTAGTCATAGATGAATTTCAAAAAATTACAGAGCTAGACGATCAAGGATGGCTTGAGGCTACGTTGCGAACTCATATGCAGCAGCTTCCAAATACGGTCTTTCTGTTTACTGGATCAAGAAAAAGCCTTATCTCCGATATGTTAAATAATTCATCTCGTCCTCTCTATCGGTCGTGTCAAACAATCGATTTTCCGTCGTTTGACGAAGAACTCATCGATTGGGTCATTGAAAGATTTATCAAAGTCGATGTCGATATTGAAAGAGATGCAATTTATTTTTTAAAAAAAATAGTTCAAGATACCCCTAATTATATTCAAATGGTTTGTTTTCATCTTGTTGCAGCTGGATATAAAAAAATTGGTCGCCGAGAAGTTGAAGGAATTTTAAAAAATGTTGTTGGACAAAATGCTTATGCCTATCAAACACTTTTAACTTCTCTTTCTCCTATTCAGCAAAGAGTTTTACGTTTAGCAGCAAAAGAAGGTAAACAGATATTTGCTAAAGAACTTCTCAATAAGTATGAAATTTCCAGCGGCCCGGCAGTATCTTCTGCGATCAATGCGTTAAAAAGGAAAGGGATTCTCGATGAAGAGGCTACAGGAAGAGGAATGGTGATTTTTGACGATCCACTTTTTGCGATTTGGTTGAAAGAATCATTTAGTATGTAGAGGCAGTTGCAAAACTCGTGCGCCCCATAAAATCGCCCTTTTGGCGCCATTTCTCGCCGCGCTTCCTCGCCTGTCCATTCGGGCATGGTCTCGTCTGCGCAGCACGGGCCAGCTTGCTGGCCCTGAAGACAGGCGTCAAAATCATTGATTTTTGAGGCACAGTAGTTTTGCAACTGCCTCTCTGTAGAAGGGTGTAATTAAAAGTGTTAGTTAGCAAAAAGAGGCTGCGGACACCAATTTGCTGCGTTGCCCTGCTTCGACAACCCGCTGCGGGGTTGCCTGCATCGGGTTACCCCTGCGGGCGCCT
>JABDFE010000004.1:1841-48893 GCA_013286675.1 Chlamydiota bacterium
AGCAAAAAGAGGCTGCGGACACCAATTTGCTGCGTTGCCCTGCTTCGACAACCCGCTGCGGGGTTGCCTGCATCGGGTTACCCCTGCGGGCGCCTTGCAACTTGGCATCCTCGCTCACTTTTTGCTTGAACTAACACTTTCAATTACACCCTCTGTAGAAAATTAATTTGTGTAAAAAAAGTTGCTTTATCTATTCTTGTCGGACATTTCTAGGAGAGAAAAGGCATGGCAACAGCAGCTGCAGATATAGTCCAGATCAGGAAGGTCAAAACGACGTATACTTCTGAGCAGAAAGAATTTCATCGATTAAAAAAGAAGGTTGAATGGCTTCAAAAAGAGCAGAAAAATCGTCAGGATCAGCTTGATCACTGCTTGCAGTTTTATCATGAGAAAATCAAACCTGAGGAAGAAATCATAGATAGCGCCATGATGGAACGAGTCAAGCTTGTATACGCATTTTATCAAAAGCATGAGGGTTTTTCTAAAGCAGAACGAGAAGTTCTTAGCTTTGTCATTTTAAACTGTATAGATCAGATATGTGAATTGATTGAATTTGGTAAGATTTCGCCTGAAATAATGCAGATTTACAAAGAGCTAAGTGGACATGATTTGCAGGCTGTTGCAGAAGAAGAATTAGAGCATGCTAAAAATGAATTGAAAGAAATGTTCAAAGAAAAGGGTGTTGATGTCGACTTTTCAGGAATAGATTCGACGGATAGCCATGAAGAAATGCTCAGAAAAATGATGGATTCTGTAGGGGACGCTTTTTTTGAAAAATCTAATCAACCCCAGCAGGAGCCGAAGGAAAAGCCGAAAACGAAAAAGCAGATTCAAAAAGAGCAAAGAAGATGTGAAATAGAAGAGTTGCAGAAAAGAAGTTTAAATACCATTTACAAGCAGCTCGCAAAAACTTTTCATCCTGACCTTGAACCCGATGTGGAACAAAAAGCTCGGAAAGAGGTGTTCATGAAAAAATTGACAAATGCCTATGAAAATAACGATCTCTATACGCTTCTGACTCTCGAAAATGAGTGGATGAATGTTTCAAGCGCCCAAGCCGCTTCGCAAAGTCGCGAGCAGCTGAAAATTTACAATGCCATTCTCAAAGACCAGGTGAGAGCGTTGCAAGATAATCTTGGCCTCCTTATCTCTCATCCTAAGTATTTTCAGATTCATAAATTTTTTGAGTACTCCTATGGAGGAATAGGAGTCTTGAAGAGGGTATATGATGCACTAAGAAAAGATGCACGCGATCTCCAAAGCCTTGTAGAGGAATTGAGGGGCCCCCGTGCTGAAAAGATTCTTAGGGCAAAAATTTGTTCTTACATAGAATATGAAAACGCACTCTAAAGAAGCTAACTATCAATAGGTTAGAGCGGTAGGCTGTGGAAGAGTCATCATGGCTTGCGGGCTATTCCTGCGCCGCTTTAATACCTTTACAATCATCAAAAACTCCATTATGATGATGGTTAAAAAAGCCGTCCACAAAAGGACCTCATTAGTGAAAGTTGCCATCAACGGTTTTGGAAGGATCGGGCGCCTCGTTTACCGCATTATAGCCCTCGAGCATACGCCTCATATCAATGTCGTCGCGATCAACGATCTCGTTCCAGCCGACAATTTAGCCTACCTTCTTAAGTACGACTCTGTTCATCGGCGTCCAAACCTCAAAATCGAGGCTGAAGGCGATTCTATCATCGTCAACGGCCATAAAATCAAAGTCTACAACGAAAAAGATCCCTCCAAATTGCCTTGGAAAGAACTTGGAGTCGACTGCGTCGTTGAAGCTTCAGGCCATTTTACCTCTTTAGAAGAGGCCCAAAAACATATTACCGCCGGCGCAAAACGCGTCGTGCTTACAGCTCCTGGTAAAGGCGATATGCCAACCTTTGTCATGGGCGTTAACCATGAAAAATATAATCCTAAGACTGACACGATCGTCTCGAACGCCTCCTGCACCACCAACTGCTTGGCCGTTCTAACCAAAGTCCTCCTTGATAACTTTGGTTTCGAAGAAGGACTGATGACGACCGTGCATTCTTTAACCGCATCACAACCTACAGTGGACGGACCTTCCAAGAAAGATTGGAGAGGCGGCCGTGCTGCAGGTTTAAATATTATCCCATCCTCTACAGGCGCAGCTCATGCTGTCGGGCTTTGTTTGCCCGAAGTCAAAGGCAAGCTGACAGGGATGGCTTTCCGTATTCCAACGCCAGACGTTTCTGTCGTTGATTTAACAGTACGTCTCAAACGAGATACCACCTACGATGAAATCTGTGCTGCGATGAAAAAAGCAGCAGACGGCACTTATAAAGGACTTCTTGAGTATTGCGAAGATGAAGTTGTTTCTTCCGATTTTATTGGAACTCCCTATTCCTGCATTTTTGATAAGAAGGCAGGGATAGCTTTAAATAGCCGTTTTTATAAGTTGATTGCGTGGTACGACAACGAATGGGGGTATTCCCATCGTGTCGTTGATCTCATGAGATACATGACGAGGCAATTGCAAAACTCATGTGCCCCATAAAATCGCCCTTTTGGCGCCATTTTTCGCCGCGCCTCCTCGCCTGCCCATTCGGGCATGGTCTCGTCTGCGCGGCACGGGCCAGCTTGCTGGCCCTGAAAACTGGCGTCAAAATCATCGATTTTCTGTGGCACAGCAGTTTTGCAACTGCCTCTGACCTCAAAAGAAAAACAGTGATGGTTCAAACGTTAGGACCCTCATTACAAAAAAAGGTTTTATCCCGTGAATTTTACCCGCGAACCCCTCATAGAAACAGTCATTGTCCCACGAGAAGGCTGCCGCCTAGTCCTGCGTAGTAGCAGAAATGAGTCTCAAGAAGAATTTACAGTCGATGCCGTCGAAATCGTTTCGTTCGGTCCTGCTCTGTTCTACCGCTCTCTTGAAAAGCCCAGACCCTTCCTCGTTCCCATCGGCGACTACGAAGTCGTCGAAATCAAAGAAAGCCGTGTTGTTCTCAAAAACGCTCAATTCGAGCGCACCATTAAAATCGGTGGCGGACGCGAAGGCTCTCTCCGTAAAGACGAAGATGAAGAGCAAGTCCTCCCCATCGCTCTAGAAGACGAGATCGCCGATGAATCCGGCCCTCAGCCTTCACAAGACAAAAAAAGAGACAGAGGCCGCAATCGCAACCGCCGCCGCCGCTCTTCCGATGAACGAGAAGACATGAGGCACCGCGTTGAAGAACAAGCTCCTCAAGAGTTCAAGCCGGCTCCTCCCAAAGAAGCCCAGCAGCCGAAAGAGCCTCAGGTGATCCCTTCGTTTTCTCACCTGATCCCTCCCCCAACCACCCTGATCTCACATAATATTCAAAAATATAAAGATCAGCAGTCGGGCAACCTTCCTCCTCCGGAACCAGAACTTCCCAAGGAAGAAGAACCCAAACCTGATTCCGACTCTAATTCCATCAGTCGTGTCGCTGTAGAGCCTCAACCGCTCAACCTCCAATCGACCCAGCTCGATGGTTGGAATCACTTCTTGACTTGATAGAATCCCTCCCTCCCAGTAGACTTTTATCTCTCAGATAGAAGTCTACTCGTGCTCGGATGGTGGAATGGTAGACACTGGGGACTTAAAATCCCCTCCGTTAATAGCGGGTGCAGGTTCGACTCCTGTTCCGAGCAATTCTCTATAGGAATTAGTCTAAAAGTTCATTTAAAAATGCCTTGTTTTCTTGATCCAAACTCCCCTTTATGGGGGAGTCATGGGGGAATTAAAGACAATAATTAACAATCAATTTTGATTTGAATTTCTATGGACAACTCTCCTGAGAAGAGGGCTGTAAAGTGTTAAACCTTTAGCGGGATTAGGCTAGCGAGGATTCTTCGTATTTTAGGCTTGAGTTTCGGGACAAAAAAAGCGCTGACTATGGCACCAACGATACCAACG
Source organism: Chlamydiota bacterium (assembly GCA_013286675.1). Taxonomy (GTDB): domain Bacteria; phylum Chlamydiota; class Chlamydiia; order Chlamydiales; family Rhabdochlamydiaceae; genus PALSA-1444. The sequence goes on from JABDFE010000004.1 coordinate 5,752, forward strand.
TGATAAAGAGAGCCCAAGTGAATGGCAGTAGAAATCAAAATCATAAAGTAGCCTAGTTCCATAAGGTATAGGGAGTTTTTTGGAAAAATAGCGATTAGCTTAGAAGAGCGAGGGCGGCTTTTTTGCGATACATCCCACGTTCCCTGCTATGAAGAATGGAAGATGTCGACTACATGGAGGGTGGTGTACAGGTCCCAAAACACGCGATGGCAAGCTCCGCGTGAAGCTTGCGCGTACTAAGCATGGATTTTATTCGGTAGAGGCGATTGCAGAGCGGAGGTTGGTTCGAGGGATTATTAGAGCATCGCGCAAAAATTTGCTCTAGAATTACACAAAAATATCTCCCCAGCTAAGCGGTGGTCATCCTACTGGTTTGAAGTTGGGGTATCCCAACAAGTGGACAGTATCTTCCCGGAGAAATTATGCCATTTGGATCTAGCGCTGATTTGAGTAAGGCGATTGTATTCCAAAACGGATTATCAATTCGGTCAGTAAAATACGACATTTGTTCAATGTTCAAGCGATAAGGGTATAGTCCCTTTTTTTCTAAAATCTTATAAAGAAGTCTACTCCACTCATGTGCTAGTGTGATTTCATCCAAGCTATCTCTATTAAATATCACCCGAAAAAATCCTTCAAAAGAAGTCGAGTTATGAGTAACAAATGTAAATCCTATCTTGAAAGGATATGCTGTCGAAAAGCTGTTTATCTCATCGATGATTTCCCGGACAGAGCTACCAACAAAAGGTACAGCGGGAAGTACACAGGCCATCCCAGGAGAATGAGAATCATTATCAATATCGTAGTGCGCGGTTTTAACCTGGTTATCAGATATGTAATTTTTAAAGCTATCAAGACTGAAATTGGACGGAATTCCATCAAATAAATTGATAAACGTTTTAATGACTTGAGGTGTGTTTGGATCTTCTAGTGCTGAATGATCGAAATATTGAATATTACTATCAATCGATTGTAGCCTAGACTCAAACTCTTTTTGCAGCTCCAAGAGTAATTGCCCATTTCCTCTCAATGTGGTTGCCATAAACCAAGAATTTTCCTCTTGATGGGTCTCACAGATCTTTTTCATCCTGTGGTCAAATCTATTTAGAATGACAGGCCCCCCGCAGATAATCTGATCTTCTTTGAGATAGAAGAGCGCGTCGGTAATTTTTTCGATTTGATCTTGTGGGAATTTCATAAAAACCAGTTTCTGCTTCCTAAGAGGCATCAAGCTTACGACCATGCTTAAAACGATACCAAAATTAGACTGACAGAGCAGACCATTGATATCTGGACCTAGTCCATGTCGGTAAAAATGCGTTGTGTTACCCTCATTTTCAAATTGCCAGTTTCCGGTTCTTACGTTAGCTCCATTTCCAAAAAGCACCTCAGCCGCAATGATATTCTGGCTCCGCTGGCCGTAACAGGCCGACCCCCGCTCTAAAATGTTCCCAATAATACTTGTATCATTTCCTGAACCCGTCATACTGAAGAGAAGCCGTGATCCAATTGAAATCAAATAGTCCGATAACTGTTTTTGAGTCACTCCAGGCTCTATGATGGCGTAGCGTAATCTTTCATTAACCTCAATGATTTGATTTAAACTTTCCAGTACCACCAGAACACAATCATCAGTGACGGGAAGGGCTGAGCCTTGACCCCAATTCTTGCCCTGACTCACTGGATAAAGAGGCACTTGGTACTTATTGGCGATCTCTATAATCTTAATAACATCTTCGCGATTCCTCGGTTTTAAAACCGCAGGAATCTGTCTCTTAAATTCTGTAATATTATTCTGATATTTGATAAGAACTTCGGGGTCGCAAATCGCCCTCTCACTTCCTAAAAGAGAACCCCATTCCTGCATGGCTTGATCAAACAACAAACTCTTAGTCATCAAAAATCATTACTCCTGATTTCGAGTGTTGTAGGATGTGTTGTTCTAGCACTCGAGTCACTTTTTTTGATCACATATTTCATTAAATAAACTGCCTTTTACGGCCACCAGTACACTCGAAGGGACATTAAGTCCTGGAACAGCTTTAGGAATTGATATGGGTTGAAATTGAAAAAACCTCTTGTAAAAACGAACATGCTCAGGAACAATCGTTCCAATCATATAATCAGGTTGATAAAGTTTATTCATTAAAATTGGTGCACAAAAAAGATTGAAAAAATGTCCAGATGAGAATGATTGAAAAGAAGGTTCAATAACCAATCTAGTTGTTTCTACAAGAGAGCAATTTTCACCTAATTCATTTTTAATTTCCTGAGCAAACATTTTATGAGCAGGGACGTTTTGCCATTCAAATTTTTTGGAATAAATACATGTCCTTATGGAACCAACGGGCTTTTCTCCCATGAGATAAAGATATGGGAATGAATTGCTATAGTCATCATATTCATCGACAAAACGTTCCGAAGGATCTATATCAACTGCACCTATGTTCCTATAGACTTGATAGCGTAACGAATAAATTAATTGACGTGTAGCATCATCATTAGCCTTAATTAAAGAGCATCCATTTTTTTTGTTAAAAATTGGCATAGCTGAGCATTGTAGCAACCCATCTGAATTTTCACAAATAAAGTGTAATTTTTTTGTCACGCTCACTTTACAATTCTGTATTGAGTGCGTAGTTGGACGAAATTATCATGGATTGCAAGGCTTTGTTCCTTGGATCATTCGAAGGATTATTAATGCAAAATCCTTTGCCAACGCAGTTGAGAGGTTTCTGAGGATTTGATCCTAGCATGCTTTTTGGGGGATATGTGGGGAATCAAGGGCAAAAAAACCGCGGTTTTCTACTAACAATAGCAATCAGCAATAGTCCATAAGTTTTTGAACCTCTCGTGGTTATCATTTGTCTTTTGTTGTTGTTTTTTGAAATCTTAAGACTTAAAATCCCCTCCGTTAATAGCGGGTGCAGGTTCGACTCCTGTTCCGAGCAAATTTGTAAAAATTGAGAGGAAAACGAGCCAATTGTTTGGCTCGTGTCAGGTAGTCGAAATGAAGTGCGTTTGCGCACGAACCGGCTCTCAGGGCACCTGAGAAGACTTCAAAGTTCACGAACTCCAAAAAAGATTTGATCCTTTTGAAGTGAAGCCCTATCCTTTAAAAGTTGAGGGGTTTGGTCAATGGCTGAAGTTAAAAATGTAGAAGAAGATCAAGTGATTCAAGAAATTCCGGAAAATTACGGTTCAGTCTTGGATACAATCGTGAATAAAGTCAAAGAGGCTCAAGCAAGAGCAGTAAAAGCTGTTAATTTCGAGCTTGTTTCAGTGTATCGAGAGATTGGGCAGATCATCCACGAAAAGCAGAGCAGGGCGGAGTGGGGCGAGTCGATAGTTCAGCAATTGGCTAAAGATTTAAAAAACAGATTCCCTGGGATCAAGGGTTTCTCTTCTCGTAACCTTTGGAGAATGAAGGACTTTTACCTCTCTTACTGCGAAAAGGAAAAACTGACGGCACTGCTGGCAGAAATTAGTTGGACTCATCATGTCTCTATTTTAGAGAGATGCAAAGACCCCTTAGAAAGAGAGTTTTACATCCGGATGTCGAAGCGAAATGGTTGGAGTTACCGTACCCTTTTAAATCACATCGAAAATAAGTCGTATGAAAGGATGATGGCCAGTCAGGAAAATTTTGAGGCGAACCTTCCTGCAAAAGTGAGCAATGAGGCTAGGCTGTCAGTTAAAGATGAATATGTGTTCGATTTCCTTGATCTGGGAGACGAATATAGCGAAAGAGAGTTAGAGCGGGCTGTCGGGAAGAACATTGAATCATTCTTGCGAGAAGTTGGAAATGCCTATACTTTTGTGGGATCCCAGTATCGTTTGGAGATAGGCGGCCAAGAATTTCTCATCGATATTCTCTTGTATCACCGAAAACTCAAGTCTTTAGTTGCGATAGAACTGAAAAGGGGAGCCTTCATTCCCGAATATGTGGGCAAGATGCAATTTTATCTTGCTGTGCTCAATGATACTGTGCGTCTTCCAGATGAAAATCCCTCGATTGGGATTATTCTCTGCAGGGAGAAGAACCGCATGATCGTAGAATATGCGCTCAAAGACAGTAACAAGCCGATCAATGTGGCGTCTTACAAAATCGTGCAGCAACTGCCAGAAGAGCTACAAAATCAGCTCCCTACCCCAGAGCAGATTGAAAAGTTGCTCGAGCATATTGAGTGAGAACCCTATCAATCCCATCCATTTCAGGCCAATCTCGGTGTAATAATTTTTTTATTTCCTGAAAAATCCATCATCTGGTAGACTAGCTCTTATGTTGAAGAGTTCTGCTGTTTTTGCATCTCTTATTCTCCTTCTTAGCCTTCAAGGCTAAAACATTGATATCCGTCTCATATTTTTTTTATCGTACGCAAGCCAAAAATCTTGGCTAACTTATTTAATTGTTTTAGAGGAGAACAACAGATATGCATGACACTAAAATTGGCGTAATCGTTCGTGAAGATTTGGAAACTTGGCAAAAGCTAAACATAACCGCATTCTTAACAGCAGGGATTGCTGCAAGTGCAGATGAGTCGATTGGCAAACAATACGAAGATGGCTCGGGAAATACTTATCTGCCGATTTTCGCACAACCCGTCTTTGTCTATGCGGCCAGTGCAGAGCATCTACAGCGAACTCGTATGCGGGCGCTTGGTCGTACTGTTCCACTGGCCATCTATACAAAAGAGATGTTTGCTACAAGCAATGACAACGATAACCGTGCAGTCGTCAAAGCAGTCGCCGCTGATCAACTAGATATCGTTGGTCTTGCATTCCGCTGTGACCGCAAAACTTTTGACAAAATTATCAATGGTCTTAAGCTGCATCCGTAGGAAAATAGGAGAGTGGGTTCAATGAAAAACATCTTGATGTATCTCACCATCGTTTTTATTTGGGGGACGACTTGGCTCGCAATCAAACTTCAACTAGGAAAAGTGCCTCCTGAAGTTTCAATTTTCTATCGATTTGCAATTGCAGGAACGTTGTTGTTTCTTTATTGCAAGTTAAGAAAAATAAGCTTGCACTTTAAAAGACAAGAACATCTTTTTTTATTTCTACTTGGCTGTGCAATGTTTTCTATTAATTTCATTTTTATCTATAAATCAACTCTCTATTTAATTTCTGGGCTAGTTTCTGTTGTTTTTTCTTTAGTTAGCCTGTTCAATATAATTAACAATTATCTCTTTTTTAATAAAAGGCCAGAAAAACATGTGGTTTTGGGCGGTACGATAGGATTAGTAGGGATCATGACACTTTTCTGGAAATCAATCTTCGGTATGTCATTCAATCAGCAGATTTTATTGGGGATATCTCTTGCATTAGCAGGGACACTCATATTTTCCTTTGGCAACATTATTTCGTTTAGAAATCAAAAGAAAGGAATGCGTTTAGTCCCAAGTACGGCGATATCCATGATGTATGGAGCCTCAATGATGCTGATCTATGTTTTAGCAAAAGGATTGCCATTAGGTTTACCAATAACTTTTTCTTATTGGGCATCTTTACTGTATTTAGCCATCCCAGGATCCGTGATTGCTTTCTTGTTTTACTTGGATCTCATTTCAAGAATAGGTCCTGAAAGAGCGGGCTACGCTACAATTTTTTTCCCCTTAATTGCACTAACACTTTCGTATCTATTAGAGACCTACCAATGGTCCTGGTCTGATTTAGTAGGAGTTGGTTTGATTTTATTTGGAAATTATGCGGTCATGTACAAGAAAAAACAACCTGTTGCACCTGGGCCCAACTGAAAAGCTAGATATAGACCAATGATATCTCCCTAAATCCCGTCCTTTACTTAAATTCAATTTGACTGATATATTACATATCACATAATCGGGAGACGCCTCGAATGGAAAGCAAAATCCGACGTACATTTGTCCGCCAAGAAGCCTATGACAAGCTTCGACACTGGATCTTAGATGGGACCCTAGCCCCTGGAGCACAGCTAAGAGACAAAGAATTGGCAGAGCAATTGGGTGTTAGCCGAACTCCTATCAGAGAAGCATTGCTGCGTCTTGAAGATGAAGGATTGGTAAAAACCAAGCCCAATTGCTCAACCCTTGTAAGTTCGATCGATTTTCACAATGCCTTTCATCTGTATTCCATTGTATGGACATTGGAATGCTTGGCACTCAGTCAAGCCTTTGGATCAATCACAGACGAACATATTCAGCAGATGATCGAATCTAACGAACGCTTTCTACAAAAAATGAAAGCCAAAGACCGTTTTTCCGCATTGGATGCCGATTATGATTTTCACACCGTGTATATAAAACTTTCTCAGAATCAGGAAATTGAAAAAATCATTTCTGAAATAAAAGCAAAGCTAAAAAGATTGGATCTTTATTACTTCGACAAAATTAAGAATGCCCTTCTTTCCTATGATGAGCACAAAAAGATTATCGAAGCTCTAAAGCAAAAAAATCTTCCTTTTGCAATAGAGGCCGTTGAGCACAACTGGAAAAACAGCTTTAACCGATTTGAACTTTAGGAGATATCATGTTCGCAAATAAATTAGTCGCAGTTATGAATGAAAAAATTGAGCCGGGTAGCATAATGAACGCGCTAGCTCACATGTGCATTGGATTTGGATCAGAGATTGGGAAAGAGTCTTTACGTCTATCCAATTACATCGACGCTGATGGAGGAAGCCATCCTAACATATCGGAAATGCCTTTCATGATTTTGAAAGCGAATTCAAACAAGCTTAGGGCGCTCAGGTTAGCAGCTCATCAAGCTGGAATTCAATGTGTAGATTTTACTAATACAATGACAGTTGGGACTTACCTAGAACAGATCGAGCGAACAAAACAGACGAAAGAAGGAGAGTTAATCTATTATGGAGTTGTATTATTTGGCGATTGGGACAAGGTCTCCGAATTGACCAGAAAATTTTCCCTATGGAAATAGAAACCTTGCTCAGTATATTAGAAAAAAAGGAGAGAAAATGACAGTTGAAGTTAGCTTAAAAAGATTGAGTAATTGTGCGACTATCAACGATTATAGTCATTTTAGGGCAATAGCTTCCAACCAATTTTTTAAAACTTTTCCTCAAAATTATGACATATGCAAATTCATAGAAACGGATGAGGTTACTACTTCGGAGGATAAGCCGATAATATCTGTTGAAATAGGCGATTGTATCACAATTTTTGGCATCAAAAGGGATGACACAGGAAAGATTATAGGTATTGCTGGTTATCATGTAGCTGCTGGTACAGAACTTGAGGAAATGTCAAAGATGCTGGGTTGTTTTGCGCATGAAGGAACAACAGATATTTTTCTTATAGGAGGCACAGAGAGCTCTATTAATGATGGACTTGTGGAAACGATTTGTAATGGATTGAATCAGGTTCTGGGAGAGAAGCATAAAGTGGTAGAAGAGAAGTTGAATTTACCTGGAAAAGAATACATCAGTGCAAGCCTACAGATGGATGGGACTCTAACTTTTTGTCGACATGAGAGGTTTAAATAATATGGCGCTTGGATTAGCAGAGGGGACTGAGGAGATAGGAAGGGTGCTGGAGGCCCGTAGGCTCATAGAAAACGTCTCCTGTGCGCCGAAATCCGAGTTTGAGTAGAATCTTTCGAGAGTTTGCATTTTGTGGATGGTGGCCAGCGTAAAGTTTGGTCAGGCCTAGCTTTTCATGCGCATACTTGATGGCGCCCTTGGCGGCCTCAGTGGCGTACCCTTTCCCCCAACATTGCTTGACGATGTGAAACCCGAGTTCATAATTTTTTTCTTCAGGTGTGAATTTCCAGGGCCTTAGGCCAGAGCAACCAACAAATTGGCCGGATTTGGTTTCAAATAGAGGCCAATATTGTACTCCATGAATCTTTTGCCGGTCTATTTCGTCGTTAAGACGCTGGATCACTTGATCTTGGCTTAGTTTTCCCTGAGAAACGATCAGTTGCGTAACGTCAGGATCTCCCCATAACTCGAGGGCATGTGGCAAGTCAGATAATTCCCACTGACGTGCGGTGAGCCTTTCTGTCTGAAAAATTTCTTTGCTCATGAATGCATTGTATTTTTAAGCGCTATTTCAGGGAAAGAGGCAAGTGATTGCACAATCTTCTCCAATCGTTCAAATGCTCGGAAAAATCGAGCAAATGAAATAGGAAGAGCTCTCGTTGCCATTATCGTCAGATAAGGTTAGAATAGCTCTATGAAATTCATTAGGTTCTATTTTTTTCTAACAATTGCGGCACTTTCTTCGGTTTTTGGTCAGCAAAAGGTTGTTCTCTTTAACGATACTTTCGCGTGGTACCATTGGGGATGCACAGGGACGAGTATTGCCTTAAAAGAGAAAATAGAATCGCTAGGCTTTGATATCACCTCTTTCCCTATTAATGAGACGCGCTCTTTTAAAGAGATTCCTCCATTTGAATCGTTCGATGATCCCGAATGCTTTAACCTTTTTTGTGAAAACAATAAAGAGGCTGTTGAAGCGATTAAGAATGCCGATGCTATCGTGATTACCGGAGAGGGCACGATTCATGATGTTAGAGATGGTCCCCGTGCGCTTTTTTACTTAGCTCATGCCTCTAAAGTGTTTTTGGGAAAGCATGTCGAAATCATCAACCATTCCGCATATCCCAAAGATGACCCAGCGCTATCTTCTAATCTTTTGCAGTATTTTGGAAAAGAAAGCGCCATCCAGGAACTCGCACGGGCTCAATCCATCTATAAGTCTGCCTATGCAAAACTCGATTTTGTTGCGATTAGAGAATCGTTTAGTCTCGAAGAAATGGAAAAAATCGGTGTCCCAGCAGTTTTAAGCTTCGACTGCCTGCCTCTCTATATTCGAGATCATTATCATCATCCCAAGCAGATCAAAGAAAAGACCCTTGTCCTTGCAGGTTCTGTTGCTTACACCGAATCAGGAGCTTTGCAGCTCTGTCGCTATCTAGACGAGACCGCCCAAGCAGGATTTAAGATCAAAGTCTTGATCGGTGCAAACGCTTTTCCAGCAAAAGACGACACAGCGTTTGTCGAGTTTTTAACAATCCATTGCAAAGCACCTTGGGAGCTTGTCAATGCCACTTCTATGGATGAGTGGCTAGATACGATCAACAATGCCACGCTGCTTGTTTCTGGACGGTTCCATCACTCGATTGCTGCTTTTTGCCTCAACACGCCATTCATTGCTCTCAATAGCAATACCCATAAAGTTCATGCGATCTGTTCGATGATGGGAGAAGCTGAGCCTCTTCTTTATTCAGATCCAAATCTGTTTGATCAGTTGAACTTACGCACAAAAGCGTTTCCCTCTTCTGTCGATAATTCTGAAAAAACGAAGCTCTTATGCGAGCTGGCTGAGAAGAATTTCGATGGACTGAGAGCCATCGTTGAAAAAGCACTTTAATGCTTTGTGATAAAGTATTCCTGTTATTGAAATTTCTTGTTGAAAATCTCCATAAAGAACAAAACTATTGGTTAAATCCAATTTTAGGAATTCATTATGGAAAATCAGTCATCCGAAGAAAAACAACTGAAAAAGTCACAAGGCAAACTTGTTGTTTTTGAAGACAGGAAAATTCGCCGCACGTTTTACAAAGACGAGTGGTATTTCTCGATTATCGATATCGTAGAAGTTTTGACCGGTAGTCAGAACCCAAGGCGGTATTGGTCAGATCTTAAAATTCAACTCGCTGAAAATGAGGGATTTGTTCAGTTGTACGGAAAAACCGTACAACTGAAATTGGAGTCCAATGATGGGAAGAAATATCTCACTGACACTGCAAACACAGAAACCATATTCCGCATTATCCAATCGATCCCTTCACCCAAAGCTGAGCCGTTTAAGCAGTGGCTAGCTAGAGTCGGGTATGAAAGGGTCCAGGAAATTGAAAACCCTGAATTGGCCACAAAGCGCACGCGTGAGATTTACAAAGCAAAAGGGTATAGCGATGCATGGATTGAGAAGCGGATGCGCGGCATTGCAATTCGTGAAGAACTGACGGATGAATGGGATAAAAGAGGAATCAAGCTCCAGCGCGAATACGCTATTTTAACAGCGGAAATTTCCAAAGCAACCTTTGGGGATGACTCCTTCAGAATACAAACAGCATAAGGGGCTTCAGCAAGAAAATTTACGAGATCACATGACAGGTATCGAATTGATCTTTTCGATGTTAGGAGAAGCTGCTACAAAGGAAATTGCGGTGAACCGCGATGCACAAGGTTTCGATGAAAATAAAAGTGCAGCGAAAATAGGTGGCAAGATTGCTGGAGATGCCAGACATCAGTTAGAGCAAGAAACTGGCAAGCCAGTCATTTCCCAAAAAAATCATCTGGGGCTTGTTTCCGAAGAGTTTGATCTTCTGGAATCGCAGGAAAGCCATGATGATGAAGTATAAAGGATATATCGGTTATGTCGAGTACGACGATGAAGCTAAGATTTTTTCATGGTGAAGCCATCGGTGTCTTAAAGCTATTTTGGGTTATTTGTTTAATTCCTCTTACAGGTTTTGCAGAGCAGAAATGGGCGTCTTTTGAAGAGATGATGAATTCATCTTCCTATGAAAAAGTCACAAAAGAAATCTCTTTTGAAACAAGAGGTCCTGTTCAAGTGTCGTGTTCTTATCCCATTTTGTTTGGCAAAGGGGAACTGGTTGAGTATGTCAATCAAGATCTCAAAGTTAAGGCAGAAAATCAGTTTGATAAGTTTGTAGAAGACGAGAAACTCTCAGATGAAGAGTGGGAAGATGAATGTTCATTGAGTTATGCGCTTTTTCCCGCATATCAAGTATCTAATCTTATCAGCATTGGTGGATGCTGGTCTTATATTAGAAATAGTCATAGTAGCACCTCTTATGAAGGAAAGAACTATTGGCAGAGGGGAGATTCAATTATCAAACTTTTTTTGGATGATCTCTTTATTAAAGGAAGCGGATATCGCTCATTTATGCTTCAATATTGCGAAAATTATTTTAAATCCTCTGGTTATGGGTATTATTCGTCACTTCCAGAATTCCCCCCTCAACTTGAGTCGCATGATCTAGATATTTTTGTTCTAACTGACAAAGGGTTAATGATTATTTTTCGCGCATATAGAGTAGGTGGATCGGCAGATGGTCCTGATACGGTTCTTATCCCCTATGCGGAGCTAAAAGAATTTATTGATCCTCTTGGACCTTTAAAAGAGAAGCTCTAACGATTTTTTTATTGCTACAGTCTTGTTTATTAATAATATTTAATTATATAATTTGTTTGTATTATGTCTTAAATAAGGTGTAATTATGAAATGCATTAAAGCTGAAGAAGGGCCTAAAAATTCTGTCATCTATTATGACCAAGAGGGAAATAAATTGATTCGGTATTGGAAACGGCGTGATGATGAACCGGTTGATCAGGCCAGTACTCGATCCTGGCGAAATAACAACCCAGGCAATCATGTGATAGGAGACTTTGCAAGACGAAACGGTGCAATTGGGCATGCAGGTTCAGTCCCAGGCACAAAATCTAAATTCGCTGTTTACCCGGATTATGCCACAGGAAGAAAAGCTCAAGCAAAACGGCTGAAAGAAGGGCCAATGTACATTGATTTGACTCTCAATAGTTTTGTTCGAAAATACACAGGAGTAAAGCCTGGAGAGCCCGATACACAAGAGGTGATTAATTATAGGAGAGCCATTCGAATTTTTACGAAATTTGACATGGAACGCACCATCCATTCGTTGAATGATGAAGAATATGAGCAGCTACTGGACGCCATGAAAAAACATGAAGGATGGAGAGAAGGACGAGAAGAGTATATTGAGGTGAAGAAAATTCTCGGAATTCATTTCGATAAGAGAAAAATCATTTCAGAATTTCTTGTTGGGAACTCGAAAGCAAGAAGGTGGATTTCAAAGCAAGAGGCAATCACATTGGCTGAAGATGGAAAACTACACGCTATCGTAGTTCACTCAAAACATGGCACATATTTAAGACCTGAATATCACAATACACCCTTCAAACGGTTGGGTTAATTTATCTTATGAAACAGTTGCTGGATCGGCTGAAAGCCTGTGGGAGCTGCCATCATAACCGTTTAATCGCTTCTATGCTATACAGCTATCATGCAATACTTCCTCATCACACTTAGCGCTTTCTTTGCCTCTTTGGTGACGTTTTATTCGGGATTTGGGCTTGCCACAATCTTGATGCCGATCATAGCGTTATTCTTTCCGCTTCCGATTGCGATCGGACTGACGGCCGTTGTCCATCTTGTGCATAGTTTGCTAAGGACGGGGCTTCTTTGGAAAGCAATCGATTGGAAAATTGTCATCCGGTTTGGAATTCCAGCACTCATTGCGGTGATTCCTGGAGCATTTTTGCTACAAAAGCTCTCTCTAATTGCTCCCCTTAAAACGTATACTCTCTTTTCTATCCACGGGGAGATCTCAATATTGCACCTCTGCATCGGACTGCTCCTGATCTTATTTGCCACAATGGAAATGTTTCCCAACAAAATCCGTGTGAAAAATCTCATGCTGGGAGGTATTCTCAGTGGTTTTTTTGGAGGCCTGTCGGGTAATCAGGGAGCTATCCGGAGTGCATTTCTCATCCACACACGTTTGGGAAAAGAGGCGTTTATCGGAACCAATGCAATCATTGGTGCAGTCGTCGATGTGTTCAGAATTGTGATCTACAGTTGGAGCTTTGGCCAGCTCTTGGTCCATATCGATAAAGTTCTTTTAGGGACAGCCATGGGTGGAGCATTAGCGGGAGTTTTGCTGGGTATGACTTTGCTAAAAAAGGTCACGATCGCGTTCATTCAACGGATCATTGTGGCTTTGCTATACTTTCTAGGGATTCTTCTTGTATTTGGAATTATTTGAGTGATCAGACGTAATATAAAATAATAATTTAAGAGGTAGTTGCAAAACTCCCCGACCCAGAAAAATCGATGATTTTGAGCCAGTTTATCGGGGCCGCCATGCGGCCTGAACCCCAACGCGGGGCACATACTCGGGGGAGTAGGGCCCCGCGGTGGGGCGATAAAATGGTTCAAAAGGGCGATTTTGCTGGGTCGGGGAGTTTTGCAACTGCTCTAATATCATCTATTTAACGCAAGTTGTGGTATCATTTTCATATATTTATGGTGGTTAAATGGCAGTTTATATTCAGAATTCAATATCAAATTTGGTGACAAACATTGTAAAGGTGCCGATTTATCGATTGGCGTTGGGAGGGGATCCTTTTTCACAGTTTGTCATTCGTGTTCACAATTTTTTTTCGTGGACTTTTAGCTGTGGAAGAACCGTATTTAGAGATTTTGATCCATCTAAAGCAGAAGCATCTTTAGAACGATTCCAACAGCTCGGTGCAGGCGTTGAGTTTGTACAGCCCGATGGTGGCGGACAGGTTCAGATGATGACGTTTCGGTGGAAAGAGTTGGAAGCCAGGATTCTTCAGCTTGGGGGACGATGGGAACGGACTGTCCTGGAGAATCGAGAGGTTTTTGCAATTGCTCCTCCGATGAATAATTCTGAAGAGTGGGATGCTTTTGCAGAAAAACTATCTCACTTTCATTGGGAAACGCTCGAAGATGGCCGGATGATCACATGCGACTGTGCGAAAGTCATACCCGAGCAAGGAGAGGATCGGTGTGTGTTGTTTGCTCATTCAACAAGTAGTGCATTTACCAGTGATTGGAAAAGAGCGGGATATTTGCTTGGCGCCCGTCTTGATATCTGTTTTTTTGATAATGGCAATACGTGGGAAAATCAAGATCGTCCACCTTCAGTCCACGGATTTTATCAAGAGGTGGATGCGGTCTTTGAAAAAATTAAAGGTCAATACGCTATGCAAAATCTCTGGGTGGGTGGGGCGTGTGGAGGAGCTCCAGTCGCAGCGTACTTGAAATACCGTTATCATGTGGAAGGAATCAATTTTTTTGCCGAAAAAAGTTTTCCGAAGATCGATGATTTTGTTGAGCAGATTTCTCCTTGGCTGGTTCCCTATGTCCAAGAAGCTCTGATCGATCCATCCCCAAATTTCCCTGATACACAATTTAGTGTTGAGAAAATGTGGCAAACTCTTAATCCTTCTAATGTAGGTCAGGTCGTAGTCATCGATATCGAAGGAGATGAACACATCAGCCTCGACGCTCAAAACCGTTACTTTGAGCTTGCTCAGAGAATCAACACGCAGGCTCATCGGATCACATTTATCTCAAACGAGAGATGGCGTCATGCGGACGATTTCTATCGTTATCAAGAGGCACGTGAGCGGTTTTTACAAATTGTCTTTAGTTATACACAAATGACTTGAAGAATCGGTTTTTGACGGCGTCAGGTCCCTGCGGGCCAGTTCGCTTTGCTCACCTGCTTTCCTGTCAAACAGTTCAGTGGACTGTTTGACAGTGTCCGCAGCCTCATAATTTTTGCTCTCACTCGCGCCTTGTCTATCGGCAATGCTTGCTCGCTCCGAACAAAAATTCTGAGGACCCTCCTTGTCAAACTCCCGATTCTTCAAGTCATTTGTGTATAGATGCCAATAACATTGCAGCGGATCTGCAAATGCATGGACATAAGCTTGAATATGACCTTCTTTCACTAAGGTAAAGTCTTTCACTAACGCATCGTATTCGGCAAGCGTACGATAATATGCGTAATAGCCGTCAGTCGTGTTTTTAATCCGTTTCACTGCACAAGACTCTCTGAAGAAAAATTCGCCTTGAGGTTTTAACCAACGGTGGATCCGCTCGATGAGAAGTTTCATTTGACGATCTTCCAAATACATGAGGAGCCAGTTTGCAAAGACAAAATCAAAAGAAGCATTTTCAAATTCCAAGTTCATCACATTGGAGCAAATGTAGGTCACATTGGAAAACTCAGCATGATCCTGCTGATTTTTCTTAACGAAGTGAGGTATTAGGTCTGTTGATGTGACATGCTGGGCCTTGGTAGCAAAATGCCGAGTGAATCTTCCGATGCCGGAGCCAAGATCTAAAACTTTTTTTTCTTTGAGATCTGGAAGATATGAGATAATTTCAGGTTTTTCATGAAGATCCAAATATTGGCCATTGGTACGGATATACATCGCCTGAGGAGTTGGATCTTGCTGTTTCCAATATAATGAGACTTTATCTATTCTCCGTCTTGTGGCGTTTTTACTATTTTTAACTCTCAATCTATCGGTTCCTCTCTATCTGCGACTAAAACAGAAGTCTCTTCCTTTCTATGCACGAGGAGTTGGATTTCTTGAAGATCTTTTTATTGTTCTGGAACTTTTTTTACTCGCCTCCCTCTCGCTTGAACTAGCTGCTCTCGTTGGTTTTCTGATCCACATAGTTCTGCTGCTCGACAGCATGCTATTTAATCAGATGCAGCTCAAATTGAGATTTTCTTATTTGATGCATCTGCGAGATGCAGGCTCTTTGTATTGTTCTGCAAAAGAACTAGGACTCAAAAAATGGGCCAGCGGTTCATTTGCCATTTTGGTTTTGCATTGCCTTGGATATTTTGTCGCTTACCGTCCATTTGAGGTCTCTCTTTTGGACGGAGCCATGACACTAGGAGTCGGAGCTCTTGCTTTTTTGCTGACCAGACGACTTCCGAAAAAATTGAGCTACGGAGTCGAGAACTTCTTTTTCCATTTGCAGATCTTTCATAGAAAAGAAAAGCTAGCAGGAGCTTCTCTAACATTTCCACTCGAGTCGTTTCATCTTTTGGATGAGAACTATCCGCTCTGGAGATTGACAAAAGGGTTTAAGGGAGAAAAGCAGTTTGATCTGAACATTGAAGAAAAACCGCATGTCATCGTCCTTTTTTTAGAATCTTTTTCTTCCCATGCGCTTGAGAAAGCTGCGCCTAACTTTAATCAGCTCTCTCAGGAAGGGATTTTATTTTCGAACTTCTATTCCAACGGGACGTTTACCTACCGAGCGACGCTAGCAGGCCTTTTTGGAACTCTGGGGGGAGATACAGCAAAAGGACTCGGCCCTTATGTCAATGTCCCTTATGTCGGACTGCCTCAGCTGATGAAGCAAGCCGGTTATTCGACGGCATTTTTTCATAACGGCTCTTTAAGTTTTGACAAGCAAAGAGAATTTCTAAAAAACCACTTTGATTTACTCGCAGATAGAAATGAAATCGAAGACTCTCCGAATACGTCCACAAGCTGGGGAGCCTACGATGAGTGTCTCATGCGCTATACTGTCAATTGGCTCGAAAAACAAAAGCAGCCCGCCTTCATGACGCTGTTTACTATCTCCAACCATCACCCGTGGATTCTTCCTGAGCATTATACAGCTCCTGAGAGTCTCTCGGATCAAAGATTTTTGCAAACGATGCACTATTCGGACCATTGTCTCGGTCTTTTACTCCAGCAGCTTAGAGAAAAAAATCTCAGCAAAAAAACGGTGCTCGTGATCGTTGGAGATCATAGCCAGCCTCTCGGTCAGCACCAGGGCAACTTTTATTATTCACGTTTTCTCTACGAAGAAAACGTGAGAGTCCCTCTTCTCATTGTTGCAGATGGAAGGATCTCAGAGCCCAAATTAATTGAAGATGTTGGAAGCCATGTCGATCTTCTTCCGACGCTGATGGATCTTTTGCATCTGCAGGGAGTTCAACATGGGTGCGGCAGGTCTTTAATGCGGCAAACAGCGGATAGTGCGGCAATGCTGCATAATCCTTACTCGGAAGGATTTATAGGTTGTCGGAAAGGGCCCTGGAAATGGATCGAAAATTGTCTGACGCAAGAAGGCGAGCTCTATGATGTCGCTGTTGATCCTCATGAAAAGAACAATCAAGCCGCAACATTTCCTGATGTTGCTACGGCTCTTCAAAAAATAACCCAAGACTATTTTCACACCATCTACGGTCTCCATCGGAATCAAAAAATCATTCCTGAAACAGGTGAACGTCACTCGTCTTCAGAATTCAACTTTGATTTTTCTGGAAAGATGATCACGGATGAAGAGCTAATCCAACTCGTTTCTCCAAACGTTGAGAAGTTAAATTTGCGCGATTGTCTGCTGATTACTGATGCGAGCGTAGCTGCCATTTTATCGACGTGTAACGATTTAGAAGAGCTCAATCTTCAAGGCGTCACGGATGTCACTTTTGCATTTCAGGTCTCAAGTGAAAGGCTCCGCATTTTGCATATCTCCGAAGCAGCAATCACGGACTCAAATCTTGAGAAATTAGTGACCGGTTGCCCTAACTTATCCGTCTTATCTCTGCTGGGAAAAAATCTGACTGATCGAGGAATAGAAGCGCTCAGTCGGTGTCGCCATTTAGTTCGCTTGAAAATCTTGCAAGCAGATAACATCTCAGAAGAGGCTCTGATTGGTGTTTTAAGGAATAATCCTCATTTGGGGCATTTAGTATTGCAAGGTTGTAAAAACCTGTCAGATCGAACATTAGAGGCTTTAAAGGCACATCCTTTGGAGCTGCTGTGGATTTTAGATGCCCCGCAACTGACCGATGAAGGGATTTCGTATTTGTCTAACCTCCCCATCCGGTTTTTAACTTTAGAGGGATGCCCACTACTCACAGACAAAACCATTGCTTCATTGAAAAAGCTTAATCTTGAATCGGCATATCTTAACTGCCAAGGACTCGTGCATCTATGATTCCACATCCTTCTTGGATAGAAATAGATCTCTCGCAATTTCGCAAGAACATTTCGATTATCCAGAGCCACATCGGGAGCCGTCTATTTTGCCTTCCTATCAAAGCCAATGCCTACGGACATGGATTGTGCGAGATCGGCAAAGCGGCACAGGAATCTGGAATTGATTATTTGGGTGTAGCTCATTTGCAAGAGGGGATTAAGCTTAGAAGAGCAGGTGTAACACTTCCGATTCTTGTCTTGGGAGCTTTCCATGAGGATCAAATCAACGATTTGATCGACTACAATCTCGAATTCACGATTAGTTCTAAATACAAAGCAGAATTAGTCGCTGCAAAATCAGATGGCCGCAAGTGTCGTGTCCATTTGGAAGTCGACACAGGCATGCAGCGGACAGGCGTCAGACCTGAGACGGCGAGAACGCTTTTACCCTACGTGAAGAGTTTAGAAAATCTAGAGGTCGTGGGGATTTATTCTCACCTGGCGACAGCCGATAGGCCGAATGATCCTTTCACTTTAAAACAGATTCAAAATTTTCACGCCTTAGTCAAAGATCTTCCGTTGTTACGTCATTTGGCAAACTCTGGAGGAACTGCTCATTTTCCAGAAGCCCATCTCGATATGGTCCGGCCATCACTCCTCACATTTGGGTATGTGCCCGTGCCTTGTCCTGCATCCCTTCAGGACATCAAGCCATGTTTTTCTCTCAAGGCAAAAGTCTCGTATTTCAAAGTTGTCAAACCTGGAGAAGGGATCAGTTACGGCCACTCCTATGTGACAGAGAAACAAACCCGCATTGTGACAATTCCCGTCGGATATGGAGACGGATATCGACGCTGCCTCTCAAATCGAGGCTCGGTGCTTATCCGAGGAAAAAGATTTCCCATTTGTGGAACGATTTGCATGGATCAGTTCATGGTCGATGTGGGAGATCAAGAAATTTTTGTAGGTGATGAAGTCGTGCTCATTGGCAAGCAGGGAAATGAAGAGATTACCCTCAAAGAAGTGGCTGAGCTCTGCGACTCTATCCCGTATGAGATCCTCTGCCAGCTCAACGAGAGGATTCCTCGGATCTACTCATCGCTTAATTAACTTTCCGCCGATAACTTGCGATTCTTTGATAGGACATTCTTTACAGGCAATCACTTGGCCATCTCCCGATTCAAATGAGATGAGCCCCATCAACTGCGTTTTGCCTTTGAAATCGATTGTTTGCGTCACGTTGATTTTTGACTTGAGCACTTGGATCGAAGTGACTTTGCAGGCGTCAAAAGAGGAATGATCGGAAGTCAACGTAATGGCTTTTTCAAACGTTGTAAACGAACCTTTCAGAGATCCAATGACGGTGCATTTATCTTTCACAGTAGAGTGAGACAGCGCTGCTTGTCCATTGATGTGCAGCTCTCCAATTTGCGCATTTGTTGCAGCGACACTGCCGTTGACTTGCAGACGTTGGAGGATCATCGTTCCATTTAATGCGACGGTGCCATTGATCTGCAAAGTATCAAAAATTTCTTGGCCATAGGTGAGGTTGCCACTAGCGACCTGATTTTTCGGAGCAGCAAAGAGTTGAAATGAAAAAACCAGTATAAGTAAACTAATCCATCGCATAGCAGAATGGTACTTGAATGAACAAAATTTTTCTACTTGGAATCTTTTTTATGACCTTTTCAAAAGCGCACCCCATAGAAATTGTTACAATCGATAGCTCTCAAGCACAAGTCTTAAAGACCAAAACCGAAAATTTCCGAGAAGATGAACTAGTTCTTGCCCGGGAGATTGCCGATCAGCTCTATCACTCACTGGCTCCCTTTTTTCCTGCAGCTGGGCTTGCTGCTCCGCAAATTGGGATCAGCAGATCGATCTTTATCTTCAGCTACGATCGCGATCCTAAAAATCTGGAAGCTGTCATTAATCCTACCGTCACTCCGATAGGCGATGAAAAAGTCGAAGGATGGGAAGGTTGTTTCTCTGCGATTTTAAAAACAGGCGCTTATGAGTGCGCCAAGATCCCCCGGTATGCAACTATCCATGTTTCATATCTAACAACCAAAGGCGAAAAAGTCGAAAAAATCCTCGAGGGATTTGCCGCAAAAGTTTTTCAACATGAATACGATCACTTGCAAGGATATGTCAACCTCTGTCGCCAAGATGCAGAGGTGAAAACATTTCAGAATAAGCAAGAATTCATCGATTTTATGCAAGAAGTGAAAAAACAAGATGCAGCCCGGTATTTCAAACCTTGATTTTCTTCTTCAGAATGACATAGAATCCCTTTTTCAACGGAGAGTTTTATGAGACAGATTTTATCAATTATTTTATTACCAGTTTTTTGCTTCGGCGGATGCAATTGCGGTTCGAAAAAAAAGCATCATCAATCTCAGCCTCCAGTCCAAGCTCAGGCTCCTGTGCAGACTTCGGCACCAGTCATTACACAAACCCCTGTCTTTTCTGAAGGGAGATTGTGGGTTAACAAGATCGTTATGCAGTATCCTGAGATCGTTTGGCTTGCCAATGATCAAGTGCGTAAAACCGAGGAGAATCAAGCGTCGACCGATAAAGCGTACTCTGAGCAGTTGTACGGCCAGAAGTTCATTGAGTTTGATCGTTCTTTAATGTCGCTCTATTGTTTGAAGTTGATTCTCGATGGAAGTGACAAAGCGTATCAAGAATTTACCGCAGCCCAGCCCGAAAACACCAGACTCACCAGAGAAAGCTTTGAGCACCTCCACCAACAGGGGACGAGCCTTTTGAATTCGAAATATCAAAATTTAACTCCGGATCAAATGCAGCAGGCCATGGAGACAGCTCTTGTCTTAGGAGATATGGGAAAAAGTGAAAAAGCTAGAGAAATCTTCAAATCCGGAGGGGCTGGTGCTCCAGACCATGACGATTTTCATGAAGAGGCAATGGAGATACTAAAAAAGCGACCTTACTTCTCCCGATCCTTTTCAAGACTTCCGTTTGCTTCAAAACAACTCCTGGGAAAAGTTGCTAATCTAGCCCATTTCGGACACATGACACATCTCGAAGGCGGCCCTTCCATGTTCACAAAACTCAAAAATAGCTCTGTTGCAGTGACAGATAAGGCAGCGCTCTCTTTTGATCTTTTTGTCCATACCTGTGATGTCGCTGGCGCTTTAGGACATGTCAATCACTCCTCTTCTATTGTCTATACTCAGCAAACCCACCTTGCGATGCAAGCGATGGCAAGTGCCTGCCAGGTTCTTTCTGATCCAAACAAAACCGAAACCGATGCTTATAACGCTTATCTATCTACCCGAGCTTCTTGGATAGGCCTCAACTCCTCAGATCGAGATGACCGCGTACTCACCCGTATTGCTGCGATGCTTAGGCTCTTTACTCCCGAAGAAGGCGCTGCCCTGAAAAACGCCATTTCTCAGCTCAGTTCTCAGGACCTTCAAACAATTGTTTCTCAATTCGATGTCAGATTTGGAGAAGAAATTGGCCGAACACCGACTTACATGCCAGCCGTCCTTGTCAATCTCTCTAATAATAAAGACCTAGGAGCGACTTCTACGGAAAGACTTTCCCAGGCCGTCATCTACGGCCTTCCTTTTATTGCTCATGTTCTTGAGCAGCACCAGCAGCAGATGCTTGCGCATCAGGCTGATCCCAAAATCCCCCTCAACTTCAATCAAGTCGCAGGGGTTGCTAAAACAGAGCCGCAGCTTCTTCAAAGGAAAGCATTTCAGATTCATTCTGATGGAAATATCACCCTGCAATAGGAAATCATGCTCGCACCGTTTTCAGAAGCTGCCACTAAATTGCCTTTAGGCATCTACGAACATTACAAACCTCCGTTTTGGGTTGCTTTCATAAAGTCTTACCCCATCTTTCGGGCGCTTTTTAAAGATTTTTCGGACACTATAGGCACTTACGGCTATCAGTGCCCGAAAAATTTTTAAAAATCACCTCGAAATCTGGGGCAATCCTTCATAAAATCAACCCAAAACTGAGGTTACAAAGGCAAGCGTTACGAAGTCCTCGGCGTCGGACGGCATACCGAAACTCTTGAAGAGCTAGTCGTCTATCGAAGCCTCTATGGAACGTATGATTTCTGGCTCAGACCGCTGACTTTTTTTCTTGAAACCGTCGAATGGGAAGGGATAGCCCTCCCTCGTTTCAAGATAGTGTCTTAGAATTGAATCTCCATTGACTAAACCCGGAAGTTTTTAACTTCCGGGTGTTTATGCATAATTTGCGATTGCTTATGGCAATGAGATGTTATGGTACATATGGAGAATCAATCAGGGAGGAATTTTTAATCCTCAAGCGCCGAAAAACCCGGTCATTTATGACCGGGATGTAAGGCGCCTTTTTTTAACTTGGAGTATTTTGCCTTTCAATATATTGCCTGATAATGGAAATCGGAGCCCCTCCACAAGAACCCGCAAAGTAACTAGGTGACCACAAACTTCCGTCCCATAGATACTTTACGATTGTCGGATACCCCTTTTTCCTGAGAAGCCTTGCAGAGACACCCTTTAAAGAATTCACCAATTTAGAAATAGAAATCTTCGGAGGATAATTCACCAAGAGATGCACGTGGTCTCTTTCTCCTTCAAACTCCAAAAGATCAGCTTCAAAATCCCTGCAGACACTTTTAAAGATTGAAATGGTTGGCCAAAACTGGACACAAAATTGGTGAAAATAAGTTAAGCTTTACCCATCTAAACAAAAAAATAGAGGGTAAAAAATGGGACGCAAGAAGCATACCGCAGAATTCAAGGCTAGAGTAGCTTTAGAAGCTGCTAAAGAAATCAAAACTCTGAATGAGTTAGCATCTCAATACGGGATTCATCCCGGTCAGATTTCCCAATGGAAAAAGCAACTTCTAGAGAGCATAGCTGGGGTATTTAACACACAGAAAAAGACCGTAGATCACACAAAAAAATTCGATGAGCTTTATCGACAAATCGGCGAAGTGACGGTTGAGCGAGATTGGCTTAAAAAAAAATTAAATCCTTATCCTTAGAAGAGAGGAAAGGCTTGATCATCCCTGGCAATTTGGATTGCACGATTGAGCGTCAATGTAAGTTGCTTGGGTTGTCGAGATCCACCTACTACTATGAGCCCTGCTGTGACGATGCGTTTAATCTGGCTATGATGAGAGAGATCGACCAGATCTTTATGGCATGCCCTTTTTATGGCAAGAGGCGCATCAGCGCTGTCTTGAAAGCAAAGGGGCATGCTGTGGGCGTAGATTTAGCCAGGACTTTGATGAAACGAATGGGCCTCGAAGCTATTTATCCAAAGCCCAACCTGAGTAAATCATGTCCCGGCCATAAGATTTATCCCTATCTGCTTAGAGGTATCGATATCGAGAGGAGAAATCAGGTCTGGAGCACAGACATTACTTATCTCCCAATGAGGAACGGCTTTCTCTATTTGACCGCAGTGATCGACTGGTATAGTCGCTATGTCATTGCCTGGAAACTGTCGAACTCTTTGGACGGAATATTCTGTAGAGACGTTCTCCTAGAGGCTCTTAAAAGAGGAACACCCGATATATTTAACACCGACCAAGGCGCTCAATATACAAGCATCGAATTTACAAGGATACTGATGGAGGCTGGGATAAAAATCAGTATGGACGGTCGAGGACGAGCATTAGACAATGTTTGGGTAGAACGTCTCTGGAGAACAGTTAAACAAGAAGAGGTTTACATCCGTGACTAAATCGATGGGGTTGATGCTCATAGAAGCCTCGAGAGATATTTTGGATTTTACAACGAGGAAAGGCCGCACTCATCACTCGGCTATGTATCACCAGGGATGATTTATAGGAGATGAAAAGACCGTTAGCAGGAAGATACAGGCTTATATTGTAAAAGCTTGTCGGGGGATTACCGTCCCCCAGCTCCCCCTGCTTCCGTCCTCGGCAGCGGGCTAAACGCCCGCTACCTCAGTTGGACTTTGTAGACTTAATGTATGGGTTTTTTATGAGGGGAAACCCCCTCAAACTCCCCTAAGGAAAGAAGGAAAAGAAAAAACAAGTTGAAAAGAACAAAGGTATATTTTAGACTGAAGCAGTCCTTGGCTGCTCAGTTTAAGAGCCAAGGAAAGAAATTTGGGTAAAGGATCTTACTTAATTTTCGTCAAAACGTGTCCAACCTAAGCCAACCACTTCAGTTTTCCACTTCAGAATGTTCTGCAATGTAACTTGAGCTGACGAAAGCTGCAATCCCAAATCCAATAATGATGAGTCCTGCAACGCGGTTTAGCCATGACATGAAGTTCGGGCTCACTTTCTTCCGGATAAGAGCGACTGCTTCGCATAAGATAAACCACCAAAGGCATGATCCCAAAAAGATTCCCAAGATCAGCCACCCTCCGCCGCTTGTGACATTTTTTACGACGCCAAGACCTGCAAAGATCGCTAAAAAAGCAAAGATAGTCAGCGGATTACTCAACGTCAAAAAGAATGTCGAGAGGAAATCCTTCACGTAAGTCCCGTGTGTCACAGGTTTACTCTGATCACGGGGTTTTGATAAAAATATCCGCAGTCCCCAAAAGATTAAAAATATCCCGCCCCCAATCCTTAACCAGTACTGCCAAGCGAGTAAAAAATCAGAAAGCAAGTTAATGCCGAGGTATGCAACAAGACCGTAGAACACATCTGCAGTCGCTGCTCCAAGCCCTGAAAAGATCCCTGAGAGCCTTCCATAATTGAGTGTCCTTCGGATGCATAAGACACCGATGGGCCCCACCGGCGCTGCAATTGCAAATCCTAGCATCAATCCTTTTAAAAAGTAGTGCATGAACCTATTCCTGAATGATACAATTTTGATTTTTGATGGTTTTTTTCGCAGATTTTAAAGTCGCTTCGTAGGACATACTTGGTAAAGTAGGCCAAGAAGCGACTTTAGAAGATGCGTAAAAAGACACAAAAAGCGAACTTGTAGCATTCAGGAATAGGTTCATTAGAATGTATACTCAACAGAGAAAACGGCCGAAGCAAAATTCAGCGAGTTTCTTCCCCAGACCGAGAACCAGGTTCCAACAATAAAACTTAAGTTTGCATTCGGATTATACTCAAGTGCCGGGGCCAAGCTGAGCTGATCGTTAAAAGGCCCTCCAACAGTTGCTGGAACTCCTGATGCACCAGGAGCGGCAAATCCCGGTTTGCCAGAGAATGTCGTTTTTCGGCTATAAACATACACAATATCGAGTGCTGCAACCCATTTTTGTGTAAAGCTATACTCATAACCCAAGTCTCCTTGGAATGTATTCCCTGGATGGACTCTTCCATGCGTTCCAGTCCCTCCGCCATAAGCATTAAAGCCCCTCACCGTCACTAAAGCGGGCAGTGAGTAGTTCAAAGAGACCCGGAAGTTCATCGGATGGAGCGCCACCCACCAAAGAACTTTAGAAATATTGAAGCTGAGCGTCGTGTTATACGATCCGCCTCCCGTTGCATCGGTGCCGCCTTTCTTAGGATTTAGCTTCTGATATCTTCCTGTGGGAAATGTCTCCTTGATCCCAAATAATAATGCCGGACGATACGGCCCCTCGCTGAGGAGTCCAAATCCCAACCCTACCGATGTATCTCCCCAAAATCCTGTGTATTGTTTCCTTCCCTGATTCCAAACCCCTTGGACATTAAAACTCAAATCTACCCAGGGCAGCATCCCAATCAGAACAGGCACCGTCGGATTGATCGTATGAGTATTTGGAATCTTATGCGAATGGCCATGCTCATCGAACTTTGCATAGTTATTCGTGTAGAACAGATAAGGCTGAATGTTAACAAGGCCTGGCTTCAGGATATGCGCTGATGGAGTCAGCAGCGGGCCCGCATACCAAGGGTTGAACATCTTCCTTGCCACATCAAACTCTGCCTGAGCATCTCTTAGCTGCTCTTCGACCACTTCAGGAGGCGGAGGAGTTATATCCTCCGGCTGAGCATCTGCAAACAAACTAAGTCCAAGTAGTGATCCCAATAACCCATATTTTTTCATAGTGACCTGCATAAATTTAGCTATTATTTGTAATCGATTGAACAAAAAATTTAAAGCAAATATATACAAAAGGGTGTAATTAAAAGTGTTAGTCAGCAAAAAGAGGCTGCGGACACCAATTTGCTGCGTTGCCCTGCTTCGACAACCCGCTGCGGGGTTGCCTGCATCGGGTTACCCCTGCGGGCGCCTTGCAACTTGGCATCCTCGCTCACTTTTTGCTTGAACTAACACTTTCATTTACACCCTATACAAAATTAAAAGAGAGGAAATATGGTAGACAGAATTGGTGAAGGCTCTACGCCCCAAGAAATCTATAAGAAAGACTTCGACCGTGCCGTCAATCTTTTTCAACAAAGCTTAAGCGGCTATCAACAGTCGACAGAGCCTCACCAAAAAGAGAAGTTCAAAGACGTGATGGATAAATGCCTCGTCATTATCCACGAGACCATCCGAGCTGCAAAAGGCTCCGAAAAACCCTTCCAAAAGATCGATCAGGATTACCAATCTTTCATTGCAGATGATAATCCCAAGACTCTAGAGCAGCTGAGCAAAGATCTAGATTCTCTTAAGAATGGTTAGCCAATCTTCTTGTTCATCTGTCTCAATTTGAGACTTAAGTAATACCACCAGACGTAAAAGCCCAGGTTGGCAATTAGAGCAATCAATGTCACATGGTCGTGACCGACTTTTAAAGCATCAATTGTTGCCTTCAGTTTCAATAAAGGCCCCACGATCAAGACAAAAGTTAAGAATCGGATTCCCGGTTTGACATAAGCGCAGCGATATAGCAAATAGAATACGAGTACTGTCAGTAAAGCAACAACGAAGTAAACCCAATAAATTCCTGCTGGAATATGTTCATGCCTTGAAATGAACGTCATGAATCCTAACGTGATCAAGGGCCAAGCTAAAATGGCAATGATAGAAATGACTAGCCATTGCTTTCTCAAAGACTTTTCATGTGGATTAAGTGAACGACTCATGCTTTACTCTCTCGAGGGTTAGTTTTTTTTCATACTAAATTTTTAACCAACAAATTTCCATCGAAATTTTTATCTAGATTCTTAACACGAATTCCTAGAAAATCTTCGTCTCAAATGAACATATTGAAACGTTTACTCATTTTCACCCTCTCTTTTGGATCAGTCGCAGCTGAAGTTTACCATAATGCAATTGTCGATCGGTATTTTTCTCCCTATATCGGAGCAGAGGATATCCTCTCAGCCCATCGGGGTTTAGAATATATTCAAGATTTGATCTACTCGCCTCCAGAGAAGCCGCAACGTGGTTTTTGGATTGGAACAGAGAGATTTTGCGAATTATTTTTCATCTGGAATCCCCTTGATGAAACCGCTGCAACGACCCAACATGAAGTCTTTGGACATGGATACAGAATCAGAAGTTTGGGTCCAGAGCGAATAAAGGTCGCCAACTATAGAATTAACGTTCCTTTTCCTTATGGCCCAGGCGGAGGAGCTACTGGCTTTTACGATCATGAAAAAAAAATCACGACCTATCAGAATTTAGCGGTCATTTCTGCAGGAGTCGAATCGACAGCGATTTTAGCAAACCGCTTAAAACTTCAATGGCTCCAAAGAGGAAATATCGATGCACGGGAAAGCAATCTCTATAACGACTCAGAGCACGATATTACCAATTACATTTGGATCACTGGAAAACATGATCTCGATGATAGGGGAGATATCTCCCTCTATGTCCACAATCTCAACAAAACCTATCCCCATGGCCATCTCACTGTCGGATCCCTTAAACTTGAGGCGCTTGTCAATCTCCTAGATCCCTTTACCTATTATTCAATCTATGCTTGGTGGAGATATGTTGTTTCCGGTAAGACAACACGCATCCCCATGATCAGGATTGGATCTTACCACTACATTCCTGGAGCCCGGTTGGGATTAACACCCTTTGGTCCTGAATTTTATCTCGAGAATTTCCTCGTTAAAGATAACAAACCGATCTATTTTTATCTCCGTGGCGGGAACTTTTCCAAGCAGACCTACTTAGGCTTCGGTGTTGAACATGCCTATCTCTGGAACCTCGAATCACTTCCATGGGGACTTCGTCTTGACTGCTGGGTTCAGCCTCACCATGCCTATAATGACCTCCATTTTTCTCTTCATAAGCTCCACGAAGAAGGACATTTTACAACCCAGCCCCACCATCCTTTTTTTGGCCTTGCCCTCACCGTCATCGGACATAAAAAGCTCTGGTCCCGCGGCGCTCTCTATTTTCAAATCGGCGGCAAGACCATCGGATATCTCGAAGGAGAAACTCTGCAGCCGTCTCTTATTGCTAGAATCGGGTTTACTTTTTGGTAAGAGAATTCTTGTCATTGACGTCCAATTCTGACAAACTTATGTTTCATGAAAAAGATTTTGCTTAGTTTACTATTTCTAACCGCTCTCTACTCCAAAGAACCAGAACAAGAAAAATCTGCATATTCCTACGAGCCTATCTTCGCAGGAACATTGCTTGCATTCTTTCCTAATAATATTGCTCCTGGCAATTGCCTTGTTGAACCGTATCTTTTTGCTGGCACTGTCAATGGAATGTACAATGCTGAATGGGAAAACAAACACCAATTTAAATACTTTGACGCACAGCTTTTACTCTTAGTAGAAACCGGCATCACGTCCTGGTTGGACATTTCTTTAGCTCTCAATGAGTATTACACTGTATCCAAGGGAAGAAAATCAATCCATTATGGCGATACAAAGCTTGCTTTAGGATTTCAAATCTTAACGAGTCAGCCCGGCACAGCAATACCTGACTTTAGAATTTTGCTCTTGGAAAGTTTTCCTACAGGTAAATATCAACGCCTTGATCCTAGAAAAAACATGGCTGATATGACAGGCTCTGGAGCTTTTGAGACCTGGGTCACAGCAATTGTCAGAAAGATCATCTATTTCACTCCTACCCAAGTTGTCTCTCTCAATCTAAATCTTGGATACGACGTTCCCTCCAGCGTCCACGTGAAAGGCTTCAATTTCTACGGTGGAAATGCCAAGACAAACGAATCTGTCATTCCAGGTCAGCAGTTCGTCGGAAACCTAGGCCTAGAATATAGCCTTACAATCAACTGGATCGTTGGTCTTGATATTCACTACAGACATCAAAATAAGTCCCATTCCAACCACAAAAATGTCCACCTACCCTCATCTGAAGAATTCAGCCTCGCGCCCTGCATCGAATATAACCCTAGCACCCACTTTAGTCTAGAAGCCGGAGTTTGGTTTTCTGTTGCTGGAAGGAACGATCTTGACTTCACAACTGGCGTCCTAACAGTCGCTTGGCTCTTTTAGAAACAGTATTATAAATTATTTGACAAAATCCGATCTTTCTCTTAATCTTGTACCAGGGATTTTTAAGGTTCAACCTCGAAGGACAAAATATGTCAACCCAAACCCTGGCATTTTATAGCCAGTATCGAACCTTTAACCACATTTACCTCTTCAAGACCAAGTCCGACCAAAGCCTCACTCTTAAAATCTTTGATCAAGCTCAAAAAAAACTCGCTACAATACCAGCTCCTTCTTCTCAGCTTTCAAAGTGGAGCAAAATAGAAAATGCCCGGATGCTCTTAAAGCTTTTCATCCTAAATAACCTTATCCCCCGTGACTTCCTTCCTTTCACTTCTATTGTCAACCCAACTCATGAGTTTCAACAACTCATCTTCCTTGCCAAAGCCTACGAAAAAACCAAGAACATAAAACAGTTTATCTGTCCTATGACTTTAGAGGTGTTTAAAGACCCCTTTACCGATGAGCATGGACATTCCTTTGAAAGATCTCCGATCATAGAATATGTAAAACAATATTCTAGCTGTCCTATAAGTCAACATCCCGTTCACTTCCTCATGCCTAATAGAAGCCTAAGAGAGACCATTCATGAATTGAAAAAACAAGACCTTATTCCTACATTGACTCTTTTTGAAAAACCCAATCCCGACCTCTTTAGCAAAAACTTAGAAACAGCCCTGAGCTGTATCGAGCAAGAAAAATATGAAGAAGCTCTCGAGTCGTATTCAAAAGCGTTTAAATACACCAATGACTGGAGACACTATGTCGAGCTTCCCAAATTCTTTGAAAAAATTTCTCACTTCGAAAAAGCTACCCTTGCTTACCTCTATCTTGCCCTCTACCAACTCCAAGATAAAAAACTCACCGAAGCCATCCAGACCTTAGAACAGTGCAAAAAAATCACCCCTCTATCTCAACAAATCGACAAACTCCTTATCCATCTCTACTCTGTCAATCAGCAAGCAGACCACGCCATCAAACTCGCCCTCCAATCTGTCCAAACCATCACCCAAGTCAATCAAGCCCTTCATCTCTACAAACAAATCCTCATCATTGACCCGTGTCAATGGGATGTCTATCAGCCTCTTTCCCGCCTTCTCACAACTCCAGAGGCAAAAGCCCATATCCTTTTAAAAGGAGCCTGGCATGCTCTTGAGAGTGAAAAATACGTCATCGCTCTAGAGCTGGCTAAAAAAGCCAATAAAATCTATGAAGACTCTTTGATCGATCGACTTTTCGACCTAGAATGTTACAAAGATGCGCCAGACCATCTCAAAAGAAAACTTCTAACACTTGCTCAATTCTACGAACAAAAAAATCTCATTCCCTCCATGGTCAAGCTATACAAGAGACTCGCTCGTCTAAATTATAACTCCACGTATTATCAAAAAATCATCACTTATACTTCTGAAAACAATAAAATCCATTGGACCCTAACTTGGTTATCTGAGGCCATCGACAATAAAGACTGGCCATCTGCTGAATATGCCGCTACAACCACGCTAAAGTTAACGAATGATCCCATCCCTATCCTCTGCCAATTGGAAACCGTCTACACTCACTGGCACAACAATCAACTGAATCACATCTTGCATCGGCTCGGCATTGAATATCTCTTAACAAGCCAGATCGATCTAGCAGAAAAAACCTACCGAAAAGCCTATGAAAGATTGCAGAGCCAAGAGAATGCCTTGTCTCTCGGTGAAATTCTCCAAAAACAAAACAAAATACAAGAAAGTGTTCAACTATACTACGAAGCCAGCAACCTTGCGCTTCGCACTAATAATCTAGAGAATTTACAGCTCTCTCTTAGAAAGATCTGCGATATCGACCCCACTCTCATCCACCTCACACAAGATCAAAAAGCCCTTGTGCTAAACCATCTCAAATTCTCCATCAACATCAACCAGATTCAGGACAAGCTCGAACAAACAGAGTCCAAGACATTCATAGAGAGCCAGTTTTCGCACACCAAGCAATCGACTTCAGGTAGCAAAACACGTGTGTACAAGCTAAACAGCTAGAATGATGCAGGAATTCCCACCTCTTGGGTCTTTGGATGAAAGCGCTCTTGTTTAAGAATGCCTGGTCTAGCACTATTTTTAGCACGGTAGGCACCTGCGATTAATGGAGGTAAGGATTTGATAATAGGAATCCTTCCTACTTAATCGTCCTAACATGTTAAATTAACTTGGATGGCTATTATGAGCGTTAAAATTACAGGGGATAATGACCGCATCGTCAATAAAATCCAATCCCGTTTGGATAAGTTCTCCAAATGTACCAAAGCTTATGACAAGGCTCGGAAAGCATTAGATGATTTCGCAGAACAGGAAGTTGAACTAGCCAATATCCCTGCCCGTGAAGATCGTTATAATATCGTTTTATCCGAGTATAAAGAAGCTGCTAAAAAACTGAAAGACTCAGCTGTTAAAATAGAAGAAAAAACCGATGACAAACATCTTCATAAGTATTGTAGGCTTAGAGAGAATCAGTTCAGAACTTTTGCACTTAAAGAAGCATTCTATCGTTATATTCATGTGGATTACAAAGAGTACTTAAAAGGGATTCATGCAGAAGCTGAAAAAATAATAGAAATCGATTTTGATACTCAGGTCACACAAGCACAAAATGAGAGCCAGAGAAGAAAAGCTGAGGTGTACTCAGTAATAGAATTTTCCACAATCAACCAAACCTTTCCTAGCTGTCGCGATAGGCTTATCCAGGAAAACCCTAATGAATATTTGCGCCAAGCAGCCCTCTACCAACATAAAATTCTAGAGCAAAAAGAAGAAAAGGAAGCTTTAGCTTTTGGAAATGCTTGGATAAAGAGCCTTCCAAAAGAAGCAACTTGGGAGCAAGTGGAAAATATGAGCTTCATGATGCTAGAGGCTGCAAATACAAATGAGAAAGTCGATTTATCTGAATACCGAAGTGCCGTCGAGCAGTGGTCAAGAGAACATCCTTTGTCTGAAAATCCTGATCCAACTCACCTGACTCCAGATCAAGCAACAACTCCTTGGGGTCGGAGAACTTATCTTCTCGGCTTGCTAGCTAATCAAAACTCAGACATAAGTCCTGAAGCCTTTCAACTTTATCAAAATTGTGGTTTTCTCTATCCCGATCAGCATCGTTGGAAAGTTGTCCAGGCTTATTATCATATTTCTAAGCTTCAATGTATCGAAGCAGAGCAATTGCTGGATGATTTGCCTAAAGAAGATCCTTCAGTAATACAAGTTCAAAAAGATTTGAATGTAGCAAAAGCTGCTAGAGAGTTTTCCCTCATCGATCAAACCTTCCCCAACAGTCGTGATGAGCTCCTTCAGGAAAATCCTGATGAGTATTTGCGTCAAGCAGCTCTCTATCAATACAAACTTCTTAAGACAAATGATAGGACGGAAGTTTTAGCTTTTGGAAATTTATGGATCAAGAATCTTCCAAAAGAAGCAACTTGGGAGCAAGTTGAAGACATGAGCTTTATCATGATAGAGGCCGCAGCAACAAATAATAATAGTGCTGATCTATCCGAGTATCGAGCTGCAGTCCAACACTGGTTACAAGAACATCCGCTGACAGACAACTTAGATTCAGTTGATGTGACTCCTGCTCAAGCAACAACCCCTTGGGGTCGGAGAACCTATATTGTTGGCTTACTTTATTATCACAATCAAAAGTTAGATCTATGCCCTGAAGCATTCCAAGCTTATCAGAGCTGTAGTGCTCTCTATCCCGATCAGCATTTTTGGAAAGAAGCTCAAATTCGTTACAAAATAGCCCAAGCTCATGAACATATTTCAAATCTTGAATGGGTAGAAGCAGAGCAATCGCTGGTTGATTTGCCTACCGAGGATGCTTTAGTGAGGAATACACAAATAGAATTGAATTATGGTCTAAACGATCGTATCGCTTCGTTTGGAATAGATGTGGGCTTAATCGTATTACCCAGGATCATCCCTTCCTCTTATAGAGAAACAGCAACATTTGATATCGCATATACGGGATTGCACTTACTAACTAACGGAACTACCAGAAGAATGTGGGTTCCTCGTGTATTGGGAATTCCAGAGAGAGCTATTCCCTTTAACCCCTTCAAGTTACCATTTAGTGCGAAACTTTCTATGTTGGGAGATGTTGTCGATTGTCTTTTTCGTAGGTGCGCGGATTGGATGCTTATTCAAAACACAAGTTACGCAAAATATTCTTTCGTGAGCTATACTCTACGGACCGTAAACATAGTTTATGCCCTTACAGATCCCTCTCAGCGCTCTCTTCCATCCTTAGTCAATCTCGGAAGCCAATTGATTTCCCTAGACCAATCCTATGCTGAATGCCAAGAAATCCGTCGATCTGCTACCTATCACTTCGTTTCATCCAGTGTCCAAATCGTAGTATCTGATTTAGGTACAGCTTACACAATCGCATCCTATTCCGATCTGATTCCGGTTGCAATAGCTCGGCTTCCACAATTTGCTAGTTCCATTGACACAACAAACCTTGAGACTCGGGTTTCTACCGATTCAAGCTCAACATCCGATGGAAGCTCTAGGACTACATGGCTTCTTGCGGCGGCGATCGGATCGTGGGCAGCTTACCGATTTTATTATGATTATGCCTATCTTTGGGCAGTATCTGTCATGAGCGATATGGACTTTTACTTCTCCCAAGGAAAGCATGAGGAAGTTCAGCGGGTTTTGGATGAAGCTGAAAATAGTTATTTTGTCAGCAGAGCCAAACCAACAGTTCGAAGCTATGCCCATTATGTGGATTATCTCAAGGATTATCATAGACTTCTAAATGATCCTGTCAAATATCAAGACTTTCTAATGCAATTAGATCTTCTCTTAAACATCTTGAATGTGTCTTCCCATTACAGGAGTATTCGAAACAATGTTCTCCTTAAAAAATTAGAAACAGCCATTATACAAAAAGACACAGTCAGGCTGGAAGAGGTTTTTGAAGAAGGGCCAAATAAAAAATTCGGTATGGTGGGGGTTCATTTTTTTCTCAGCCATACCTTTAATTTCGCTCTGAATGACCTAACTGAAGCCAGCAGTTTTCTTGAAGAGATGAAGCCGTCGTTTCCTTCAGATTTTCATCCGACAATAGAGTCTTTTCTCGAGCTTCTTCAAACTCAGTCAGATTCTCTTAAAGAGTGGCCAAAGCTTGAAATACTTTCAGGACAGCAGAACCCAATTTCTTCAAAACAAGCAACCCAATGGGTCGGTGAACTCCAACAGTTGCAGGATTTTTTCTCTAAGAATTTTGAAAAACCAAGAATGTGCCAAGATCTTCAATATTACAAATTAATAATCGCATTTGCCAAAACAGAGGGCACACAGCAGATTGAAGCACTTTTCAAAGAATCTATTCCAGAAATCCATCAACGATTTTCTCATGCATTAGTTCAGTGTACAAGGCATTTGAGGAAAACAGGAAAGCATCAAGAGGCGATCAAATTGCTTAAAAGAGCTGAAATTCAAGCCTTTGCCGACAATCAATTAATCCAGAATTATGGTCGCTTTTTCTCTTTGATTTACTCATTGAATTTGCACAAAGATTCTACCTTAGACCAAATGAAGGATCTAGAGAGCTGCATAGCAGGTCTAGATACACAAAATCCTGTTCATCAACAACTCCATGTGTACTTTAGCGCTTGCAGGATTGTTTTAAGCCTAGACATGGGTGATTATGTCAATGCTCAAGAACTATTAGCGCAAGCAAAAACGGACTTGAAAGTTCTTGATGAGACCGCAGCTCTTTTATTTGAGAGAGTATTTATTTCGGTTCAAGGAAAAAGAGATGAGAAAGCTCGAAGTGATCTCAAATGCATTATCAAAAACTTAGGATCAGGGAAGCATCTAGAGCTTTTTAAAGCTTATCACGATTATCTAGAATCCGAGTCTACTCTTGAAGTCCGTTTCGAATGCTTAACGAGTGTGCTAACGCAGATAGAATCTATTGAACAGTTATCAGAGATTGAACCCGATTTGCGGCATCAAAGACATCTTCTAGAATTTGAATTACGATTGTCCCAGTGTGACTTTGAAACAGCTAAAGGCTTTCTAGTAGGACCACTGCGTAGAAAGCTCTATGCTCAGCTTTGCAACATTCTTTCGGGATTTTTTGTCCAACAAGGTGAGCAGCTTCGTCAAAAAAAACTCGAGTTGAGCATAACAAGGGAAAATCTGCTCGGATTAAATACTTTTTTTGAAATTCCTAAATCCAAAGTGTTGCAAAGCTATATTAATTTCCTTGTCTATCTCGATAAGAGCGAAGGAAAAAAAGATATTGCAGCGTATTTTGAGGCGCTTCAAGTATTGAAGATGGTTTTTGAAGAGCTTGAATCTATCAATTCTCTTATTCCAAAATTGTTGATAACAGAGCAGATAAAAATCCTTATAAAAATTGCCACTCTTGCAAAGAATACTGGCCAGCGGAAAATTGGGTTAGACGTACTTGAGACCATCGAAAGAGTAATCATCGAAAAAAAAGTAATGCTGAATGAGGAACTTAAACAAATCATTAGTATCTTAAAAGAGCAACTGAATGCATAATTTACACCATCAGAAGGAGCAACCATGACATCTTTCCCTTCAAGAACTTCACAGCCCTATAACCCTCCTAATCACAACTATCCTAGCTACTCTCCTCAGGGTTCCTATTCTTACACTCGCCCTGATCTAGGTTCTCCTAGCTCTTTTAAACCGTACCCTTCGCTTCCTATATCGTCTTACCCTGGATCTTCAAATGGATATACGACTCCTTTCCCAACATCCGGGCTAAGCCAGCCTACTTTCTCTTCTCATCCAACCCTTTCGGGTCCATCTTTCGGAAATTCCAGCTCTCCTTCTTTCCGCCCTCCATCGTTTGATTCGAGGATACAACAGGAAAGAACAGATCGTTTTAATCCTTCTATGGGAACCCCATCATGGGTTAACTCGGCTTCCTTGCCTTCCCATTTATCTTCTTCTTACACACGAACAAACCATAACGCTGGGTTTTCTCCTGCGCCTTTGCAACCCCTGGATACTTCTTTTCTTCGTTATCCCACTTCTATGGGTTCCACTCCATCGATTTCAAGCTCATTGGGTATATCATCCTTCACCCCACAACCTCCGTCCTTGTCAGGAAGAGCTTATGTTGCAAGCTCATTTAGTCTGCAGGGGACATTGCCTTCAAATTCATGGGGTATATCCTTTCCTCAACAGCCTCCATCCTTGTCTGGAAGAGTTCATTTTGCCAACTCTTCTTCACAAAGTCAGGGGACTTTGCCTTCCAGAAGCTATGAAATAACAACTTGGACACCGCAGTCTTTTTCAACAGAAAGATCGCCTTTCATTCCTTCCACCTTTGGAAAGACATCTGGAAGTTCTTCATTTTCTCAGTATCAGCCACTTTTTTCATCATTTGAAAAGCATATAGACTTGCAGCGGATGCTTCGATTACAGTTCGAAGAAGCCATCAAAACAATGTATCAAGTTAGACCTTCTCCAGAACGCCCTTTTCCGATCTGGCAAACCATGGGTACAACCCCATTTGCCATTCAGATTGATCCAAGAACAACCGTATTTGTCGATCCTGTGACTGTTACTAAATTCTTCCAGATGGCATCTTCGGATCAGCAGAGGGCTTTTCGAGCTCAGTTTGATCAACTGACCTCTAGGAGAGAGGCGTTTGATCCTAGCAAGAGACAGATTTCGACTATGCAGCAAGTCAATACTTTTGTCGCTGACGGAGGGTCTATCGAACAATCGACTGTTCCAGTAAAGAGGTCGTTAGGCAACTCGGTTATGAAGACTATTGCCCTATTAAACCCTGCTCCTCAAGTCTTCCAATCTCCAGAAAATTACTCCAGAGCCCTTACAGTAGGGTCTATAGATTATCCCAAAGTGGGAATAGGATTTATCAATGGGATAGATAATACGCTTGATGAGTCGATCTATACTGCCCAGAAAATAAGTGAATATGCACAGAATGCAAAAGTTCATTTAGTATACAATGCCTCTCATGGACCACTTGTTGACGTAATGGAATGTGCTATTGGCCATCTCAGGGTAAAAACACCCCCTGTAGAATTACTAAAAAAAACTTGGAGCGATTTTATAGCAACACACGGACCGAATGAAAAATTTTTACAAATTTGCCATAGCGGAGGAACAATTCACGTTATTAATGCATTAAAGACCTCTCCAAAAGAAGTACAGCAGCGGATAATTGTTGCAGGATATGCGCCAGCTGCTATTGTCCCAGAAGAGTTGTGTTTTAAGTCTTTTAATTATGTGAGCAAAAGAGATTTTGTTACCTATCTTGACATATTAGGTTACAAAAGACATAGCAATGAGTTAGTTCGTTTAGATCCTCACCCAGATGCTCCCTTTTGGGATCACTTTGCGGACAGTCCTACATTCGTTGAAACAAATATGGAACGTATTGAAGCCTATATGAAAGGAGAAGAACAATGAAGGTAAAAATCCTTATCCCGGTTTTCCTAGGGATTATAGCTTTATATTTTGCGTTTTCCTATTTTCAATATGAAAGTCCTCGCTATGTAAAAATGGCTCATTCTTTGACCGCACAAACTGCAAAAAAATTAGCTAAAGAGAAAGGCTTAGTTCTAATTGGGACTGGCGGTGGGATGATGGATGATATCAAAATGATGTCTATGAGTTTCAACTACTACAAAGAAGTTGATTTGAATTCTGCACGTCAGGTGCTTGTTGGAACTGTTAACGAATATCTTGCAATTATCAATAATGATGAAGAGCTTAGGCCTTTCTTACATAACTATCCCTTTACTTCAAAAAATGTAGAAATATGCATCTGGATATATAAACCCGATGGAAAATACCTGCCACCTGGTAAAATAGCCTACCTGTGTGCTCGTAATGGAAAATTATCATACTATGCGGAAAGACCAGGTGAAAGTTTCCCTCGCAATCTTGTTTTAAAAGAGGATTACGAAGAAGGCTTTCAAAGAATCTCTAAAGAATAAGAAAGCCCCAAATTGCCATAGAAGGCTTGATGGCCAGTTAGGGCGCAGGCAAGGGTGTGCTCCACCATGCTTATCAAATAATTTCTTGCACATGTTTTTTTATTAATGAAAAGCTTATGGGGATATTTGACAAATAATTTTTAGAAGACTGTCTTGTTCTCTGGAAAATAAAGTCATTATTTAATATAATATACCCGAAAAAGTTGTTAAGAATTGAATGTCCTAAACTATGGAGGTGGGACGAATATGGCAACAGCCGAAAAACTAAAACCACCATCAGCAAAACATTCAAAAAAAGTTTTGTATATCAATGGTAATATTTTAACGACTGATCAAATTTTTAGTGTTGTGGATGACTTAGAAGTTGAAGTAGCCGTTATCGAGGCTGTCGAGCAACGAATTATCGCTTCTCATAAACTTCTCAATAAATTCGTCCAGGATAATAGGATCATTTACGGTGTCAATACCAGTCTAGGTGGATTTGTTAATTGGCTTATCCCTGGAGAGTTTGCCCAAGAACTTCAAGAAAACTTAATTTCTGCAGTTGCTACAAATGTCGGGCCATATCTGGATGATCGAATAGTAAGAGCTAGTATGTTAGCTCGTTTAAATTCTTTAGCAAGAGGGCACTCAGCTATTTCCCTTAAGAATTTTAACGTTCTTTTAAAAATGTATAATGCAGGGATTATTCCTTGCATTCCATCAAAGGGATCTTTAGGTGCTAGTGGGGATTTAGGACCTCTTGCCTGTATAGCTCTCGTCGCAACAGGGAAATGGAAAGCAAAATACAAAGGAGAAATTCTTCCTGGAAATGAAGCTTTGAGCAGAGCGAATATCAAGCCTATGAAGCTCAGCTATAAAGAGGGCTTAAGTTTGATCAACGGGACCTCTGCAATGGTAGGACTAGCTTCATTACTTGTTGAGCAAACCATTAACCTCGTGAAAACTTACGACGCGATTTCATGTCTGACTTTTGAAAGCCTTAAAGTGAAGAAAAAGCCCTTCAATCCGATCGTGCACCGTCAAAAGCCTCATCCTGGCCAGCAGACAACGGCTGAAAATATCTGGAAGTTGCTAGAAGACAGTCACATGATTGTCGATGAAAAAGAAGTGGAAAAACTATTACAGTCTTACCAGACTGCAAAACCAACATCTACAGATGCTCCCATTGAGGACGCATATTCTATTCGATGCACACCTCATATCATGGGTCCCATCAGAGATACTCTAAAGACCATCAAATCGACGATTACAAATGAGTTGAACTCAAGTAATGATAATCCGTTAGTAATCTGCGAAAGCAATGATGTTTTTCATAACGGACATTTTCACGGGCAATATATCTCAATGGCGATGGATCACCTTTCCATTTGCTTAACGACACTCTCTAACCTCTCAGACCGTCGAATTGATCGATTTATGGATAAAAACCATAACAATGGACTACCAGCCTTTCTCTGTAAGGATAAGCCCGGTCTTAGATTAGGTTTAATGGGAGGCCAATTTATGGCAACATCTCTCACAGCAGAGAATCGTTCTCTTTGTCATCCTGTCTCCATCCAGTCACTCACTTCTACAGGAGATTTTCAGGATATAGTCTCTTTAGGTTTAGTTGCAGCAAGACGCGCTAAAGAGCTTTATGACAATACGGTATATGTGATCGCTTTTGAGTTAATGTGCGGAGCCCAAGCTGCGGAAATCAGGAATAGTAAGCTTTTATCAAAAGCGACAAAGAGAGCATTTGACTGTGTAAGAGAAATTGTTCCTTTTCTATCAACAGATCAGTGCTTGACAGATTACTTGGAAAAGTTAGCAGAATTAATTAAAAATGGTAAACTTCTTAAGGAGATTGAATCTGCTACAGGCAAAATTTCTCTATAGAAGAATAGAGACAAAATTATGGAGGGTATAATGGGAATAGTACACCACGTAGATCTAAACGCAAAATACTACACAAAGCACTCGCAGCTTCAGCAAAATTTAGCTCAGAACTTATTGAAAAGCTATTACTTTGATCCAGCTGCTAAAGTGCTTGATGTTGGTTGCGGCGATGGAAGAATAACTGCTCAAATAGCTTGTGAGGTTCCAGAAGGTCAAGTTATTGGAGTAGACGCCTCTAATAACATGGTAGAATTAGGGACTGCTAGCTTTCCTAAAACAGAATTCCCAAATCTTAAATTTCAGTTAGGGAAGGCCGAAGAAATCTCGTTCTCCGAGCCATTTGATAATATTGTTTCCTTCAGCTGCTTCCATTGGGTACGAGAGCCACATAAAGCATTAACCAGCCTAACTAAAATGTTAAAGAAGGATGGTGAATTGTTAATTCTTACCTATCCTAAAGAATCAATGTATTATGAGTTCCTTCAAGAAGCTTTACAAGAATATCCTACATATACTGATTTTTCTGCTTATTCTACGATGCTATCCATAACAGAATATAAGAAGATCCTCCAGGATTTAGGCATGGAGATAGTAGAATTCAATTCTAAAAAGCTTATTCATTCCTATAAGAATAAAGAAGCTGTTAAGGACTTCATTCGAGGTTGGTTGACAAGCTTTGTTCCTTTACCTGAG
This sequence comes from Chlamydiota bacterium, assembly GCA_013286675.1. GTDB lineage: Bacteria > Chlamydiota > Chlamydiia > Chlamydiales > Rhabdochlamydiaceae > PALSA-1444. The sequence continues at coordinate 46,204 of JABDFE010000004.1, forward strand.
CATTTGCATGAGGCTTATTTAGATTTGGCTGTTGAAAAAAGCCTTAGATATCACATCGACCTGCAAAATGATTTGATCAACCTTCCTTATATGGCATTGGTGATAATAGCAAAGAGAAAATAGCTAACTTATTAGCTATTCACAGAATCGATTCTGTCTGCATTTTTTCTTGTTTTTTCATAGATAGAATATGGAAGCCAAGAGGTTAAGAATACGATAGAAGAAAATAAGATCATATATACAGGGTCGATTTTGTATTTTGTAAATATCTGCACAAAAATTATACCAATTAAAAAACCAGCACTATCTGCGGAAACAATCAGTCCAAAACCTTTCCCTTGTTCATCGATTTCTCTTTCCTTTGAAAACAGCGAAAAGATAGAAGGGGTTAAAAAAGCATTTCCCCAAGTATATAAAAATCCAGAAATTGAGAATAATATTTCGTTGTCATAGGACAATAAATTGCCACTAAAGAAACAAATGATTGATAAGATAGTAATAAAATAGGCCAGTTTTATCATTTTCTCATCTTTCACTTTATGATTAAAGCCTAGAAACGAAACACCTACGATATAACCTAACATCATGATCATAACTGTCATATTATGTTTTTGAGATTCTAAGAGTAAGAGAAGAACGCTATACTGCGAGCAGGCCCAACAAAAATAGGCCAATAATCCAAAAAGAGTACTACGACTTTTTAGTTCTTCAGAAAGTGATTTAAATTCGGAGTTTGCTAGTTCAATAAAATGAGGGCTTTTATCTTTTAATTTCTGGTCTCTTGCATCATTGTAAAGTTTCCAAACAAACAGAATCGACAATCCAACCAAAGCTAAAGGTAGAGCAATGTTCTGCCATAACCAAGCATTTTCTGAGTGTTGGCCGGTTTGCCCAAATAAAGCTAGAGCCATATACCCAATAGCATAGGCTGTGGTTGTAAGACCTAGGTAAAATCGGAGCTTTTTTTGTTGTACATCTGCAAGAGCAGACCATGCAATAGGTACAGTGTTTCCAAGACATGCATTGAGAACCAAGCTTAATAATAGAAAAATCGATGCTATAGAACTGGATGATTTTGAATAAATAAGAAAGAAAAGGCTTACGAAGGAGATGACAAGAGCAACTATCAAACTTTTTCTTCTGCAGCAAAAATCGGAAAAACCAGCCTGTATTGGGGCCGCGATCATTTGCAAGCAAAGCATCGTAATAATCAAACCTAAAGAATTGAAATGAGGTTGGATTTCATATATTTGAACAATGGAGTTATTGCAGACAACATCAGCGAGGATAGCGGAAATTAAGATGAATAAATACTTCTTCATGTTTCTAGGAAAATATTATTTCTCCACGTAGTCTTAAAGCCAGTCTAGGATTTTTTCTTGGCTCTAGGTTTAACCTAGCAGAATTTAATTAAAGAAATCAATGTATATAGATGTTGAGCTATCTTCTAAACTGACCGGCTCCCCAATTCTACCGAAGAGGGAGGGCTTTATTTCATAATAAATTGACTTTATGCTATCCTTATGGGAGTTATGAAGCTTGTCCCACCTATCTTAGACAAGATTAATTTTGAGCATCTGACGAATCGCGAGTTAAGCGATTGTCTTACCTATAATACAACTTTCTTATTCCCAGAGACTTATCTAGAACATCCCATCACAGATGAGAAAGCTTTAAAAAATTCTTTGACGCATTACTTCTTCAGTTTATGCCTTCTACAGGATGCCTTCCTCCAGTTTTTAGATCATCATTATCGCAAGTTTGACGCCTTAATAGGGAATAATTCCTGCTACGCATCATCCTATACGATCTTCAAATTAGCACGCCTGGTCGAGAATCCAGAATTTAAAACACAAATCCTTGCGACTTTAAATAAGCTTGAAAAAACTCAAAAAAAAGTTTTAGATAAGCTTATTAATATGGATGTTGTGGATCTTTGTTCGAAAAATTTTCGGCAATTTTTATGGGATCATCGATTGGTAGTGGATTTATCTCCAGAGTTGATATATTTAGGGTTGGCTTTTGCTTGCTGTATCTCCAAAGGGATGAATGATCAAAATGTTGAAGAAATTCAATATAATTCTCTTTTATTACAGTACAAGAAATTGGGTGTCCAGTTAACAAAAAAATCAACGATAAAGCTCATAAAGCATTGGCAAAAAGTTCTAGCGATTTTCAATGTTAAAACATTGCAAGAAGATGTTAACCCAGCATTACTTTGGACTAAGTATCTATTCGGCGAATATGTTCTCATCGATGAACGAAATCGTCCTTGTTTACCTAGCTTGTATGCTTCAAAAGCTATCTACGATCTTTTGCTATCTATGCCTCTGGCATTGATTGGCCTTCAGGTCAATCTCATTCAACGCCCAGGTACATATTTAAATCGATTTACCATTCTTTTTGAGGTCCAGCCTGATCGTACTCTAAGGCTCTTAGAGCATGAAGAAACAACTAGTACAAAGCCTATTTATATGTTCGTAGGGTGCAGGTGTGTTGATCAGTCTTTTACAAATATTGAAGGGTTGAAGAGAGAATTCTCTCAAAGATCTTTAGAAGAGGTGCTTTTTGCACATGAAGTGACATATCCCCAATATCCAAAAGCTCTAAAAGCTAAGAATATTGTACCAAAAGAGCCTGAGCTCCTCAGAGAAATCAACCGCTTAAAAAAATTAAAAGGTTTTTCTCTT